>CAZIWA010000215.1:0-5359 GCA_964542875.1 uncultured Phycisphaeraceae bacterium
GCTTCGGGCATGGCGGTCATGCCCACGAGGTCGGCGCCCCAGGCCCGGTGCATGTGGCTTTCGGCGCGGGTGGAGAAGGCGGGGCCTTCCATGCAGATGTAGGTGCCTTTGTCGTGAACTTTGGTGCCGGGCTCGGTTTCCTGGAGTTTCGCCGTGGCGCTTAAAAGCCACTTGCGCATGACGCGGCAGAAAGGTTCGGAGAGCTCGGTATGGACGGCGGCGGAGGTGAAAAAGGTGTTGGCGCGTTTGTGGGTTTTGTCGATGATCTGGTCGGCGATGACGAGGTCGCCGGGGGCGATGTGTTCGCGGAGCGAGCCGCATGCGCCGGAGGCGACGATGTGGGTGACGCCGAGTTTTTTGAGGGCGAAGATGTTGGCCTGATAAGGGACGGCGGAGGGGTTGAAGGCGTGGCCTTCGCCGTGACGCTTGAGGAGGAAGACGTCGTTGCCGGCCCATTTGACCTGGAGGATGGGTGCGCTGGGTTTGCCGAAGGGGGTGTCGATGTCGTGGAGCGAGCCGTTTTCGGAGGCGAAGGCGTTACCGAGGCCGGTGCCGCCGATGACGGCGATTTTGAGGGTGGAAGAGGTGGGTTGATTCATGGGTGGGATGATAGCGGAGGTTTGGAATTTGAGGGGAAGAATTTTTGAGCGGGGTTTAGAGAATCGAAGATGAGCAAGAGGATGGGGAGAGAGTTGGGGTTTCAACGAGATGGGCCAGCGAGTTTTGTGTTAAATTTTCGCGCACTTGACTGGGCATTTAATTCAGGAGTGATCACGTGGCAGATAAAGCACAGGTCCTGGCGTCGCTGGATGAAACGGTGGAATTGGTCAACGAAAAGGCCGACGGCAAGCGCGCGGATTGGATCAAGCGGCTGGAAGTGAAGACGCCGGCGGATGTGCCGGTGAGGATCACCGCGGAGATCAAGTGCGAAGGCGTGACGGGCGTGCAGGGGCTGGGAAGCGCGGTGTTTTTCAATGTTGAATATGCACAGGGGCCGATTTTCTGGGACACGTTTTTGTATCCCGAAACGGGGACCAACCCGTGGCGCACGTACTCCATCGATGTGAGGCGGCGCGGACCGGTGACCTGCGCGGAGATGCATGTGCGGCACCATCACAAGGGGAAGATCAGCATTCGGAACGTGAAGGTGGAAGCGCTGGAGGCCGCCAAGGACGATGCGGACGTGACTGTGCTGGTGTTTGGCGACAGCACGGACATGGTGTGCTATCTGCCCCATGAGCATCGGCTGACCAAGCGGCTGGAACTGCTGCTGCGCGACCGGTTTTCAGACCATAGGATCGATGTGCATGGATTGGCTGAAGGCGGAGAGACGCTGCCTCGCGTGATCGAGACGGGGCGCTTTGAGCGCGAACTGAAAGTGTTTCCCAAAGTGGAAGTGGTGATGATCCGGTACGGGCTCAACGATGAGAGCCGGAAGGTGGAGCCCAAGGAGTTTGGACGGCTGCTGCACGTGGCGCGTGACATCGTGAAAAAGGTACACCCCCATGCGGAAGTGGTGCTGAGCACGACGATTCCGTGCAAGTCTCAGGCGTATGACGCGGAGGCGATCAAAGCCGGTGAAGAGATGGGGCTGACGGTGATGCGGCTGGATGAAATGATGATTCAGCGCAGCGCCGCGGGCGATTGGGATTGGCATCACCAACCGCTTTCGCATGTGGGCAAGCGGTGCGTGAAAACGCCCGCGGACAACCCCACGGGGCTGGTGGGCGATAAGCATCCCAACACGTACGGTGCGCAGATGATCGCGGAGTTTTATTACGGGCATCTGGAGCCGAAGGTGGCCAAGAGGCTGGGGCAGTAAGACGGAGGATAAGCCGGCTGCCTGGGCACTCACTGTGGTGATGGCATGGTCAGGCTTTTGTTGCCTCAGCTATAAGGACGGTTTGAGCGGGGTAATCCAGAATCTGGGTGAACATCAGGACGCAGAGTTCTGCTGCGTGAGAGGGGGAGGTGGCGGGGATGACCCAGGAACCGCCGAGGGTCTTTTTTTGTTTGGTGAATGGGTCGAGGCCGATTTTTGAGCCGATGGATTTGCCGCCTAGCGCCTGGGCCGCTTTGTCTTTTGGGCCATCGAGGGGTTGAGGATCTTCGGGTTTTTTGAGCGTGAGGTCCAGGGAGCCTGTTTCGTTTAAACGGCTGATGGTGATGGCGTGAGGTTGGCCGTTTTCAGGCTTGACGGTGATGTAGCAGACATCGGCACCGATGGTGGCGATGACATCCGCGATTTGAGCTGGGGTCATGGGGTCCTCGGAATGGGGGATGGGGATACGGGGAGTATAAGTTTGTGGGATGGTTTTTGTGGGCGCGTGCAAGACGCAGCACCGCTTCGGGCTGTGATGTGCCCCCCAAATGGGTCGGGTTAATAATAGAAGGTCATTGGCCTTGGTTGGCGGCTTCGCGGAGCTTGCGGAGGATCTCAAAAGCTTGAACAGGCGTGAGGTTGTCGAGGTCGATGGTTTTGAGTTTGGCGATGGCGGGGTGGTCGAGGTATTCGGTGAAGAGGGAGAGTTGTTCGTTGGGTTTGGGCTTGCGTTTTCTAGCGCCGGAGGTGCTTTCACTCTCTCCCTGATCGAGAGGGGGAGAGGGGCGTACGTCGTATTTGCCGGAATGGCTGACGGCGAGCTGGGAGAGCAGGGCGTTTGCGCGGTTGACCACGTCCTGGGGGAGGCCGGCGATCTTGGCGACGTGGATGCCGTAGCTGCGGTCGGTGCGGCCTGGGGCGATGCGGTGGAGGAAGACGATTTGTTCCTGCCACTCGCGGACGGTGACGTGGAGATTGGTGACGTTTGGGTAACCGTCTGGCTCGTCGGCGAGGCTGGTGAGCTCGTGGTAGTGGGTGGCGAAGAGGGTGCGGGGTTGCTTCTGGGCGAGGTGTTCGGCGATGGCCCAGGCGAGGGAAAGGCCGTCCAGGGTGCTGGTGCCGCGGCCGATTTCATCAAGGATGACGAGGCTGCGCGCAGTGGCGTGGTGGCAGATGTTGGCAGTCTCGGTCATCTCGACCATGAAGGTGGAGGCGCCGGCGTGGAGTTCATCGGATGCGCCGATGCGGGTGAAGACGCGGTCGCACATGCCGACGGTGCCGGCGTCTGCGGGGATGTAGCTGCCGGTGTGGGCCAGGAGGGTGAGGAGGGCTGCGGTGCGGATGTAGGTTGATTTACCCGCCATGTTCGGGCCGGTGATGAGGGCGAGGGTCTGGCCGGGGTCGGTCTTGGAGGTGGAGCCCAGGAGAATGTCGTTTGGCACGAAGCGGTCGCCCAGGAGTTCATCGAGCACGGGGTGGCGGCCGGCTTTGATGTCGAGAATGGGTTCGTCGACGAGTTCGGGACGGCAGTAGCGGTGCTTGACGGCGCGATCGGCGAAGCAGGCCAGGACGTCCAGTTCGGCGGCGGCCTCGGCGAAGCTGTGGAGCTGGGGGAGGCATTCGGCGATCTGGGAGCAGAGGCCAAAGAAGAGTTCGCCTTCACGGGCGATGGCGCGGTCCTTGGCGGTGAGGACGCGGCCTTCGTAGTCCTTGAGTTCCGGGGTGATGAAGCGTTCGGCGTTCTTCAAAGTTTGTTTGCGGGACCAGTCGGCGGGGGCCTTGTCGCGCTGGCCGGCGGTGAGCTCGATGTAAAAGCCGAAGACCTTGTTGAAGCCGACTTTCAGGGAGTTGATGCCGGAGGACTGAATGAGCGTTTTTTGGTAGTTGGCGAGCCAGATGTCGCTGTCGGTCTGGAGTTGGCGGCATTCGTCGAGGTGTGCATCAAAGCCGTCGCGGATGAGCCCGCCGTCACGCATGTGGTTGGGGGGCGAGTCGATGCAGGCCTGCTGGAGGTGTTTGGACAGGGCGTCCAGGCCGGGGGCCAGGGCGCTAAGGCGTTCAAAGAGGGGCCGGACGCTGGGCCGGGCGTCGAGCAGGTCCGCCAGGCGGGGGCCCTGGGCGACGCTGATGGAGAGGGCGACCAGATCGCGCGGGGTGGCGCGGCCGATGGCAACGCGGGAGAGGATGCGCTGGACGTCCTGTATGGAGTCCAGCACGGTGCTGAGGGCTTCGCGGAAGGCAGGGTCTTCGATCATTGCCCCGACGGTGCGCTGGCGCGTCTGGATGGCTTGCTTATCGGCCAGGGGGTAGCAGAGCCACTGACGCATGAGCCGCTTGCCCATGGGGGTGGAGCACTTCTGGAAGACGCCCAACAGGGTGCCCTGGGTGCCGTTGGAGCGGATGGTGCGTTCGACCTCCAGGCTGCGCAGGGAGGTTTGGTCGACGACCATGAATTGGGACTGGTCGAAGCGTTTTGGAGGGGAAAGGTGGGGAAGGGGGTTTTGGAGAGAAGATCGTCCCGTGTCCCGCGTCCGATGTTCCGGGTCTGAGACATCCGAAGTCTCAGAAGCGCCCGGGGTAGAGGGGCGGACGCCGGTTCGGGGGGCGAGCTTGGTTTTCTGGGTTTCCAGCAGGTACTGGATGATGGCGCTGGCGGGGCCGATGGCAGGGTCTTCATCGGTGAGGCCAAAGCCTGAGAGGGTGGCGACGCCGAATTGCGTTTTGAGGGTTTGAATGGCGTCTTTGGTGCGAAACTGCCAGCCGGGGCGGCCGGCGATGGCGCAGCCGAGGGGTTCGGCGAGCTGGGTGATCCGCTGGGGGGGGCGGTGGTCGGAGGTTTCGATGTAGAGCAGTTCGCTGGGGCGGATGCGGGCGAGTTCATCGGCGAGGGAGGCTGCGGGGAAAGTGGCCAGATGGAATGCGCCGGTGGAGAGCTCGGCCCAGGCGACGGAGGCGCCGGGCTGCTTGTCGTCCAGATCATGAAAGACGACGGCGGCGAGGTGGTTGGAACTGCCTTCTTCGAGAAAGGATTCATCGGTGAGGGTGCCGGGGGTGATGACACGTGTGACATCCCTGCGGACGACGCCTTTGGCCTGGGCGGGGTCTTCCATCTGTTCGCAGACGGCGACGCGGTGGCCTGCCTGGATCATGCGGCGGAGGTAGGACTCGGCGGCGTGGAAGGGGACGCCCGCCATGGGGACGTTTTTGGTGCGTTGGGTGAGGGTGACGCCGAGCACTTTGTGCACGAGGATGGCGTCGTCGAAGAACATTTCGTAGAAGTCGCCCATCCGGAAGAAGAGGACGCAGTCCGGGTGCTGGCGCTTGAACCGGAAGTACTGGCGCATCGCGGGGGTATCGATGTTGACGGAGGGATCGATGCCCGGGGGACGTTCAGTGGGGGTGTCGGTGTCGACCGTGTCTGGCATAGAGGGACAATTTAGCTTAAAGAGGGGTTCGGGGTGTGGGGTACGGGGTTGGGGTCGCAGAATCGGAGGGGGCCTTGCGGCCTTTTCGGGTTTCGGGTCTCGGGGTTCGGGT
>CAZIWA010000216.1:0-5337 GCA_964542875.1 uncultured Phycisphaeraceae bacterium
CCCGAAACCCGAAACCCGAAACCCGAAACCCGAAACCCGAAACCCGAAACCCGATTTCCCTGCTTTCTCCTCAGATCGTGGAGAGAGGCTAGGGAATCAGACTTAATGGATTGATGGAAGCTGTTTATTTAAAGAGGTTTAGCGGGTATTGGACGATGGTTGTGACGGGGGTTGGGGGGATGTGTTTGTTCGCGACAAGCTGCCACGTCCGATAAAAGTTTTTCCACGGTTATTGGCTAATGTTAAGTGTCTTTTTAATAATGAGTTAAGTGTGTTTGGTGATTTTCCTTTGTTCAGTGAGTTGGATCGGCTATGATATTTGGGTCAATTAAGGCAAAAGGCCCGATGAGTTCTGGGTGTTTTTGCATGACATGGTCTGTTCCTGTTGGGCGCCAGAGGCGCCACCTTGGAGATTCTTCCTTTGCAATCATCTGAAACTGCTACGCAACCGCTCCCGATGGCACCTTCGGTTGACCCAAAAGGTCGGCGTCGGGATTGGACGGTGACCATTGCGATCTCGACACTTCACCTTCTCTGCCTCGCCGCGCCTTTTTGCTTCACATGGTCTGGTTTGGGCGTGATGGCGGTGATGTGGTGGGTTGGCGGCGGGCTGGGGATCACCCTGTGCTACCACCGGCTGCTGACGCACCGGTCGTTTACCACGCCCAAGTGGTTTGAATACCTGCTGGCGATCATCGGTACGATTAACTGGCAGGGCGGGCCTATCCGGTGGGTCGGCACGCACCGCCTCCATCACAAGCATTCGGACAAGGAAGGGGATCCGCATACCCCTCGGCACGGGTTTGCCTGGGCGCACATGTTCTGGGTGGCATACCGTGACCATCCCTCGCAGAACCCCTATGACGCGGCCAAGGACCTTCAGCGCGACAAGGGCCTGGTGTTCATCGACAAGTACTTTCCGGTGTTTCAGTTTGGTTTTGCGGCAATCCTGTTCGGCCTGGGCTACGCGTTTGGCGCGGCTTACGGCGCGGCGGACCACAGCGCCCTGTTTTATGGGGTTTCCTGGCTGATCTGGGGCACCGCGGTGCGTGCGGTGCTGGGCTACCATGTGACTTGGTTCGTGAACTCCGCATCGCACGTGTGGGGCTACCGGAACTTTGAAACCAACGATGATTCCCGCAACAACTGGTGGGTGGCACTGCTCTCCTTCGGCGAAGGCTGGCACAACAACCACCACGCGCAGCAACGCTCGGCGGCGCACGGGATGAAGTGGTGGGAATTCGACCTGACCTGGAACACGATCCGCGTGCTGAGCTGGTTTGGCCTGGCCCGGGACATCGTGTACCCCAAGGTGCCCGAAAAGGGGACCAAGGGCGTGCAGAGCGACAGCAACCCTGTCGTGGACGCTTCGGGCGACCTGGTTCAGTAAGCTGGTTGAGCGATAAGCAGATCGTTGAAATGATGAAACACGCCACCTTTTTGGGTGGCGTGTTTTTTTGTGGGATTTGGGGTTGGGGGTTCGTCAGAGGGAGCGGGAGAGTATTCGGTCAGTCATGAAGGTATTTATTGACTGTAAAGATTTATTTATCTAATATGAATCAATGGGTGAAGCGCAGTCGGTCCAATCGGTGGTGAAGGCGGTGCAGGTGCTCAAGCTGCTGGGCGATGCGCCGGAGGGGTTGAGTCTGCAGGACTTGGCGGGGGCGATGGGGCAAAAGCCGCCTGGGGTTCATCATCTGGTGCAGACCTTGGTGGCGGGCGGGTTGGTGGAGAGGACGGGACCGGCGGTGAGGTATCGGATCGGGGTGGGGGTGTTTGACCTGGTGGGCAAGCAGACGGCGCATTGGCTCAGACGAGAGGCAAGCGTGGTGCTGGAGGGGATCGTGCGTGAGGCGCCGCTGGCGACGGCGCTGCTGGCGCAGGTGCAGGAGGGGGATGTGGTGGCGACGCTGAGGATGAGCCCGGACCGGCCGGGGCTGGTGCAGCGGCCCAGCCGACAGGCGATGGGGGTGTATGGGAGCGCGTCGTCGTTGTTGTTTCAGGCGTACTGGCCTGCGGGCGTGCTCAAGGAGTTTCGCGAGCGGTATTTGTTTGAGGAATACGACTCGGGGTGGGGGAGCGTAGAGGAACTGGAGAAGTTTTTAGCGTTGTCGCGCCAGCGGAGATATGTGGCCAAGCCCGCAGGGGCGTCGGGCGTGGTGGCGGTGAGCGCGCCGGTGTTTGGACGTGATGGACAACTGCTGGCGGGGGTGGGGGCATCGCAGCGAATGGGGCCGGGGGAGGATCGGGGGCTGGTGGAAGAAAAGCTGGTCGGGCTGGTGCTGGCCGGGAGCCGGGCGCTGGAAAAGGCGTTGGTGTTTTGAGGGTTTGAATTTCAAAAAAGGAGATGCCGTGGCATTGTCACAGTTGACTCAGGCGCAGGTGGATTTGTTTTACGAGCAGGGGTTTGTGCTGATCAAAGGCGTATTTGGCCCCGCGGAGATGGATGAGGTAGACGCCGCGTTTGAGCGGCTGCACGCGCTGTCTGAACGGGTGGCGAAAGAGGCGACATCCGAGAGCGCCAGCGTGACGCATGCGGGGGCCAAATTCACGTTTGCAGGTGCGACGAGGTTTGTGAGGCACATCGCATTTTGCGGGAATGCCGAGCCGACGCTGTTGACGATGGGGCGGGACAGGCGGCTTTTGGGGATCGCCGGCGACATACTGGGCGTTGATGAAATGGATCACCTGATCAATCAGGCACACTACAAGCGGCCGGGGTCGGGCGTGGTGTTCGACTGGCACCAGGACAGCATGCACAGGGGGATTGAAAAAGGCGGGTTTGTGGATGTGAACGGGAAGGGGAGCTACGTGCAGATGGCACTGGCGCTGGATGATGCGACGGCGGAGAACGGTCCGCTGGAGTTTATCGCAGGGTCCAACAAGCTGGGGCACGTGGGGGCAAGGGTGGGAGAGATGATCGATGAGAAGAACCGCGTTGCGCCGCAGATCAAGCGGGGGGATGTGGTGGCTTTTGGGCCGTACACGGTGCATGGGAGCCAGGCGAACCGGTCGGATAAATCCCGGCGGGTGTTCATCAACGGGTACGCATATCCCGGGGCGAGCAAGAAGGATTACGGGCTGCCTCGTTCGGGGGAACGGGTGAGGGTGCGAGGGATTACAGCGTAAACGCATTTGTCGATTTCGCGACGCCCGGGTGACGGGTTGTTGGATGTCCATGAGGAACCCAAAGGGAAAATCATGCCGCAAAATGGGATTTACCCTGGGTGGCATGAACTCGATTGAAGCCCCGAAAGCCCGGAAACCCGATGCCCCCGGGTGCACGTGCCGGCAAATCGGCTCGGAAAGTAGAGATTTTGTTTGTGCGGAGATGGGGGAGTCAGATGAATGAAAAAATTGATTTGACGAGCCAGACGATGAGCTTGATGAGTTGATTGGCTGCGGTGGAGCTGAAGATGACGGTGAGGATGCCGTAGACGCCGGTCATGATGCCGGCCTGGCTGAGGCTCAGCCGGTAGACGGTGCCGATGGTGATGGTGTAGACGCCGATGTTGACGACGAGGAAGCAGGCGTAGGCGAGAAGGTTTTTCATGTCGAAAGAGTGCGGGACGACAAGGAGCCCGACGGCGTAGGGCAGCAGGAGGATGCCTGCGACCTTGGTGAAGAGGATGCGGTCGAGATGGAAGTCCGCGTCGAGGGTGCGGTCGCCGATCCACATGGCGGCGAGGGTGGCGGGAAGCATGATGAGAAAGAGCCAGACGAAGTGGTGGGTCAGGAGGAGCAGCGGGGAATACTGGCGGAGGCTGACACCGGTGATGATGAGGATGAGGGCGACCGAAGAGGCGGCGGCGGTGATGGGGAGCCAGACGTCGTAGATTTTGCGTTCGAAGGCGTATTTTTTGTTGAGGGCTTCGCGCTCTGCGGCCTCGCGGGCGACGGTTTGGACGACTTGCTCCATGCCGCGTTTGCGGAGGCTGGCCATGATGGGGTCGTCGAGGGTTTTCTGGACGTTGGCCTCGAAATTTTTGTCGCGTGGGGGAGCGATGGCGCTGTTGCAGAGCGGGCAGATGTCCGCGGCGACATTGCCGGGGAGCTCGCCTTTGCAGTGAGGGCAGAGAAGCGTGAGCTGGGTGGGGGGTAGCAAGGCATCGCGGGCGCTGGCGGTGTTTTCGGATTTTGTGTCGACGGGTTTTTCGGTGAGGGCCGCGATGGGTCGGGGCGTGGGTTTAGGGGTGATGGGCGCGGTGGTTTTGTCTGGTTCCAGGTAGGAGGTATTGACGGTTTCGGCGAATGGGCGGATCTGCGGGCGCCTGGGTTTGGCGTTGGGGGTGGCTGGCGCGGGGGCCGGTGGTTTGGGGGCGGAGGATTCGTTTTCGGTGAGGAGGGGTTCGTCGGGATTTGGATCGAGATTGACTTCCTTCAGGTAGCCGACGGGTTCGACGGGGTCTTCCTGAATGGCGAGGTCTGCGTCCGGGGAAGCGGGGAGGGTTTCGCCGGGTTTGGAGACGAGCTCGCAGGCGGCGAAGGAGTTGAGGGGTACGCGGAAGACGGCGCCGCATTTGCAGGTGACGCGCTTGTTTCCGGCGCTGTAGCGCCAGGCGTAGCCGGCGGCGCAGTGGGGGCAGAGGATGGGCGATTCCTGATCGGCCATGCGGGTAGTTTAGCCTAGGAATGCGAGGTAAGGAAGGAGAACATCTTCTTTGAGGCGGGGTGCATGGGTTGGGGGAGGTGCGGGGTTGAAAGGGGGAATGTATAATTTCCCGCCTATGAACAACAGCATTGATTCATTTAGCCACTACGGCCCGCTCGGGGTGCTGATCCTGATGGCGGTGGTGTTTGCCGGGGCGAACCTGGTTTTGACGCACTTGCTGGGCCCGCATCGGGAGGGCAAGGTCAAGGGTATGGTTTACGAATCAGGCATGAACCCCATCGGGAGCGCCCACCGGCGCTTTAACGTGCGGTTCTACATCGTCGCGATGACGTTCCTGGTGTTCGACGTGGAAATCGTGTTCCTGTACCCCTGGGCGACGGTGTTCCCCAGCCTGGCGACGGGTTCTGCGGACAGCGCGCTGTTTTTGTTCCGGATGATGTTCTTCATCCTCACCAGCCTGATCGCGTTTGTGTACGCCTGGCGCAAGGGTGTGTTCCGGTACGATTGAGATCGGTTTTGCGGATTGAATCAAGGCACAGGCCGTCCGGTTGGGCGGCCTGTGTTGTTTTTTGAGGATGGAGGTTAAGACCTGGGCAGCCGTGGACGGCAGCCCAGGTTGCCCGTAGGCCGTTTGGCGAGGGTTACCACATTTCAGCGGGGTTGATGTCATGGCCGGCGATGAGTTTGGGGCGCATGGCCAGGTAGCGGACGAGTTCGCTTTCGAC
>CAZIWA010000217.1:0-5280 GCA_964542875.1 uncultured Phycisphaeraceae bacterium
TGAGCAATTTCATCAAGACGCACAGCGCTCCGGCGCGGGTGGATAATCCGACGTGCGCGGGGTGCGGGCTGACGTTTGCGAAATTCAAGGAAACGGCGCTTTTGGGATGCCCGGCGTGCTATGAGGCGTTTAGCGAGCAGCTTCAGCCGCTGCTGGAGCGCGAGCACGAGTATGGCGGGCAGCACGTGGGGAAGGTGCCTCGGCGGGCCAATGGGCAGGAAGCACGCAATACCCGGCTGCTGAGGCTGCGGAAGAGCCTGGCGGACGCGGTGGCGAATGAAGATTTCCGTTCGGCGGCCAAGCTGAGGGATGAACTTAAGAAGATCGAAGGCCAGGTTCAATGAGCTTACGAAAGCTTGGAGATTACGCGGGTGATTGGTTTGCCGGGCAGGCGCCCGGGGCCGATGTGGTTATTTCGTCGCGCGTGAGGCTGGCGCGAAACCTGGCAGGGTTTCCGTTCGTCAACAGGTGCTCGGCGCAGGAACGGCGCGACGTGATGGAAAAGACCAATGCGGCTTTCCTGGAGAGTCCGCTGGCGGGCGTGATGAAATGGTCCGACCTGACGAGCGTTTCGGACCTGGACAGGCAGTTGCTGGTGGAGCGGCACCTGATCAGCCGTCAACACGGACAGGTGAGCCTGGAGAGCCCGCGGGCGGTGCTGGTGGGGGGTGATGAATGCAGCTCGGTGATGGTGAATGAAGAGGATCACTATCGGATTCAGGTGATCCGCCCGGGGCTGCAACTTGGCGAGGTGTTTGAGCTGGTGAATTTGATCGATGATGCGCTGGATGAGCGCGTGGCGTATGCGTTCTCGCAGAAATACGGGTATCTGACGGCCTGCCAGACGAATGTGGGCACAGGCATCCGGGTGAGCGTGATGCTGCATCTGCCGGGCTTGAAGGTGACGGGGGAAATCGAAAAAGTGAAGCGCGCGGCGAGGGATATGCACCTGGCGGTACGCGGGATGTTCGGCGAGGGGTCTGAGGCGCTGGGCGATCTTTACCAGATCTCCAATCAGACGACGCTGGGCCGGTCTGAGGAAGAGATTTTGAGGGACTTCGCCGAGACGATCGTGCCGAAGATCATTTCGTATGAACAGCAGGCGCGGCAGGCGATTGTGCGACAGCGGCCGATCCTGCTGGAAGACAAGGTCTGGCGTGCGTGGGGGATTTTGAACCACGCGCGGTTGCTGGGGACTGAAGAGGCCCTGGCGCAGCTTTCGATGCTGAGGCTGGGCATTTACGCCGGCGCGGTGAAGGATCTGGACCTGGATGCGATCAACCAGTTGTTCATGTTGATTCAGCCTGCGCATTTGCAGAAGGTGACTGGGCGGGCGATGGAACCGGCGACGCGCAGGGAAGAGCGGGCGCGGTTCATCCGGCAGCGGCTGGCGAGGTGAGGGAGAGGTTTGATGTCAGATGTCAGATGTGAAGAGGGTTGGGGGATTTTTGAGTTGGGGTACGTCGCGGTGGGATTCGGGTGAATCTGGGGTGTAACATTGCCGTCGGTCGGGTTTGATCCGATGGCTTTTTCATTGATCGTGTGATTGGGGTTTTTATGCGGCGATTTTGGGTCGTGTTTTTTGTGGTGGTGGTTGGGTGCGTGCTTGCGTTTGCGCCTGTGGTGAAAGCGGATGAAGCGACGGACATGCGTACGGCGGCGCAGAAGATCAGCGGGGTGATGGGGGAAGCCGAAAAGCTTTACGCCAAGGGTGCGTTTGAAGAGTCGTTCAAGGTGCTGTTTGACACCTTTCCCGAGGCGACAAGAACACCGGTTCAGACGCTGATCCTGGCGAATGTGATCTACCGGCACCATCCCAAGCAGTCGTATGAAATGCATAGGCAGGCGGCGCTGGCGATGCCGTCCAACCCCGGGGCGCAACTGGAATGGGCGGTTGAGCAACATCGCGCCAAAGAGTGGGCCGGGGCGGCGGCGACGTATGAGGCGTTCGACAAGCTGACGCCGGGATTCATTCCGGCATATGGGCTGTGGGCGCAGTGCCTGATCGAACAGGGGAAGCTAAAAGATGCGTGCGCGATGTGGGGGAAGTTTGAGACCGCATCACGCGGGTCGATCCAGGAGTTTCAGCGGCTTACGTGCGAGGCCAACTGGCGGGGATATCCCATGCGCCAGCGGGCGGAGCTGTTTAAAAAGGCCAGCGAGGGAGACTTGAACGCAGCGCGTGGCCTGGTGCTGCTGGATGCGAACTTTCCCACTAACTGGTGGGTACGCGGGCCCATGCCGACGTACCTGGCCGGCGACGCGGAAATGCTGCGTAAAGCCCCCTTTGCCCAGAAGGACCAGGCTGCGGCGAAGGAGCTTATCGATGCGGCGGAGATCGCCCAGGCGGCGAGCCGAAGGCGGGTGAACGTGACCGACCTGCTTAAGGAAAAGGGGTATTTGTTTGACCCCAAAGGGACGCTGCCCAAAGACCCCGGCGCGATGTGCGTGATCGTGACGCAGGCGCTGACCCGGCGGACGCTGACGCGCGAAGAAGCGCGTGATGCCTGGGGGGAAGCGGTGTTCGCTGCGGGGAAGGCGAGCAAGGATGCGAGCCTGTTGAATGTGGCGGCAAACATTCATGCGGGGACCGCTGAACTGGAGAAGGTGGATCAGTTTGGATGGGACAACACGAAGGATGAACGGTTTGCCAGCTCGCTGATCGCAGGGCTTTACACCAAGGGTGAACTGAGGCCGGATGATGCGCGGTTGGCCAGGGCACTTAAGGAGTTTCCGCTTAGCGCGCAGATCGCGGGGGTGTATGTGTCGCTGTTGATCGAAACGCAGCAGGTGACGGAGCAGGCGCTGGTGGCGGGGATCAAAGCGGAATACAACCGGTTTTCGATTACCGCGGTGGACCCGCAGCCGTCAGCACGGGTGCTGGGGGAGTATTTTCGGGCGCTGGATGCGTTGCTGAAGAAAAAGGTGAGGGCTTGAAGAAGAAGGGGCTCGGGTCTGGGGTCTGGTCAGAGGGGAGGAAGAGTTAACCAGAAAAGCACGAAGACACGACGTCAAGAGGTGGAAAAAGCGGAGTTTGGAAAGGGTTGAGGAGCAGATGGAGTTGAGTCGTTACGGGTGGTCGGCGTGGGCGTGAGCACGTGCAAGAGTGTCTAAAAAGGCTTTAAACCCAGGGTGGCGCATGAGAACATGCTTACCCTGGGCTTGCTTATTTATTGCTTTCAGCGAATAGACAAGACGCTGGCTATTGATTCCCGGGATCACTTGCATGTCTTGCAAAAACTTGGGTGATGATCAGCCCGACGGCGGAGGTCAGGGCATGAGGGTGGCGCCGGCGGGGGTGTAGTTTGGGCTCCAGAAGATGTTGCTGGCGGAGGAGCCGGTGTTGCCCCAGTACATCCAGGATTCGCCGGGGGTGAGCTTTTGCCAGGTGGTGTGACCGTCGCCGAAGAGGGCATTTACGCCTTCTGGGGTGGCGGGGTCGCGGCGGGTGCCGTGGTTGGGGTTGGAAGGAATATAGGAAGAGATGGAGGGGCCATAGTCGGCGATGTCGGCGGCGAGGAAGTGCTGAGAGAGGGTGGGCATGAGCCGGTGGCCCATTTTGAGGGTGGTGACCAGCGGGCCGTGGCCCTGGGAGGCGGACTTGTAGGGGTTGTTGGCCCAGCCGGAATCGATACTGCCGAATTTGAAATTGCTGGGGTCTGCGACGAGGCCGCCCCAACCGGCGAGGTAGTAGTAGGTCATGCGGCCGCCAAGGCCGGCGCCGGGCTTGTCCCAGGTGTTGGTCGTGCCTTTGTAAGGGCCGGCGGAGGGGCAGATGGTGGCTTTGACGGGGAGGCCGTAGACATCACGGACGGCATCGCAGGCAGGATCGGCGATGACGTTGCGGGCGGAGTGGTTGCTGCCTGGGGGGAGCTGTTTGTAGTCCTGCTCGTAGACGTAGGCAACGGTGCCGATGGCGCGGGTCTGAGCGGCGCAGGCGATGCGCTTGGCGGTTTCGCGGGCGTTGGCGAGGGACGGGAGGAGGATGGCCATCAGAACTGCGACGATGGAGATGACCACGAGCAGTTCGATCAAAGTGAAACCGGATGGACGAAGACGGAGGAGGGGAAGGGTGGTCACGGGGTCGCCTCATTTGGATAGAGATAACGGCAGGTGCGGCCGGGGAGATAAGAACCAACGATTTTCTCAATGTGGACGATATGGGAGCCGGAATGCAGGGTGTGGGCGAGCATGGATGCGCCACGGAGGACAAGATCATGGGTGGGGGTGAGGATGCCGCTGAACGGGATGGGGGCGTCTGACTGGGCTTGCCGGGAGGGGAGGATGGCGAGGATGCTGTATTGCCCGGGGACGCTGATGCCGGCGTCGGTGAGGGCGCTTAAAAGGCCGGTGGCGCGGGTGCCTTCTTCAATCAGGAGTGCAGTGGGGGCGGAGGCCGGGGGGAGGGATTTAAGCCAGGCGACGGCGTTGATGTAGTCGGTTTCCTTGCGGCCTTCAAAGAGCCAGACGGGGCCGGGGGGGAGGGCGTGTCGGGTGAGGCTGGATTGGAAGGCCTGCTGGAGGAGGTCAAAGTAGCGGCTGCCGGGGCGGACACAGAGGGCGATGCGGGAGTGGCCCAGGCCGGCCAGGAGGCCCACGGCGAGGGAGGCGGTGGCGTCCAGATCGAGCGTGACGTTACCGACGCCGGGTGGGCAGGGTCCGTCGGTGGGCTCACCAAGGAGCACACAGGGCACGCGCGTGCTTTCCATGGCCTGCGCGAGCTTGACGGGGACCTTGCCGTAAAGGAGGACGCCATCGTGCCGACCAGCCCAGGCGGCGAGGGCGAGGGTGCTGGCGTCGTCAACGGCGGGCATGAAGCGGATGCCGACATCGCAGTGGAGGCGGTCAAGCTCATTGTGCATGAGGGCGAGCTGGTGGACGAGGCCGGGGGACTCCGAAGAGCCGACCATGACGATGCCGACGCGAAGGCATTTGGTGGAGGTGGGGGAGACGACGCAGCCGATGCCGGGGAGGGAATGGACGAGGCCCTGGGATTGAAGGGAGGCGAGGGCCTGGCGGACGGTGCCGACGGTGACGTCGTATTGCTCCATGAGGGCGCGATAGGAGGGGAGGAGTGCCCCGGGCTTGAGGCGGCCTTGGGCGATCTGGGTGCGCAGGTCCTGCGTGATGGCCTTGTGGCGTGCGAGGTTGTCTTTGGCGAGGGTGGTCATGGTGCTGTTGGTTAAGGTGATATGAAGTGTATCGTAGTGGTTTGTAATTGCAATAGAAGTTGAAATTTTAAGCGTATTTTGTGATTTAGGTGCTATGTAGTGGTTTGGG
>CAZIWA010000218.1:0-5241 GCA_964542875.1 uncultured Phycisphaeraceae bacterium
GCGGTAGCGGGTCATGCGGGAGAGGCGTACGAGCTCGATCAAGCTCCAGAGGCCGTTGCCCATGAGGATGATGCCGCCTTGGTTTGAGTGGAGGTTGTCGGCGCCGCCTGCTTCGGACTGGCTGACGACGGCGATGCCGATGTGCGCATTGGCGATGGCGTCGTGGTCCTGGGTGCCGTTGCCGGCGAAGGCGATGATGCCGGGGCCGGCGCGGAGGGCGTCGACCTTTTTGGCTTTGTCATGTGAATCGACTTCGGACATGAGGAAGTCGTTGGGGTCTGCGGATTTGCCGAGGCCGAGTTTCTTGACGACGCGGACGCCGGCTTCAGGGGTGTCGGCGGTGAGGATGTAGGGATGGACGCCCATGCGGCGGAGCCATGTGACGGTGAGTGCGGAGTCCCGTTTCAACTGGTCGGCCATGGCGATGACGCCGACGACGCGGCCCGCGACGGCGACGAAGACGGGGGCCTTGCCTTTGCGGCGCAGGACCATGGCTTCGAGTGTGGCGTCGCCGATGCCTTTGATGCCCAGGTCGCGCATCATGGTGGCGCTGCCGACGGCGACGGCGAAGTCGCGGGTGGTGCCGGTGACGCCTGCGCCGGGGAGGGTTCTGGGGTCTGTGACGGCTTCGAGGGGGAGGCTCATGCGCTTGGCGGCGGTGAGGATGGCGGCGGCGATGGGGTGTTCGCTGAACTGTTCGACATTGGCGGCGAGCTGGATGATGTCGCCTTCGGAGTGTTTGGCATCGAGCGAGATGATGTTGGAGACGGTGGGGCGGCGGAGGCTGAGGGCGCCGGGCTGATCCAGGATGATGTGGGTGACGCGGGCGGCTTTTTCAAATTCGTCGGGGTTGCGGATGAGGAGGCCCTGACGGGCGGCGAGGCTGATGGCGACCATGACGGAGGTGGGGACGGCGAGGCCCAGGGCGCAGGGGCAGGCGACGATGATGATGGTGACGGCGGCGAGCATGCCGCGGACCCAGGGGGAGATGACTTCGATGTCGGCGGTCTGGACGGTGTCGGCGGGGGCTTTGAGCCCCCAGACGAGGAAGGTGGCCAGGGCGATGCCCAGGACGGCGAAGATGAGCCAGGTGGCGATGCGTTCGACGACCCGCTGCATGCGGGGCTGCTGGGATTCGATGTTTTGAACGAGATCGACGAGCTGGGAGAGGTAGGTGCTGTCGCCGACGCGCTGGGCCTGGACGGTGAGTGTGCCGGAGAGGTTGATGGTGCCGGCGAGGACGCGGCTGCCGGGGCCGGCTTCGACGGGGCGGGGCTCGCCGGTGAGCATGGATTGATCGACGGTGCTGTTGCCTTTGAGGACGACGCCGTCGGCGGGGACGTGCTGGCCGGGCTTGATGGAGACGACATCGCCCCGGACGAGCTGTTCGACGGGGATGAGGGTGGGTGTGGGTTCTTCTTCCTCGAGTTCTTCGTCCTGGGCTTCGTCAGGCGGGGCGACCTGAGTGGGGGGGAGCTTGATGAGGAAAGCGTTTTGAGGCTTGAGGCGGAGGAGGTCGGGGACGGCGCGGGCGACGCTGTGACGGGCGTGTTCTTCAAGGACGCGGCCGATGCCGACGAAGGCGATGATGGCGGAGGAGATGTCGAAGTAGACGTGCAGGCCGCCTCGGATGGCGTGGTAGACGCTGTAGGCGTAGAGGATGGTGGTGGCGAGGACGACCAGGGCGTTCATGCCGACTTTGAAGTGTGCGAGGGTGCGGGCAGCGGAGGCGTAGAAGTGGAAACCGAGGCCGAACTGAACGATGCCGGCGACGACGAGCTGGACCCAGACGCCCCAGGAGGCATCAGGCGCAAGATGGGCGATGCCGAAGCAGAGCGCGGCGAAGATGGCTGCGCCGATGGCGTCGCCCATTTTGGGAGGATCAATGGAAAGAACGGAGGCGGGCTCCAGGGCATGGAACTGGCCGGCGTTTTTCTTGATGTCCAGAGAAGGGGTGGGCGGCGGGGGCGGGGTGCGAGGTGCGCGGGGCGGGGCGTCGGGCGTGAGCGGGGCGGCGTTGGAGACGGAGATGGCGTCGGAATCTTCAGCGGTGATGACTTCATCGTCGGACTGCCCGGTTGATCCGGCTGCGGGATCGGGGAGGCCATCGGGGAAGAATTGATCGCTGGTGTCTTCGCGTTCGCCTGGAGCGGATTCATAACCGGCGAGACGGAGGGCTTCGACCATGTCGTCGAGACCGGTCTGGGAAGGATCAAACTCCACATCGACGCAGGCGAGATCAAAAACGACGGTGGCGGACGAGACACCGGGGAGGCCGGTGAGGGCGTCTTGAACAACGGCGACACATTGGTCGCCAGTCATGCCATTGACTTTCAGGGTCGTGGTCGTCATGGGTCGCAAAAACACCTGACCTTCAATATCGATCAATTCAAGATGTGCCCAGGTGGATTTTAACGCATGACGGGTGGTTTTGTTAATCGGTCAATGTGTGTGGGGAACCAGTGTTTTTGAAGTTTGTAGTTTCAAGAGGACAGGTGTGAGGAGTTGGGTGGGATTGAGGGAAGTATTGATAAGGATTAAGAGGGTTTTGGATGATTAAGAAGACAGGGACGTGAGGATGAAGAGGAGGAGTTAACCACTACGGCACGAAGACGCGAAGTAAAGGGGCGGAAAAAGCGGAGTTGGGGAATGATCAGTTCAAAGGAAGAGAGGGGAGGAGAAGGAAGGGTGCGTGCGGAGGAGGGCGTGATGGATTCTGCGGAGAGAGGAGATTCAGGGAGATTTGCGACTGAAGAGTTCACTTATGTCGGTGAAGGAGGTTGATGGGGAGCCGGCGGGACGCCGGCGCTCCCGGTCCAGAGGCAGAATCTGTCATGCACCCCGGTCGTCTTCCAAAGTGAGAGGAGGCTCGGGAGATGTGGTAAACTGCCTTGTGACGGGTTTTTGCCGGACGCACCCCAGGAATGAAAGAGGTCAAGGATGACCACCAGCTACACCGCCAAGGATATTACGAAGCTCGAGGGTTTGGAGGCCGTACGCAAGCGGCCGGCGATGTACATCGGGGGTGTGGGGTCGTCGGGGCTGCATCACCTGGTGTATGAAATTCTGGACAATTCAATCGACGAGGCGATGAACGGGCATGCCTCGAACATCTCGGTGACGATCCATGCGGATGGCCGGTCGGTGACGATCGTGGACGATGGCCGCGGGATGCCGGTGGACATGCATCCGAAGCTGAAGAAGTCCGCATTGGAGATCCTGTTTTGCGATCTGCATGCCGGCGGAAAGTTCGAGCAGGGGAACTACAAGACATCCGGCGGGCTGCACGGCGTGGGCGCGAAAGTGGCCAACTTCCTTTCCAAAGAGCTGGTGGCGCAGGTGAAGCGCGAAGGCTTCTTGTGGGAGATGCGCTTTAAGCAGGGCGTGCCGGTGGCGCCGATCAGAAAAGTGGAAGCGGCACGCGGGACGGGCACGAGCATCTATTTCCACCCGGACCCGGCGATCTTCCCCAAGACGGAGTTTGACCCCAACCAGATCCGGGAACGCGTGGAAGTGGCCAGCTACATCCACCGGGGCGTGAAATTCACGTTCACCGATGAGGCCAACAAGACCAAGGAAGTGTTTCACCACGAGGAAGGGCTTTCGGCATTCCTGCCGAAGATCCTGGCCAACCGGGGCGCGAAGGCGATTCAAGAGCAGCCGTTTTTGCTGACCAAGCCTGCGGAGCAGGCGGGGGGCGTGAAGATCGATATCGCGCTGCTGTGGACGGAATCGACGGATGAATACATCAAGTGCTACGCCAACAGCATTCCGACGCCGTTTGGCGGAACGCATGAAACAGGCCTGCGCACGGGCGTGGGCAAGGCGATCCGGAACTTCATCGAGACGCACAACCTGACGCCCAAGGGCGTGACACTGACGGCGGAAGACATTCGCGAAGGCATGGTGGCGGTGATCTCGATTTTCCTGGCGAATCCGCAATTCCAAAGCCAGACGAAAGACAAGCTGAACAACCCGGAAGTGCAGGGGATCGTGGATTCCGCGGTGCGGCCTGCGCTGGAGCAGTGGCTGAACCACAACAAGACGACGGCGGAAGGGATCATCGCGCGGATCATCCTGGCGGCACGGGCGCGCGAGGCCTCGCGCGCGACGGCACAGCAGATCCGCAAGAGCCCGACCTCCGGGCGTGCGACGCTGCCGGGGAAGCTGGCGGACTGCTCATCCAACAAGGTGGAAGACAGCGAACTGTTCATCGTGGAAGGCGACTCGGCAGGCGGGAGCGCCAAGCAGGGGCGCGACCGGAACACGCAGGCGATTTTGCCTTTGCGCGGCAAGGTGCTCAATACGGAGAGCCTGGTGCTGTCGAAGGTGCTGGAGAACAAGGAAGTTTCGGACATCATCACGGCGCTGGGCTGCGGGGTAGGCAAGGATTTTGATGTTTCAAAACTGCGGTACGGGAAGCTGATCCTGCTGGCGGATGCGGACTCCGACGGGCACCACATCACGACGCTGCTCCTGACGTTTATTTTCAGGCATATGCGGGGTTTGATGGAGGCTGGGCGGGTGTACCTGGCGCAGCCGCCTCTGTTTCGGATTGATATCGGCAAGGAGACGCATTGGGCGTCTGACGATGCGCATCGGGAACAGATTCTGAAGAAGTATGTGAAGGGCAACGCCAAGCCGGATATCACACGGTTTAAAGGGTTGGGCGAGATGATGCCCAAGACGCTGTGGGAGACGACGCTGAACCCCAAGACCCGCCGACTGCTGCAGGTGAGGATTTCCGATGGGTTGATGGCGGACCGGGTGATCGCGGAGCTGATGGGGAAGGATGCTTCGGCGCGGTTCCGGTTCATTATGGAACGGGCGGATCAGGCGGTGGAGTTGGATGTTTGAGGATTTTGGGGGGTGGGGTTGAGGAAGAAGAGTTTTAGCGCGAAGGCGCGAAGACGCGAAGTAAGAGGCGGAGAAATCAGAGTCAGGAAAGGGCGAAGATAAAGGCAGACGGAGTTGGGGCGTTACGGGGTGGCTGGCGTGGATGCGGGCGCGTGCGAGAGATTCTTGAAAATGGGTTAAACCCAGGGCGGCGCATGGGTACATGCTTACCCTGGGCTTCCTTGTTTATCGCTTTCAGCGAATAGACCAAGACGCTGGCTATTGATTTCCGAGGTTGCTTGCATGTCTTTCAAAAAACTGGGTGATGATCAGCCTTGAGAGAAAGGAGGTGAGAGTGGTGAGTCGTTGCGTCGAGGGCATTGGGAGGCGGCCCTCACCCGACCT
>CAZIWA010000219.1:0-5153 GCA_964542875.1 uncultured Phycisphaeraceae bacterium
CCCGCCGAAGTCGACCTCGTCGCCAAATACGCCGACTGCCTCCAGATCGGCGCACGCAACGCCCAGAACTTCAAGCTCCTCGAAGCCGCAGGCAAATCCGGCAAGCCCGTCCTCTACAAACGCGGCATGTCCATGACCATCGACGAATACCTCCAGGCCGCCGAATACATCCTCGCCGCCGGCAACCCGAACGTCATCCTCTGCGAACGCGGTATCCGCACCTTCGAAGACCACACCCGCAACACCCTCTCCCTCTCCGTCGTCCCCGACATCCATCAAAAGTCGCATTTACCCATCGTCATCGACCCCTCCCAGGGCACCGGCCACGCCCGCCTCGTCCCCGACATGTGCAAGGCCGCCGTCGCCTGTGGCGCTGACGGCCTCATCATTGAAGTCCACCCGGACCCCGCCCACGCCATGACCGACGGCGCACAATCCATCACCCCCGACACCCTCGCCAAAACCATCACCACCCTCGCCAAAATCGCCGCCGCCGTGGACCGCAGCATGTAAATTTTCTCCAACCAACACTCAACCCCAGGCTTCCTCGAAGCCCCCCGATAACCCGTCAACCCGATAACCCGGGCGCGCAAACGCTCCAACTCCTAAAACCGGATATAATCTCCCCTCCAATATCAACGACTCACGCAAGGTTTCACCCATGACCAACCTCCCCCCAATCTATGCTCCCCGCACCACCATCGAACAGGTCGAAGAAGGCCTCCAGCTTTCTCCCAAGTTTGATGCCAACGGGCTCATCCCCGTCGTCACCACCGACTACACCTCCGGCGAAGTCCTCATGCAGGGCTATATGAACGCCGAAGCCCTCAAAATGACCATCGAACTCGGCGAAGCCGTCTACTTCAGCCGCAGCCGCAAGGTCATCTGGCACAAGGGCGCCACCTCCGGCCTCGTCCAGAAAGTCAAGGAACTCCTCGTCGACGACGACCAGGACTGCCTCTGGATGCGCGTGGAAGTCACCGGCGGCGCTTCCTGCCACGTCGGCTACCGCTCCTGCTTCTACCGCAGCATCCCCACCGGTCAGGCCGCCAAAGCCCTCCCCAACAACGCCCCCCTTCCCCTCACCCAGACCGACTGCCCCAAAGTATTCGACCCCAAAGTCGTCTACGGCGATGCACCCAACCCCACCAAACTCTGAACCACACCCCTCTGCCCAACGTAATTTCATTCAACCGGCGCACACCGCGCCGGTTGTTTGTTTCATAAGCCATAATGCTCACCATGCCCGCCAGCCTCCATCGCCCATCCCCGCTCCCCGCCTCGCGCCTCCGCCGCGTGTCCGCCCTCCTTTTGCTTCTCCTGGCGCCTCTCCTCCCCGGTTGTGCCGACGCCCCCGCCGTCGTCGAAGACCCCATCCCGAAAATCAACGACTTCCACCCCGCCACCCAGCCCATCAAACGAGGCGACCCCGCCCAGATCATCGTCCACCGCGCCGAAATTCCCCACGACGCAAACATCGATCAAGCCTGGACCTACGTCTCCCTCCACGGTCTGGACCCCAAAGACGTCGTATCCTGGCGGGCAAATGGTTTCCGCGTCGGCATCCTCGACCGGCAAGACCTCGAACGCTTCTTTAAAACCCTCCCTCCCAGAGACCACGACGACGCCACCACCTGGCTCACCGTCCCCCGGGAAATGGACCCTGAGCCCATCATCATTTCCGAAGGCCTCGCCCCCCGCAGGGATGTCACCTTCTTCCTCCCCCCCGACACCCTCCGCACCGAAAGCCTCCCCAAAGGCCGCTACCAATTCCTCCTCACCGCCAAAGAGCTGACCGACACCCCCGGCATGGGCGTCACCGTTTCCCCGCACCTGTACTACCCGAACATCCTCTTTTACGCGCGCTCACCCCGTGAAACCATCCGTGACGGCCGCGTCTTCAAACAACTCACCCTCAACTCGGTGATCGACTCCACCCATTTCCTGGTCATCGCCATCGATTCCCCCATCAAGCTCCCCCCCAAGCCCAAGCCCGCTCCCCCGCCGCCCCCAGCCTCCCAACCCGCCGAAACCCAGCCCAAGCCTCAACTTATCTACCCCGAGTTCGACCCAAACCCCGAAGCGGCCCCTGAACCCCCGCGCCCAGCCCTGCCGCAGCAGGCCACAGCGCCGGCCCCCGCCCCTGCCCCTGAACCCACGCCCCCTCCCGCCCCCGAAGCCCCCGCTCCGGAACAGGCCTTCCCAGACAAAATCGAGCCCACCTCGTCCCAGGTCACCCCATTTGATCCCACCGTCCAGCTTGCCCAAACCCTTCAGCAGGAATGGAAACTCGCCGACCTCATCCTCGGCGTCGAACGCTTCAAAACCCCGTACCAGGCAATACTTGTGTTCGAAGCCGTCCCTCCTTCCGAATCCCGCCAACCCCAGCTTCAAACCGTCCCCAACGCAAAAAAATAATTTTGTAGACAATCCTGCAATACCACGCCGCCATCGGCGTTTCTCTCGTGTCCACACAACACAGAGCACCCATCCCTCCCGCCGGGCCTGGCTCCCCTCAGCCTACCCGGCGGACTTTTTTTTACCGCCTGCGAACTCACCACACCGCCCCCTCCCCTCTGCTTCACTCTAAAACATCTCACATCTCTCCCTCTCTTACTTATCCCTTGTACCTTGGTCCCTTATACCTTTCTTCCCTCCCCTCCCGCCCCACCACCTGATACGTAATCGCCAGCTCCGGTCGCGCCTTGCGATACGCCCGAGGCGAATCCCCCAATTCCCTTCTCACCATCTTGTTGAACTGATGCAGATCCGCAATCCCCACTTCTCCCGCAATCGCTTTGATCGGCAATGTCGAATGCCTCAGCAGCATCCCCGCCAGGTTCGCGCGTCTCCTGCGTAAATAATCCAGCGCCGTCACGCCCAGCTCTTTGGTGAACAGCCTCGCCAGGTGCGCCGCAGATACGCCCGCCTCGCCGGCAAGGCCTTCCAGCGTCACCGTCTGCTGCATGTTCAGTTCCATCCATTCGCACGCCTTGCGCACTGCCGGGTGCGTTCCCTGCGCCAGCGCGCCGTCTGCCACCTCCTGCGTATCTTCGTCCACCAGTTGCCACACCAAATCCCACGCCCGCGCGCTGGCCCGCACCGGTTCCGTCGGCGCCCACGCGATCGCTTCCCGCAATGCTTGGTCCATCGCTAAAAAGCGCGGCCCCAGCTCCTGCACCACCGGCACCACACGCGTTTCTCCGGCCCCTTCGGGAAATCGCAAAAACAAATACGCATGCTCCGCCCGCCCCACAAACGTGTAATGGTGCACCGTGTCCGGCGCGATCATCGATGCATACCCCGGCTTCACTTCAAAGCGTTCCTCGCCGATGCGGATCTCTCCTGCATGCCGATAAATGTGCAGCGTCCAAAAGCTCGGAAACCGATACGTCCGCTCCCGCAGGCTCTCGGGCAAATGCACGCTCACCGAAGCCGCCACCACACTCGGCGGCCCACCCACCGGCACCCGCCAATATCGTGTCATCTCAAACCTCCCAAAAATCCATCCTTCGATGTTCTTCCCCCACCCAACCTCTCCTCTCCCCCCTCTGACCCGAAACCCGAAAATTCTTTCCCTCTGACCAGACCCCAGCCATAAATCAATCTCAAACCACTAATATCAACCCACACCCATTGAATAACCCATCTTACCACGCCACAATCATCATCCACAGACCAACTTGCAAAACTCTCAAGGAAACCCCATGACCACCCTCGCCGCGCCTGCCAAGGAATTCACCCCCGCAGTTGACGCCAACCAGATCGCCAGATTCCACACCCAGGGTTTCCTCACGCTCGACGCCATCACCACGCCTGAGGATGTCGCCCACATTCAGGAGCTCCTCGAGGGCCTCTTCGCCCGCTTCCATGAGTTGCCCAAGGAACTCGCGCTGGATCTTGGCGATGTCAAAAATCACAACGGCACGCAGGTCATCCCGCAGATCAATGCCGCCATCACCTTCGAGCCTCGCTTGAAGGACACGCTCTACTACAGGAACGCCGAGCGCATCGCCCGCCAGCTTCTGGGCCGGGAGGTCCGTTGCTCCTGGGACCACGCCATCTATAAGCCCCCGCACAACGGCAAGGAAACGCCCTGGCACCAGGACCTGGCTTACGGCGCCCGCGCCGCCAACTTCCCTCGCGAACACGCCATCGGCCTGGGCTGCAATTTCTGGATGCCCCTCCAGGATGTCACCGTCGACTCCGGCTGCATGCAGTTCATCCCGCACTCAAACCTCATCAGCCTCCTCCCGCACCAGCCTGTGGGTAATGACCCCGCCGTCCACACCCTTGAAACCCTCGGCACCGACACCAAAAAAGCCGTCGCCTGCCCAGTCCCCAAAGCCGGCTGCACCATCCACTCTCCCAAAACCCTCCACTACACCGGCCCCAACAACACCGACAACTGGCGCCGCGTTTGGATCCTCTTCTTCGGCGTCGACATGCCCCGCACCCTCTATTAACACCTCGACGCTGGAACTCGCAATTCCGGGTGGCATGCGGCGCGTCCGCGCGAGCATGTCTTCCTCTTCATCTGCGCTTTGTCTTCAGGGCCAAAGGAGACGACTTTCGGGCAACAGCCCCACCATCCGGTCATCCACAAAAAACCTCACGCCTCCTTCTGAAACACCCCGCCCTCGCGCAGCCTCGCCATGGCATCCTCAGCCACGCACTGGTTCACTTGCCGCCGCAGCATCTTTGCTTGAATGATCCACCACGGCCCCCGCCTCCACGCCATCATCACCCTCAGTGCCGTATAAAGCGCGATCATGGATTGCATGAGGTACAAGATCGCCAGCAATACGCTGCTGATCGACACCTCAGCATT
Organism: uncultured Phycisphaeraceae bacterium; assembly: GCA_964542875.1. Classification (GTDB taxonomy): domain Bacteria; phylum Planctomycetota; class Phycisphaerae; order Phycisphaerales; family Phycisphaeraceae; genus CAZGOM01. Next base: position 4,832 of record CAZIWA010000219.1, read on the forward strand.
TGCCGCCACCAGAGTCGCATTTCGCCTGCTCTCAAGAATCGCCCGCTGTTCCAGGGTCAGCAGTTCCGCGTCAGGCGGCAGTTCTTTCATCGCCGCCTCCACCCGCTCCACCGAACCACTCGTGCTAGCTATTTCACTCTTGAAATTCCACCACCCCATCCCCCCCATAAACAACGCAATCACCAGGTACACCCAGCGCATCCACCTCCAGGTATGCCCATTCCTCTCCAGTTTCGTGATCTCCCGCGAAGCAACATCTTGTTCCTCAATCGATAAAAGCGGTTCTCTGCTCATGATGCGATAGTCCTTGTTTCAATACTTG
>CAZIWA010000220.1:0-4932 GCA_964542875.1 uncultured Phycisphaeraceae bacterium
TTGAGGGCGGGAAAACTCCCACCCCAATAGTGTCCACTATTCGTGGGGAACTCCAAACCTTTAATGACCATTTATCTCCACGCAAAAAAAGCAGCAGGCTTCACTCACCGGGCAAAAAAAGCAGGTGCGTGCCCTAAAAGCACGCACCTGCCGTATTTCTGCGATCCTTGGTCTCAGGAGGCATCGGCCTCGCTTTACTCCACCGTAACGCTCTTGGCCAGGTTACGGGGCTTGTCCACGTCATGCCCGCGCAGCACAGCGGCGTGGTACGCCACTAACTGCAGCGGAATCACACTGATCAGCGGCTGAAGCGCTTCCGGCACGTCCGGCACGTAGAACACGCTATCGGTGTACTTACGGATCCGTTCGTCCCCTTCCGTGGCCACGGCGATGATCTTCCCGCCACGCGCACGCACTTCCTCGATGTTGGAAATCACCTTCTCGTACTGTGAGCCTTGCGGCGCCACGAATACCACCGGCATCCCCTCGTCGATCAGCGCGATCGGCCCGTGCTTCATTTCTGCGGCCGGCATGCCTTCCGCGTGGATGTAGGAAATTTCCTTGAGCTTCAAGGCCCCTTCGAGCGCGACCGGATAGTTGTAACCGCGGCCCAGGAAGAGCCAGTTTTCCCGGTGCACATTCTTGGCTACGCAGTCCCGGATGTACTCGGACTGCTTGATCACCTTGGCCACGTGGTCGGGCATTTTTTCCAGGTCGTGCAGGTGGGCCTTCACCTGGTCTTCGGATAGGTAGCGCCGCTTGCCGATAAACAGCGCGATCAGCGTCAGCACCGCCACCTGACCGACGAAGGCCTTGGTGGAGGCCACGCCGATTTCCGGGCCTACGTGCAGATAGACGCCCGCATCGGTTTCCCGGGCAATGGTGGAGCCTACGGCGTTCACCACGCCCAGGGCCAGGGCGCCGCGTTCCTTGGCTTCGCGAAGCGCCGCCAGCGTGTCCGCGGTCTCGCCGGACTGGCTCACTGCCACGCAAACGCTGCCGTCTTCGATGATGGGGTTGCGATACCGGAATTCGCTTGCGTATTCGCATCGTGCGGGCACTTTGGCAAGGTCTTCCAGCAGGTATTCACCGATTTTGCCGGCGTGGTATGCCGTGCCCTGCGCCGTCAGGATGAACCGCTTGGCTCGGATTAATTCGCGTGCGTACTTGGCCAGCCCGCCCAGCACAACACGGGAATCGCGCTGGTCGATGCGCCCGCGCAGGCAGTTCCGGATCGATTCCGGCTGCTCCATGATTTCCTTGAACATGAAGTGGGAGTACCCGCCCAGTTCGATGGAGGCCAGGTCGATTTCCAGCTTCTCAATCGTGCTGGAAACCGAGATGTTGTCGATGGTCGTGGTCCGCAGGTCCATCGTCCACGCGCCATCCAGGTTGCCGTCGGCAGGCGGATTCGCCGTCACCCGCACCACCTGATAGTCATCCAGCGCCAGCACCTGGTTGGTATGGGCCACCACCGCAGACGCGTCAGAAGCGACGACGTAGCAGTTGCTGGAAACACCCACGATCAAGGGCGACCCCTTCCGGGCCGCGACGATGGTGCCCGGTTCCGTGTCGGACATCACTGCGATGGCGTACGCCCCGGTCACTTCGCGCAGTGCGCCCTGCACTGCGGTTTCCAGGTTGCCTTCGTAGAGCTCCGCCACCAGCTTGGCCAGCACTTCCGTATCGGTCTGGGAGGTGAACACGTGGCCCTTATCGGTCAGATACTTCTTGAGGGATGCGTAGTTTTCGATGATCCCGTTGTGCACCAGGGCGATGGTCGCGCCATTTTTGGCGTTGCCGGTGTGGGGGTGCGCGTTGACTTCGCTGGGGCCGCCATGTGTGGCCCACCGGGTATGGGCGATGCCCACGCGTCCATCAAATCGCGAGCCTTTACCGGTGCCGGCAGCCTTCACGGCCTTCTCCAGCATCGCCACCCGGCCCACCGACCGCGCAATCTGGATGCCCCCGGGCGTCATGACAGCCAGGCCCGCAGAGTCGTACCCGCGGTATTCAAGACGCTTTAAGCCTTCGATCAAGACCGGGACGACATCCTTACGGCCGGTATACGCGACAATTCCACACATGTGGCTGCTCCATTTGGATAAAGAAAAGTCAGACGTGGCTCTAATTCAAGGGTGGGAATGCTACCCGCGCAACATAATTTCATCCCGTGAATGACTCACGCAGTGAAATATGGGGAAAAGTGGCCCAACCGGCGCTAACAACCCATTAACCAGCCAATCACACCCCACTTATCAAAACCCGTGATCCGTTACCGTCGCCTAACGCCCCTTTCGCCTCCTGATATAAGTTCACCCTCTCTCATTTAAGGACTACACCATGCCCGGCAGCATCCCAGACGCTTGGTTTTTCGGCCCCGCGGTCTCCCCCACTGTGAACTCCATCGCCATTCAGACGGGTTGGAAAAACAATGTCCAGATCGATGCGCGCGCCCGGGCCAGGCTTGTGCCCGGCCAGACCACCGGCACCTGGGATAGCCGGTTCATCAAATCCGACCCCGGCACAAAAACCGTGAACTGGGTGGCGCAGTGGACCACGCCGGTGAAGTTTGAAAAATACGCCGCCAACCCGATCTACGGGCCCAAGAACTCCTCCGGCTGGGACGACTGGACCAACGGCGTCTCCATTATTCCCTACGACAACAACACCCGGTACAGGATGTATTTCTGCTCGCGCAAAAATGGCATCGGCTTCGCCGAAGGCCTGGTGTCGGCCCCCACCAGTTTCAAAGAACACCCCTCCAGCCCCGTGCTTAAAGGCCGGCCCGACAACTGGGAAGGCGGAACCATCAACCAGCCCCGGGTCATCAAGCTCACCGAAACCCACTGGCGCATGTACTTCACCGGCTGGGGCCACCCCACCACCGCCAGCCGATGGTCATTCGGCATCGCCGATTCTCACGATTCGGGCGTCACCTGGAAACGCCTGCAGGATGACCCCATCATGCTGCCCGACCCCACCCCCTCGCCTGACGATGCGGGCACCTTCGTCCCCAGCTTCCTCCGCTTTGGCGACACCTGGCTGATGTATTACACCGCCATCAAGATCGCCCCAAATGGCCGGCAGCACATCCACATGTGCCTTGCCAAGTCCACCGATGGCGTGAACTGGGAAAAGTACCCCGGCAACCCCGTACTGGGCGATTCCTTCGTCGACGGCGCCCAGCGGAGCGTCACCTCCCGCGTCTGCCTGCGCTACGACGAAGGCGTCTTCAAAATGTGGTACTCCTTCGGCAAGCCTCTTTACCGGATCTGCTACGCCGAAAGCGTCGACGGCATCCATTGGGAGCGCTACGAGCCCAGCCCCGTGCTGGACACCAGCCCCGAAAAGGCCTGGGACGATGATATCGTGGAGTACCCCGAAGTCCAGTTCGTCGACAACATCTGGCGGCTCTGGTTCTGTGGCAACGGCTACGGTAGCGTCGGCTACGCCAGCGCCAAGCCCACCGCCGGCGTCACCATGCAATTCCGCACTGGCGTCAGCGCCCAGCCCGACGCCACCTGGGGCGAATGGCAAAGCGTGACCCAAGGCCAGCAGGTCCAATCCCTCGGCCACGTCCAGCTCCGCGCCACCATCACCCAGAGCGACCTCACCCAACCCAGCCCGACGCTCACCAGCGCCTCCGTGCTGCCTGCGTAAATTGTGCTGTTGATACATCAACGCCACCGGAACTCATTTCCGCGTGTCATGTTCTCGTCTTCGTGAGCATGTCTTGTTTTCATTCGCCCAATCTCTCGATTGGGTCTGCTCCCCAGAAGCGTGACCTCAACCAGAAGGACGAGCATCTCATCTCTTGGATTATGCGAATCAGATTACGATGCGGGAGAGATTCTTAACTTCATCCATCTCACATCTGATATCCCCCCCCTCCTACCTCGCCAGCACAACCCCCACCACCAGCATGTCCGCGGGCGTCACTCCCGCAAGGCGCAATGCCTGCCCCATCGTCGCGGGCTTAAACTTCTGCAGCGTCAGCATCGCCTCTTTGCGCAAGCCGGAAACCTGCGCGTAATCCAGGTCGATGGGAATCACTTTTTCTTCGCTGGCGCGCAGGCGGTCCACATCCCGCTTTTCGCGGTCGATGTACCCGGCGTACTGGCAATCCGTCAGCACCCGCCACACCAGCCGCGGGTCCATGCACGCAGCGGAAAGTCCCGTCCCCGTGAATTCCTTGACCACATCATCCGGCGTCACTTCCGGCCGCTTCACCCAATCGCTCATCTTCAGCCCGCCGGTGAAATTGCGCTTGGTGATCGCAGTCTTGAGTTCGGCGATCGCCGCCTGGCGCTCTTCAAACCGGGCCCAGCGCTGATCGCTGATCAACCCCAGCCCGCGCGCCACCGGCGTGAGCCGTTCATCGGCGTTATCGGCGCGCAGCAGCAGCCGATGTTCCGCTCGGCTGGTGAACATCCGGTACGGCTCGCGTGGCGTCTTGGTTACCAGGTCATCAAACAGCACGCCGATATAAGCCTGGTCGCGCATCAGACGCAGCATCTGCGTATCCCGGGCGAAAAGAACGGCGTTGATCCCTGCGATCATCCCCTGGCCCGCTGCCTCTTCATACCCGGACGTCCCATTGATTTGCCCCGCCAGAAACAGCCCCGGCACGCGCTTGGTCATCGCCGTCGCGTCGATCTGGTGCGGCCACACCATGTCATATTCCACCGCGTAGCCATAGCGCAGAATCTTGGCGTTCTCGCACCCGGGCATGCCCCGGACGATAAAGTCCTGCACATCTCCCGGCAGCGACGTGCTGATGCCGTTGCAGTAGATTTCGTTGGTGCCCAGTGATTCGGGCTCCAGGTAAATGTGGTGGCTGTCCCGGTCGGCGAAGCGGACCACCTTGTCTTCAATGCTCGGGCAATACCGCGGGCCGGACGTCTCAATCTGCCCGTTGTACATCGGCGC
>CAZIWA010000221.1:0-4930 GCA_964542875.1 uncultured Phycisphaeraceae bacterium
TTCGCCGGTGAAGGGGAACCTGTTTAAGGGAATGTTTCATCTGCCACGAATGCAGTTGTATTGCTGGCAGTTGCTGGAGGGTGTCAGGGCGGGGAAATATCCCAAAGTGGCTGGGTTGTTTAAGGAACGCTTGTAGAAGGGGTAAGGCCTCAAAGCTAACGGGTGCCTTGGGCATGGCGGGCAAGTTTTTTGGGCTTGCGGCGGTGGTTCGCTATCTGGGCTCTGGCCGGAGGAGGCGCTGCCGCCATGAGAGTTTATGGGCAAAAGCCGTTTGCTCAGGCAGGCGGGGCGAATCGGTTTCGAAACGATCCGACGTGTCGATACGTGTTGATGAGTACGCCTGAGGGGGTGGCCTTCGTGCTGACGAAGGCGAGTTCGCGCGGGTCGGCGCTGTCGGAAAAGAAGGTTTTGCCGCGACCCAGGAGGACCGGGTAGACCATCAGCACAACATCGTCGATGAGGCCTTGCTCAAGCAGTATGGAGGTCAGGGTTGAACTTCCGAAGACGATCAGGTCGGGGCCGTCTGTTGACTTGACGCGACGAATGCCGGCGATGGCGTCTGGGCCCAGGTCCCGGACCGGGCCCCATGTGAGGCTGTCGGGCCGATGAGTGGCGACGTATTTGGTCGCGGCATTCAAACGGTCTGCGAATGGGCCGTTTTTCACCTTCGGCCAGAAGCCGGCCCAGAGGTCGTAGGTGCGTCGGCCAAGCAGGAGGTCGAAACTGTTGCCCTGTGCTTCAGCGACAGCTTCTGCTCCGGCAGCGGTTCGAAAAGGGGTTGTCCATCCGCCATTGGAGTAGTCGTTGTCTTCGTTGCGTCCGCCGGGGGAGATTATGCCGTCCAGTGAGATGTGTGCGAAGATCCTGATCTTTCTCATGGCGCGTTTCTCTTTTTTCAAGTGGGCTTACGTTTGCCAGCGGCAGGCGCGGTGGACAGTGTTTCAATATAGCCGCATGTCGTTTTTCAGGGCTTGTGCCGATCAAGGATTACAATGCTTGCAGATAATTACGGTGATTTTTATTTGGGTTTTGAATCATCGAGAAGAGGTGAAACGAATCTGGGGCTTTCGGCTAAAAGAGAATTTCGTATCTGTTAGAACACGTGGTGCGCAGAAGGGGTCTGTATGAGTGGTGGTCGAGTTGCGTGGCTGATATCTGTCACCGTGTTGGTGCTGGTGGCTAATGTTGCCGCCAGCGTTTTATACATGGTGGTCTACAGCTACGTGATCGATCCCGGGCATGAGCCGCAGTATTACGAGGACCATATCCAGATTGCCGCGCCGTATTGCAGCATTGCCATGGGCATTCCGCTTATGTTTCTTGCGGGCTGGCGGGTGTCGGGGTGGTGGGGCCGAACGCTGGGGGTGAAGGGGGCGCTGTGTGTCTGGCTTGCGTATGTGGTGATTGACCTTTTGATCCTGATGTTGGCCGGGATTTCGGCTTGGATCGCCGTCTTGTTTATCGTTTCGTTCGCAACAAAACTTGTGGCGGCGTACAGCGGCGCCCGGGTTGGGCTCGGGTTGCAGGCCTCAAAGGCTTAGGTGTTTCTTTGCAAAGGTTAGGTGTATGGCCCAGTCCTGGGGTGTGATCTCCTGAGGGTCTGGTGCAACAGATATCCGATTCGCGACATCACCGGCTGGCTTACCTGGGGCATTTCCCTGGCGGCCGCATCCTCGGGGCCGCGTGTCGTCGGGTCTTGAAAAAACGGATGCACGCCATTCTTGAATCCATCGTCATAATCCGGGTCGATGTTTCCGTAATAGACCGTGGCCATCGCAAAGCCTGCATCGACGATCTGCTCCGCCGGCCATCGATCTGGCGCCCGTGATTTTCATGGTTTCAAGGGGGAGGATTCAAGAACGAGCTGCGTTGCGAGGATGGCAGCGCACCCGATGTGGCATTCAAAGTAGACTATGGGGCATGAGCGAGCGGGCGATACAGATCGTGGTGGTTTTGCTTTTGGCGCTGGTGTTGGGGGTGCCGTTTCTGCTTCGGCCGAAGGTCGAGGGGAGTGCGGCGAAGCCAGGGGATCGGCTGATTATCTATTCGCCTCATAATGAACAGATCCGGTATGAGTTTGCGCGGGCGTTTAATGCCAAGCGGATGCGGGAAGGTAAGACCGCGATTGATTTCGACTGGCGTTCCTCGGGCGGCGCTTCAGACCTGCGCAAGGAAGTGAGCAGCCAGTTCACCGGGCTGGCGCGAAAGGGTTTAGAGGACCAGGGGATCGGGGCGGATTTGTTTTTTGGCGGCGGGGACTTTGAACACAACCAGCTTGCACGCGGCGTGACTGTCGAGCTTCCCGATGGGAAGAAGAAGCCGGTGCTTATCGCCGTGCCGGTGGGGCTGTCGGAAGAGGCGCTTAAAGAAGCCTTTCCTGAGGCAGCCCTGGCTGGCGTGCAGCTTTACCACCCCAAGCAGCTTTGGGTGGGCGTGGTGCTTTCTTCGTTTGGCATCATCTACAACAACGACTATCTGAAGATGATCAACAAGCCGGCGCCGCACACCTGGGGTGATCTGGCGGATCCGGGCTACATGCAGGCGGTGGCACTGGCAGACCCCGGGCATTCTGGGTCCATCGCGGTGACCTACCACACGATCATTCAGCAGTACGGCTGGGTGGAGGGTTGGGCTTCTTTCAGGCGGATCGCGGCCAATGCGCGGTACTTTACGTCCAGCGCGAGCAAGGTGCCGGTGGACGTTTCGTCGGGTGAAGCGGCCGCGGGGATGTGCATCGACTTTTATGGGCGGTTTCAGGTGGGGGCGATTGGGGAGGGGCGGCTGGGGTATATCGATCCGCCTAAGGTGACGGCGATCACACCCGACCCGATCACCATTTTGCGTGGGGCACCCCATCTGGATCTGGCGCGGGAGTTTTGCGCGTGGCTGATCACCAAAGAGGGACAGCGGCTGTGGGTGACGAAAGTGGGGGCACCGGATGGGCCGGAGAAATATGAGCTGCGCAGGTTTCCTGTCCGCAGGGATCTTTATACGACATCAGAGATGGCCAACTGGACCGACCAGGAGAACCCCTTTCAGATTGCTTCGCCGATCCTGCCGGGAACGCCAAACTACTTTCGGCTGATAACGCCGATTTCGCATGCGATCGCCATTGATATCCATGATGATTTGCGGGCGGCGTGGGCGATGTTGAATAAATCCAAGAACCATCCCAAATACAAAGAGATGGTGATGTTGTTTGACGCCATGCCGGAGGATTTAACGATTCAATGGCCGTCGGAGGATTGCGCGAAGGATTGGCGGGCAATTCTGGCGGATAAGAAAGATCCGAGGAATGCCGCGGTGGTGAAGGCGCTGGCGGCCTTTGTCGGCAAACTGGATGACCGATACAAGCAGGAACCGGAAGCAATGGTGGCGGATCGGCTGAGGTGGACGCTTTTCTTCAGGCAGAATTATCGGGATGTGGTGAAGATGGGGAAGGAGTAGGGGCAGGGGAGGGGATTTATAAATTGAAATTTATGATGTGTAATTTAGTTTGAACTGGTTAGATTTTTTGAGCGAAGAAGGCGCGGCGGGCGGGGAGCGTGGTGCCGCCATAGGTGGTGCGATCACTGGTGGTGAAACCGGCCTGGCTGAGCCATTGGAGTACTTTGGGGGCGGTGAAGAGCCGGACGTGATGGGTTTCTTTTGATCTGCGGTAATCGGAGCCGGATTGACGGAAGATTTCGATAGAGCGGGTGAGGCGTTGGCCGGGGCGGTCGTGGGTGTTTTGCCAGAGGAGCGCCCAGGTGTCGGTGGATTTGAAGCCGGAGGAATCCAGGGCGGGGCCGTCGGCGAGGATGAGATCGAAGATGAGCTGGCCGGTTGGGGGCAGCGCGGCGGCGGCGTTGCGGAAAAAGGATTGCAGGAGGGCGTCGGCGTCCACGTCGGGCGCGTGGTAGGTGAGGGGTTCGTTTATGGCGAGGATGGCGTGGCAGGGGTCTAAGGTGACGTCGTAGGCTGAGCCTGCCTGGAAACGGGCTGCGGGGGCCGCTTGGCGGGCAAGGGCGAAGAGGTCCGGGGAGGGATCGATCCCCAGAGTCTGGTAGCCGGCATCGGTGAGGGCGCGGGTGCTGTTGCCGGCGCCGCAACCGATATCCAGAATGAGGCTGCCTGGGGGGATGGTTTGCTGGAGGTGGGCGATGATACCGGGCATGGCCTGGGTGATGATGTGGGTGAATGCGGTGGCGTGGACGAAGGCGAGGTCTTGCCGGTAGAGGGTCATGTGGCGGCTTTCGGGTTGGGTGGGCGTAATAAAACAGACCGGCCGTGAGGCCGGTCTGCGATTGGATCGATCGTGATCAAGCGGACTTAGGCGGGCTTGATTTCGAGGAACTGTTCAACGGACTTGAGGTCGGTGATGACGTCAAGGGAGGCGCTGATGACGCCGGATTCGCCGAGGCCGCCGGAGACGGGCTGCTGCTTGACGACGTTGATGTTCCAGAAGCGACCGCCGCGGCGGCCCTGGGAAAAGTGGGTTTTGCGGACGCGCTTGAGGCGGCGGTTTTCCGCTTTGACTTTGGAGTCTTTGGAGAGGAGGCGCTGAATGGTTTTGCGAGCCGCTGCGTTGGTGGGGTTTTTGACAACCTTGATTGCGACTTGGCTGTTGGGGGTAATTTCGGTCATGATTCACCTGAATGGTTAAAACCCGCCGAGGCGTTCTGCCTCGTTTATGGGAGCCCAAGATTATGACTTATGGCTAGTTGGGTGTCAAGGACGTTGGAAGATGAAGGCGGGTATTGTAACGGGGGGAGCCGGGTGCATGTTCGCCCGGGGTATCGGGTGATCGGATTGCCGGGGGGCTTTGATAACGCATATTCAAGCCGGGGGTCTATGGAACCCGGGCACTCTGGGAAGCAATTTAGCTCATGGATTGAAGTAATCATTTCCTGGTTGATAGCGCGTTGCAGGGGTTTGACCCCTTAGGGAG
>CAZIWA010000222.1:0-4666 GCA_964542875.1 uncultured Phycisphaeraceae bacterium
GGGATACGGGGTATTCGACGACGTTGAAGATGATGCAGGTGATGGTGGAGAAGGGATTACTGGAGAAGGATGAGACGGTTCGGCCTCAGGTTTTCAAGCCTGCGGAGCCGGAGGAAAAGACGCAGCTAAGGCTGTTGGACTCGCTGATCCAGAGGGGGTTTGGCGGGTCTGCGATGAAACTGGTGATGCGTGCGCTGTCGGCGGAGCGTGTGACGAGCGAGGAACTGGCTGAGGCGAAGAAACTGATCGATCAATCATCCGGGAGCAAAAAATGAACTGGGAACATTTTATTTCGCAAGGGTTGGTGTACCGCCTGGGGTGGACGCTGCTGCATTCGTTGTGGGAAGTGGGCGTGATCGGCGTGGGCATTGCGGTGGCGCTGGTGTGCATGAGGCGCGCTTCAGCGCAGGCGAGGTATGTGGTTGGGATTGTTGGGCTGGCGCTGATGTTTGCGGCGCCGGTGGTGACGTTTTGCCTGGTTGAAGCCCTTGTGGTGCAGGTTAGACCGGCTTTGATTGAGGTGAATACCGTGCCACAGCCGCGGTGGAGCGTCGGGTTTACCGAGCGCGAGTTTACCGGAGGCGGAGCTAAGGCGGATGTGCCAGCGGCGGAGCCTGTTTCGATGAAGGAGTGGGCGAGAGGGGCTGCAGCCAGGGCGCGTGAGAAGGCCAATGCTTCGCTGCCGTGGCTGGTTTGCGTGTGGGGCGGCGGCGTGGCGCTGCTGGCGCTTTGGCAGACGGGCGGGTGGGTGGCGGCGCAGCGGCTCAAGTCCCTGGGGACTTTACCGGTGTGGCCGGCGACTGAGGAAGTGTTTACCGCCTTGGCCGCGCGGATGAGGGTGAGCCAGCCGGTGCGGCTGATGCGGTCGTTCCGGGTGAATTCACCCATGGTGGTGGGGTGGTGGAAGCCGATTATTCTGATGCCCGCTGCGGTAATCACACAACTGACTCCGGCGCAGCTTGAGGCGATCCTGGCGCATGAACTGGCTCATGTGCAGCGGAATGACTATTTGGTCAATCTAATGCAGAGCGTGGTGGAGACGCTGTTGTTTTATCACCCGGCGGTGTGGTGGGTTTCACGACGGATTCGGCTGGAGCGCGAGCATTGCTGCGATGATGTCGCGGCGGCGATTTGCGCGGACCCGAGCCAATATGCCAAGGCGCTGATTTCGCTGGAGGAGTTGCGATCAATGCTGCCGCTGCCGTCGGTGGCGGCGCGGGGGTCGCGGGGTGGGGAGTTTTTGGCGCGTATCAGGCGGGTGCTGAGCGTGAAGGAGCCGGCACGGTCTGCCAATCCGTGGCTGGGCGTGGGGATGGTGGTGCTGGTGGTGGTGGCTGGGGTGTTTTCATTTGGCTCGATGACACAAGCGCAGACGACGAAAGTGGTGAAGGAGGCTGCGGCGACGCAGCCTAAGGCGGAGGGTGTGCCAACGACGATGCCGAGTGTTGCGGCGGCAACGACACAACAGGCGACTATGCAGCCGGTGAAAAGCGCCACTACCCAACCGGCGGCGAGCAAGACACCTGCGCCGACGATGCCAACGCGGTCGATGGTGTTTGAGATGATTGATGCGAAGACGCGTCAGCCGTTGTCGGGTGTTGCCGTGTCGCTTGAGGCGTCTGTGGGTAAAGAGCGGTTCACAAGCTCCGCCAAGAGCGATGAGGATGGGAATGCGGCTGTTTCGGTTCCGGTGGAGGAAGTGAGAATGGCGTATTTCACGTTGCGTAAAGCGGGATATGTGCCGATGATCGTACGATGGCCATCTGGATCAATAATTGCTGGCCCGACTTATAAGCTGCCCGAACGATATACGTTTGCGATGCCACCTGGGCGGGAGATCGGCGGGCGTGTGCTGGATGATGCGGGGCAACCCGTAGACGGCGCAACGGTGACGCTGAGTCTCCGTAAGGGAAAGACCGAGGCGCCGGAGCAGATGGTGGGCATCAGTTACGAGTATGCGAAAACGAATGCCGAGGGGAAGTGGGTTTACAAGACGGCGCCGGAAGAGTTTGAGGAAATATCGGTGGGGGCATACCACCCGCGATACGACAACGGAGGAGGGTATGGATTTTATGGCATCAAGTCATTTTCAGCGGCTCAGGTGAAGGATGGATCGGCTGTGTTCACGCTGAACCGGGGGGTGCCCATCGAGGGTGTTGTCTATGGCTCCAATGGCAAGCCGCTGGTGAAAGCCGCGATCGGCATTGGCGAGGACCGGGTGGCCAGCAACACCATTCCGAATATTTATACGGATAAAGAGGGGCGGTACTTTCTGGCGGGGCCGGCGGGGGGGAACATCATGCTGACGATTCGAGCGGCGGGCCATGCGCCGTTTGTGAAACAATTGCATGTTGACCCCAGCAAAATGGAACTGGATTTTCACCTTGAGGCTTCCAAGGTGCTGCGCGGACGGGTGGTGGATACCAAAGGCAACCCGATCCAAGGGGTGACGGTGATTCCGCAGAAATGGCGCAATACGAGGTCGTCTCCGGTGTATTTGTCGACCAATGCGGAGGGGCGGTTTGTATGGAAAGATGCCCCCGCGGATGCAGTGGAATTTGAAATCCTAAAGCAGGGATATGCAGACGTCCGGAACCGGCCATTGGTGGCGGGCGATGAAGAGATTGTGATCACCATGTCAGATCCGACGGTGGTGACGGGCACTGTGGTGGATGCGGAAACGGGGGGGCCTATCGCAGCATTTGACGTGGTGCGCGGAATCATATTTCCCAATCAAGGGGAGGCAGTTCCGGGGAAGAAGGAGCGGGTGCACTGGCAGCGGGAAGCGGAAGTGATTCATCGGGGCAAGGATGGAAAGTTCCGGTATGAGGTCGGCTTTCCATACCCGGCATATGTGGCGCGAGTGGAGGCGGAGGGATATGCGCCGGCGGACTCCCGGGTGTACAAGCCTGATGAGGGAAAGGTCGATCTTCAATTCAAACTGGTGCGGGCCAAGAATGTGACGGGACTGGTGCGTAACGCTGAAGGAAAGGCAGTAGCTGGCGCGGAGGTGGCGCTGGTGGTTCCGGGAACGCATCTGCAATTGGTGAATGGGAGCATTTATTCGAGCGCTCGGCGAGACCTGGTGATTGTGAAGACTGATGGGGATGGGAAGTTCAGTTTTTCGCCTCAGATTGATCCGTATGGAATGGTGGTGGTGAGCGACCAGGGTTATGGGGAGTGTTCAGAGGAAGGGCTTGCCAAGGACGGAGAGATCAAGCTTCAGCCGTGGGGGAGGGTGGAAGGGGTGATGGTTACCGGGCAGCAGCCGTCAGTGAGGAAAGAGGTGCGTGGGGATCCGATGACATCCATCGATGTCACCAAGACTTTGATTTATCACAATCTGACGGCGACGACTGATGAGAACGGTCGGTTTGTGATGGAGCGGGTTCCGCTGGGGAAGATCCGTATCGGGCGGACGGTGCGTCCGAATTCGTACACGATGACATCGACCCAGATGGTGGTGGTGGACGCGAAAGCGGGCCACACCGCGCATGTCCAGATCGGCGGAACGGGGCGGCCGGTGGTTGGGCGTATAGAGATATCCAACGAACTGAAGGCTTTTGGTACGTATAGCTTTGGGTATTCGTCGATGCTTACAAAGATTGAGACGGAGCCGCCGATGCCGGACGAGGTGAAGAAGGGGCCAGTTGAAGAGCGGCGTAAGTGGTATGACGATTTCATCAAGTCTGAGGCGGGTAAGGCATTTCAAGCGGATGTGGCCAAACAAAATCAGGAAAGGAAACTCTTTCCTATCACGGTGGAGGCGGATGGGTCTTTCCGGCTCGATGATGTGCCGGCAGGAACGTATCAGTTGGCGGTTTCCGTGGAGCAGACCCAGGCAGAAATGTGTGGGGGGGAATCGATCGGTTTTGGCAAGACAGAGGTGGTGGTGCCCGAGATGCCATCGGGCCGGGACGACAATCCGCTGGTGGTGCCGATGATCAAGCTGACGCTCATCAGCAGGGTGAAGGAGGGGGATGTTGCGCCGGTGTTTAAGGTGAAGTCGCTGGAGGGCAAGGAGATCACGCTGGAAGAGTATCGAGGGAAATTCACGATGTTGATTTTCTGGGCCACGTGGTGCCCGCCTTGCGTGGCGGAAGTGCCGCAACTGAAGGCGGTGCATGAGGCGTTTGGCGCGAATGAGAAGTTCGCGATGATCGGGCTGAGCATGGATGCTGAGGCGGAAACCGCACGGAAATTCGTGACGAAGCAAGACATCAAGTGGGCGCAGGGATTCCTGGGGATGCAGGAAAAGTCGCCAGTGCGAGATTCATTTGGAGTAACGGGGATTCCATCGGTGTGGTTGGTTGGCCCCGATGGGAAGGTGGTGGCGAAGAACATTCAACCTGGGGATCTAAAGGGTGTGGTAGAGAAGGCGCTGGGGGGGCGGGAAAAGAAGATGTGAGGGTTTGGGGTTCGGTCAGAGGGGAGATGCCTGCGGCCATTTCGGGTATCGGGGTACGGGTTTCAGGTCAAAGAAAACAGGACGCCCTTGCGAGCGTCCTGTTTTCTTGAATGTTTTCTTTTACGTTTACCCGAAACCCGAGCCTCTGTTTTTACTTCTTTTCGGCGGGGGTTTCGTCGCCGCCGTCGAGTTCGGGGCGGCCGACGGTGACGCCGGCGTTGTGGAGGCGCTCGACGACGTTTTCGGGGTTGCGGCACT
>CAZIWA010000223.1:0-4664 GCA_964542875.1 uncultured Phycisphaeraceae bacterium
ATTCCTTATCAAGGTTGCGCGACCAGAAAGGGATCACGTCTTTTAAAAGCCCATCACGATAGATCACGGACAATTCGCTGACTTTCCTTGCATCCATGAGTGTTTTTTCCTGCTCAATAGGGGGTGACCAACATTCCCGGCACCAATCGCTTCATCGCCGCAACTCCGCAGACTTTCATTTGACCACGCCTCGATTTTGCAAATAATATCATTTATTACTAAATAATACTAACAATAAAACCCGCACTCCAAACTCCGCTCAAAACGCCATGCCCTCTCCCCCGAATGGCCGCAATTCCCCAGGAATCACCCAATAAAAGGACCCGCCATGCCCCCGCTCACCGTTACCCAAACCGGCCTGGTCTACCGCAATCCCAGCCCTCATCTCTATGCCAA
This sequence comes from uncultured Phycisphaeraceae bacterium, assembly GCA_964542875.1. Classification (GTDB taxonomy): domain Bacteria; phylum Planctomycetota; class Phycisphaerae; order Phycisphaerales; family Phycisphaeraceae; genus CAZGOM01. The sequence goes on from CAZIWA010000223.1 coordinate 397, forward strand.
ACACACCTGGCATCCCACCATCCTCTCCCTGCCTGACGGTTCGTTGCTCTGCAGCTTCGACATCGGCCAGGGCGCCGAAAGCGCAGACTACAGAACCTACCTTTCCCACAGCACCGATGGCGGCGCGACATGGTCCCACCCCCGCCGCTTCGTCCGTTTCGCCGATCGCCCGGACGGCTATCACTCTGTCCGCCTTGCCAAAACCGCCGACAGCGGCATCATCGCATTCGGCATCTGGCCCCAGCGTTGCGATACAGGCGTTCTAAACCCTGAAAACCTCGGCTACGTCCCTTGCGAGCTCATCCAGCTCTCCAGTCGTGACTCCGGGCGTACATGGACGCCTCCGCGCATCATCACACCTCCTCTGGTCGGCCCGGCGTTTGAACTCTGCCATCCCATCGTCGAATTAAGCGACGGGCGATGGCTCTGGCCCACCTCCACCTGGCGCGGCTATGACGGCGAAGAAGGCGCTGGCATGCGCGCCGTCGCACTCATCTCACATGACAAGGGAACCACCTGGCCCCAATGGCTACAAGTCATCGACCAGCACGCCGACCGCACCATCACCTGGGAGCAATCCCTTATCCAGCTTCCCGACGCCCGCCTCCTTTCCATCGGCTGGTCATTCCATGAACCCTCAGGCGCGTCCCGCCCCAACGTCTATGCCGTCAGCCATGACGGTAAATCCTTCGCCCCCCACCGCACCGCACCCATCAACGGCGAAACCGCCAAACTCCTCGTGCTCCCCGACGGCCGCATCCTCTGTCTCTACCGCGGCCTGGACCAGCCCGGCCTCTGGGGCGCCCTCCTTAAGCTTGAAGGCGATCAGCTCACCCTCATCTCCCAAACGCCTCTCTGGCAAGGCAGCACATCCACCGTCTCCGCCCCCGGCCAGAACTCCACCAACAGCCTCAGTTGGCTCCGCTTCGGCTATCCTTCCATGACACGCCTGGCCAACGGCGAAATCCTCGCCGCCTTCTGGTGCATGGAGAACAACATCCAAAACATCCGCTGGCTGCGCATTGCCGTCCCCAGTTGATACACCTGCTCAAAACCATCCGGCCATACGCCATGCCCGCACTTTTTGCGGGCATGTTTTTTTGTTCGCTTCCCCTGCGGCGTGTTGCGTTCTGACATCCCTGTATCCACCAAACATATTTTTACGTTTTTTTGTACCACCATTTTAACCAATAAACCACTTATTATTAAGCACATTTATATATGTGTACCAACAACGAAAAATCAATCGAAAATAAAGTCTTGACAATGATACAGACTGCATTACTTTCACTCTCATGGTGATGAAAATCAACAGCTCTGAATCAGCCGCCGCCCGTGAACGTTTCGGCGTTCATCTGGGCGAACGCTGGCGTGCAGGCGACCGCCTCCCATCCATCCGCGAGCTTGCCGATCAGATCGGCGTCTCTCACGGCACGGCACAACGCACCGTGCAGGAAATGGTCCGCTCCGGCTTCCTTGTCGCTCAGCCCCGCCGTGGCGTTTTCGTCTCTCATCAGTTCACCGACGCCCAACTGCGTGCCATCTTCGCCAAGCATGCCGTACTGGCATCGCCCTCCTCCCTTCGCCCGCTTGCGGGCAAACGGATCGTCATTCACCATTCCAGCGATTCCACCCATCTGCTCCCCACCCTTGAAGCGCTTGAGACCGCCCTTGTTCTCGCAGGCGGCTCCTTTGTCCGGCGGCCTTATAAGCCCACCAATGAAAACATCGTTAACACCGAGGATGCCGACGCCGTCGTCCTTCTCAATCCCGACACGCCCTGGACAATCCATTCCCAGCCCGGGCAACACGTCCTGGTTGTCACCAGCGCGGCCACCCTCCCCACGCTGACCACCACGCTCTACGACCACGTCACCATCGATCAGGAACAGGGCGCATCCCTCGCCGGACGGCATCTTCGCCAGGCCGGCTGCGTAAGCACCTGTTTCATCGGCGTCGCCTCCGGCACCCCTCCCGCATACCGCAAGACATCACAGCTTCGCCTGAGCGGTTTTGAAGAAGGCTGGGGCGCTCGGATCAAACCAGAGCATCAGTTCCACTGCGACTACTATTCCCCCCTGGGCGGCGCCATTGCGGCGCGCGCCTATGCCCTTCTTTCGCCGCGCCCCCAAGGCATCTTTGTCGTGAGCGACGATGTCGCAGTCGGCTTCATCTCCGGCCTCGCAGCGCTCGGCCTGGACTTAGGTCGTGACTACAAATTGGTCGGCTTCGACGGCCAGAAAATCCTCCAGCAACTCCACCCCGCAGGGGTTTCATCCGTTCATGTCCCCGCCATCGCCATGGGCAAGTCCGCCGTTGATTTATTGGTCAGCCGGTTTCAAAGCCCGGACTGGCCCCTCCGACGCGTGATGCTGGGCTGCCAGCTCCACACCGGCGCCTAGAGCGCCGGGGAAAAGAGAATAGTTATGCCGATCCGACGCGCCTTTACGCTTGTCGAGATGTTGATTGTCATCTTCATCACCGCCACCCTCGTCGCCCTTCTGCTCCCGTCCCTCACAGACGCCCGCAAGGTGGCCATCTCCGCCGTCTGCCTCAGCAATCAGCGCCAGGTTCTGCGCCTCTGCATGAACTACGCCACCGACTTCAAATACCTCCCGCCTCACGGCTATGAAGGCTCCATCGACCTCAGCAATGGCCAGATGCGCGGCCCCGTCAGCCGGCTGGTCCTTAAAAACTATCTCGACGCGCTCCCCACCATCGCCGGCCCCGGCGGATACAAACTCGATAAATCCCGCACCCGCTCAGACATCCGCCTCTGCCCCGCCATGGGCTTTGACCCCATGGGCGAAGTCAATCTCTCCTCCGATGACTTTTCCCACTACCTCATGCCCCGTGAAGTCAATGGCTATTACGCCTTCGTCGATGTCGTCCCCCTCACCCCCATCCGTCCCGACGACATCATCAAACCCATGATGACCGCCGGCCTCTACGACTGCCTGATCTTCACCTCCGGCGACGCCAACCACGAAATGTTGAACAGCACATGGACTCTCAATTGGGGCAACCAGCGCTACTACCGCTCCGTTCCCGGCCTCAATAACACCGGCAGCTTCGCCACCACCCCGCCCACCTGGCGTCACATGGGCGTCAGCACCAACTTCACCTTCCACGATGGCCACGGCGAACTCCGCAAATGGAACGCCAACGATCCCTACAGCTACGCCTCCTCCAGCACCTGGGGCGGCTTCGGCCAGCTCCTTGGCCCACTGCGTGGCCTCTCCTACGACAACCTCTGATTCTTCCCTCCTTCTTCCGACCAGACCCCAGACCCCGCACCCAAGACCCTCATCTATGTTCAAAATCCTCTTCTTCGATAATTGGGGCCTCGAAATCCTCCAGAACTTCAAGCGCAGGCTCAACCGCCCCGTCAAGCACCCTGCAAACCCCATCCTCCTCCCCGACAAGCCCTGGGAGGAAAACAACCTCCAGACCTTCGGCAGCGTCATCAAGCTCCCCGGCAGGCCTTTCCAGCTCTGGTACACCATCAACCAGCACGACCCCTGGAATCTCTGCCTCGCCTATGCCGAAAGCGATGACGGCCTCACCTGGCGAAAGCCCGAACTGGACCTCATCAAGAAAAACGGCGAAAACACCAATCTCCTGCTCGACTGCGACCCTCACGGCGCAGCCGTCGTGCATGATCCCGTCTCCGACTCCTACCGCCTCATTGCCGGGATCTCCCCCACCGAATGCATCAGCGTCTTCTCCAGTAAGGACGGCATCCACTGGGCTCCTTTGAATCAAGGGCCCGCCATCCCCAATAAGCCCGATTGCGCAATGGGCCTCATCCGCACCCGCTCCGGCCAGTACGCGGCCTACCACCGCCACCCCTCCACCGGCCGCCGTGTTTGCCGCACCACTTCATGGGACTTCCGCTTCTGGGAGTCCAAGCCCCAGATGGTCTTCGAACCTGATGTCAACGACCCGCCTCAGCTACAGTTTTATGCCTTAGGTTCCGCCAACTACGGCAGCTACGAGCTCGGCACCCTCTGGACCTACCACACCTACGCCGATGATTTGGCGAGTTGGCATTTTGAAGGCCACCAGCAGGCCGAACTGGCCTACAGCCGCAACGGCATCTGTTGGCACCGCGCCGCCCAGGGCCAGCCCTTCCTCCCCCGTGGCAATCCCGGCGGCTGGGACAGCGAAAACCTCCAGTGCTGCTCCCAGCCTGTCTATCTGGACGACGAAATCCGCTACTACTTCACCGGCACCACCCGCCGCCACGCCACCCGCTGGGTTGAGCC
>CAZIWA010000224.1:0-4614 GCA_964542875.1 uncultured Phycisphaeraceae bacterium
GTGGCGTTGGTTTTTGGTGGTTGAGCAAGGTTTGGCATTTTGGGTGGCGTTGAGGGAAATTGGAGTTTGGTTATTAAGGAAAACGGGAGCGGTGTCTGAAGCGCCGCGGAAATGGGTTGTCCGGTAGAATTCGCGGATGATATCCCGAGACGAAGTGTTGCTGGAGTACCTTGAGACCCTGCCGTATGCCCCTTACCCGGTGCAGGAGCAGGCGCTGTTCGCGTGGGCTGAATGCGACCAGGGGGTGCTGCTTTGCGCGCCCACCGGCACGGGAAAGACGCTGGTGGCGGAAGGGGCGGTGTACGAGGCCCTGAAGACCGGAAAGTACATTTACTATTCGACGCCGCTGATCGCGCTGACGGACCAGAAGTTCCTGGAACTGCAGGCGACGGTGCAGCGGTGGGGCTTTGACCCCGACCGGGTGGGCCTGGTGACGGGGCACCGGACGGTGAACCCCAATGCGCAGGTGAAGGTGGTGGTGGCGGAAGTGCTGCTCAACCGGCTGCTGCATCAGGAGATGTTCAGCTTTGATGATGTGGGCGCGGTGGTGATGGATGAGTTCCATAGCTTTAATGAGCCGCAACGCGGGATCGTGTGGGAGCTTTCGCTTTCGCTGTTGCCCAAGCATGTGCGGGTGATGCTGCTTTCGGCGACGGTGGGCACGCCCAATGAGTTCATCAACTGGATGGCCAAAAGCCTGGACCGGCGGGTGACGCTGGTGGAAGGCAAGGAACGCAAAGTTCCGCTTACGTTTACGTGGGTGGGGGATGAGCTTCTGCCGGACTTTTTAGAACAGGTGGCCAAGGGGCCCGATGAGATCCGCAAGACCCCGGCGCTGGTGTTTTGCTTTGACCGGGAGGTGTGCTGGAGCACCGCGGAGGTGCTGAAAGGCAAGGATCTATTTGCCGATGGGCAGCGGCAGGCGCTATTCGACCGGCTGGAGGGGGTGGACTTTTCCGTTGGGTCGGGCAATAAGCTAAAGGCGCTATTGCACCGTGGGATCGGGATCCACCATGCCGGGCTGCTGCCCAGATACAGGCGGGTGGTGGAGACGTTGTTTCAGGAAAAGCTGCTGCCGGTGTGCGTGTGCACGGAGACGCTGGCTGCGGGCTTGAACCTGCCGGCGAGGTCCGTGGTGCTGACGACGCTGGTGAAGGGGCCGCGGGATAAGAAGAAGCTGATCGAGGTGGGGTCTGCGCAGCAGATGTTTGGGAGAGCGGGGCGGCCTCAGTTCGACAGCAAGGGGTTTGTGTTTGCGATGTCGCATGAGGACGACGTGAAACTGGCGCGCTGGCAGGAGAAATACGACGCGATACCCGAGGACGTGAAGGACCCGAAGCTGATGTCCGCCAAGAAGGCGCTTTTGAAGAAGAAGCCGACCAGGCGGCAGGGCGTGGCGTATTGGAACCCGGATCAGTTTACGAAGCTGCAGACTTCGCCTTCGCAGAAGCTTTCCAGCAAGGGGGGATTGTCCTGGCGATGGCTGGCGTATCTGCTGGATCTGAGCCCGGAGGTGGACCCGATACAGCGGGTGATCAAGCGGCGGCTGATGGATTCAGCCATGATTCAGCCAGAACTGAAGCGGCTGACGAAGATGCTGGTGACGCTGCACGAGATGGGGATGGTGGTGCTTTCGCCGGAGCCGCCCGAGAGCTGGAAGGCAGCGGTGAAGCCGGTGGGCGTGGCGGGGGCCGACGGCGAAGCGGTGGAGGACGATTCGGAGGAAGGGACGGCAGAGCCGGAGAAACCGGCGACGGACTTTTCCAATCAGCAGGATGTAAACAAGCTGCTGGGCCAACTGAAGTTGGGGAACCTGGGCGCAGGCAAGCCCGCACAGGCAACGCTGGTGAAGACCGAGAAGGGCGCCAAGCCGGAGAAGCCATCCGGGGAGCCTGAACCCTATGAACCGGTGACGGCGACGCCGACGGCGAAGCTCAAGGAGATGATGGTATTCCGCGCGGTGCACCCGCTTTACGGGGTGTTTTTGATGGATTACCTGGGGTTGGCGGACAAGCACGAATTGATCCAGGTGATGGAGAGCCTGCTGGAGATGCCCGGGTCGGTGGCGAAGTCCGTACGGGTGCCTCGGCCGGAACATTTGCCGCCTGGGCGGTTGACGCTGGAAGTGGTGGACCCGGCGATGCTGACCTCCGGGCTGGCATCGCAGGACGACATGTATCCGTCGGGGGACCAGTCGGATTTGCCGCCTGAGCTGCGCAAGTATCCGATCCCGCTGGCGCAGAAGATGCGCATGCTTTTTGAGAGCAAGATCGACCACGCGGGCGGATTGTTCGTCACCCCGGTGTGGGGCATCGGCGATCTGCTTGACCACGGCGGGAATTTCGACAGCTTCGTGAAGCTGCGGGAATTGATCAAGCAGGAAGGCGTGCTGTTTAAGCATGTGCTGCGGATGATTCTGCTGTGCGATGAGTTTGCGCAACTGACGCCAGCAGGCATCGCGCCGGAGGTATGGAAGGCGAATCTGAAGGAAATTTCAGACGTGCTGACGGCGGCGGCGCGGGCGGTGGATCCGCAATGCACCGATGAGATGCTGGAAGAGATTGCGGAATAAGGGAAGGGGCCTGGGGCTCAGGGTCTGGCTCCAAAGAGAGATGGGGGGCCTTCACCGGACCTGAACGCTTTTTTGTATCGTAAAGAGCATGGCCCGGGCGGGCGTCGTGCGGTAGATTGCCTGGGGTCTTTAAGCGCAACCTGGAAGCTCAACAATGACATCCTCCCTCCTGGGCCTTGTGCCAAACAACGGCCACAACCAACCCACAGGCGCGCCGGCCGAGGTGCATGCGCAGGCGTTGATCAACACCGGGCGAGAGTTTTACGGCCGGGGCTGGTCCCTGGGCACCAGCAGCAATTACAGCGTGCTCCTGAGCCGGGAACCGTTTCGGCTGCTGATCACCAGCAGCGGGCGCGACAAGGGCGCGCTCACCCAGGGTGACTTTGTGATCGTTGATGATGAGGCCCGGCCTACCGCACCTGGTATGCCTGCGCCGTCGGCGGAAACATGGCTGCATGTGGCCTGCGCCAAGTCCGCAGGGGCCGGGGCAGTGCTGCACACGCACAGCGTGTGGGCCACGCTACTGTCTGACTTGTACTTTCAGGAAGGCCGCCTGCCCATTGAGGGGTATGAGATGCTCAAGGGGCTGGCCGGCATCAAGACGCACGCGCACCAGGCCCAGATCGCCATCGTTGAAAACACACAGGACATCGGCACGCTGGCGCAATCCCTCTCAAGCCGGCTGGAGGCCCAGGCGCCAGGCCTGGAGCACGGCTTTCTCCTGCGCAGGCATGGGCTGTACACCTGGGGCCGCGACCTGGCCGAAGCCAGGCGACATGTGGAAGTGCTGGAATTCCTCATGGAGGTGCTGGGGCGGCGGCTGCAGATCACCGGGGCCCTGCCCGGAAAGGAAACAACATGGCGCACGTAACCGTCCGGGAAACGGGAGAGAAAATCCAAGGGCAGAAAGAGATCGGGCAGTTCCTGGCGTCCTACGGCATCTGGCATGAACGCTGGGATGTGGACGGCAGGCTGGCGCAAGGGGCTGACAGCGGACAGATATTGGCCGTCTACGAGCCGGAGATACAGGCCCTGAAGGCCAAGGCGGGGTATGTGACTGCGGATGTGATCAACGTGACATCCGCTACGCCGGGGCTGGAGGCCATGCTGGCTAAATTCCGCAAAGAGCACACGCACGATGAAGATGAAGTCCGGTTCATCATTCGTGGCCGGGGTGTGTTTCATATCCGGCCTGCGGATGACAGGGTGTTTGCCATCCAGGTGGAGGAAGGCGACCTGATCAACGTGCCCGCGGGCACACGGCACTGGTTTGACCTTTGCGAGGAACGAGCCGTGCAAGCCATCCGACTGTTTAAGGACGCTTCGGGATGGACGCCTCGTTACACGCAGAGCGATGCGGACCTTTCGCACCCGCCGATCTGCTGGGGGCCGGCGTGGGTGAGCAACGGCGAGCGCATTGAAAACAAGGTGCGACTGTGATCCGATTCACCGGCAAAGGCGTGCTGCTGGATATTGAAGGGACTGTTTCCAGCATTGGGTTTGTGCATGACACGATGTTTCCCTATGTGCGGTCGCACCTGGCTGGATTTTTGGCCGCCCATGGGCAGGACGCCAGGGTGGAGGCCGTGTGCCGGCAGGTGTTGAGTGAAGCGGGGGCGTCGTCGGGGAATGATGTGGCTGCCGCCGTGGGCCGGTTGATGGATGCTGACGCCAAGACCGCAGGGCTTAAGGAACTGCAAGGCCTGGTGTGGCAAGCGGGGTTTGAATCCGGTGAACTGAGGTCCGATATTTTTGACGACGTGCCCCCGCGACTGGCAGAGTGGCATCAGGCCGGCATTGATGTGCGCATCTACTCTTCCGGCAGCGTCGGCGCGCAGAAGCTCTTCTTCCGGTACTCCCGGCATGGCGACCTGACGCCCTTGCTCAAAGGGTTTTACGACACGCGGACCGGCCCCAAACGTGAGGCGGAGAGCTACCGGAAAATAGCCGCTGATATGAGGCTGGCGCCAAGCCAGGTGCTTTTTTTGAGTGACGCTTTAGGGGAGCTGGATGCCGCGCGGGATGCCGGGATGGCGACCGGG
>CAZIWA010000225.1:0-4584 GCA_964542875.1 uncultured Phycisphaeraceae bacterium
GTCGCATCCATTCTTGCCCCCTCTCCCTTTAGGAGAGGGTTGGGGTGAGGGCCAATACAGTTCAATGAAGCCCTTGCATCCTCATCCCAAGTGCTGAAGGCACGGCCCTATGACAGCCAGGGTCGCAGCGCTTCTGAGTGCATAGGCCCTGGTAAACATATAAAAACAATGCTCTTGCACGCGCCGGCGTCCATGCCAATCAACCTGTAACGACTCAACTCCCTCTGCGCTCTTTTTGGCCTCTTCATCCTTAACTCAACCGCATTGGGGGAAGGGGGACCTTCAAATGCGAAAATGTACCGAATAATCACCGTTTGCTTTCAACCCCAATCCTGCATTTACCATTCATAACGTTGTCGCACTTCCCGCCACCCGCTCCCCACACTCCGGGCACTCCCTCCGTCCCGCCGCCAGCGTCCCTCTCAAGTCATACCCACACTTCCCGCAACTCCTCCGTCTAGCACCAATCATCTCCCGCGCGTCCTTCCAAAATCGCGCTTTCAATCTACTCGCATACCACAGACAAACCAGTCCCATCACGATCCAGCCGCAAGCTCGCGCTCCCCAAAAATCGATGATCCAATCAAATTCTGGATAGTCCTTCATCCTTAGCGACCACCACCACATCAACGGCGCTGCAGCCCCCAATATCAAATAAAAACCACTTACCCGTCTATATATCGCGGTATTGTTCGGCGCTTTCCATAGCATCCATGCCAAGCCCATTCCCAATCCCAGGCTCATCAGCCATGGCAGTTCCAGTCCTCTCTGCGTCATCATCGTGTATTTCATATGTCCTGACCGCAGCCACCACCCAACCATGCCGTACAGTGCCCACGGCAATTCCTTCGCGATGAACGCCATCATCACTCCCAATCCCAAGCACATCCCCAATCCACTCTGTCGCGCCGGATATCTCGCAAGCACCCAACATCCGGCAAGGCACGCCCCAAACGCCCACCAATTCAGCCACGGGTACAGCTCACTCAACGGACTCTGGTAATAGTGCCCTCCAGAACCCGAGTGATAACCAGTGAATCCCAACACCCATCTTCCCAAGCCCAACTCTGTGTCCAGCCAAATCCAAATCGGCACCACCATAACCAGCAAAACAAGAGACTCCACCCGCGTCTCTTGCCGCGTCCATGCCAAACACCAGGCCCACCATGTCATCTTCCCCGGTCCTCTCATCTCCATCCCAACCATACGCCCCACCCCCGCCTCAGTTCTCCCCCCACCTTCAAATCCTCCGAATCCCGGTCAAAATTTCTCCATCCGCCCGCGTATACTTCACACGCCCTCTCCCACAAAAAAACAAAAAACGCGCACGCATGCTCCAGCTCTCCAACGTTCACAAGTCCTACAAACAAGCCGGGCAATCCGTCCAGGCGCTCCGCGGGGTCGATCTCAACATCACCGGTCCCGGCTTCTTCGCCATCATGGGCCCCTCCGGCTCCGGCAAAACCACCCTCCTCCACCTCATCGCCGGGCTTGATAAAGCCGACAACGGCTCCGTCGTCATCAACGGCGAAAACCTCAGCACCCTCTCGGAAACCAAGCTCACCGAATTCCGCCGCCGCAAGCTCGGCATCGTCTTCCAGAAATTCAACCTCATCCCCACCTTAAGCGCGCAACAAAACGTCGAGCTCCCCGGCCGCCTCGACGGCCGCCCCAACGCCTGGCTCCACGAACGCTCCCTCAAACTTCTCGCCGACCTGGGCCTCAAAGACCGCGCCCACCACCGCCCCGATGCCCTCTCAGGCGGCGAACAACAACGCGTCGCCATCGCCCGCGCGCTCCTCTTTGAACCCGGCCTCCTGCTGGCCGATGAACCCACCGGAAACCTCGATTCCAACAACGCCCAGAAACTCTGGGCACTTCTTAAATCCCTGGCGAGCCAGCAAAACCTCACCGTCGTCATGGTGACCCATGAGCCGGCCGCCGCCTCCAACTGCCAAAGGGTCTACGTCATCGGCGACGGAAAACTCAAAGGCGACTTCCCCACGGACAACCTCGATGCGGCCGGCGTGGCATCTCGCTATCAACAGCTTGGTCAAAACCCGTAACAGGGCCTTGCTCCTCGCGCTTGCGATCGCTGTGGCCACCAGCCTCACCGTCGCCGTCGCCAGCGTCATGGGCACCGTCGCGGTGAACCTTCAGCTTGTCCTGGGTCAGTTCGTCGGTTTGACGGACTTTCGCCTCGTCCACGCCTACTCCGGCCGGTTTGATCAGGGCGTCCTCGACAAATTCAAATCCCTCCCCGAAGTCCGCTCCGCCTCGGCGCGCTTCACCTCCGGCTTCACGCTCTACAACCCCGCAACAAAGCAGCGGCACACCCTCATGGTCCTGGGCGTCCAGCCCGGGCCAGACCGCGAACTCCACCCCGTGGAGATCACCCAGGGCCGCTGGATCCAGGGCCCCGGCGAAATCGTCATCGACGCCTTCACCCAACGCAAAACCAGCGCCAAAGTCGGCGAAACCCTCCAGCTCCTGCGCCTCTCGGGCTACATCGAAATGAAGGTCGTCGGCATCTACTCCCGCCCGGAGCTTGGCATCCTCCAAAAACCAGGCGGCATGATCGATCTCACCCAGATCCAGGACCTCACCGGCTTTCCCAACCAGGTCGATGAAGTCGGCCTCCGCCTCGCCGAAGGCATCAAGCCAGACACCTTTGAAGCCAAATACAAGCCCCTCCTCCCCAGCGATGTCGCCTTTCAAAACGCCGCCGGTGCCACCGCCGGCATCAACCGGGCCATTCAGGGCGCGCGCATGGTGCTCGTCCTTCTCACCATGCTCGTTTTCCTCAGCGCCGCCTTCATCATCCTCACCAGCCTCACCACCGACGTCGCCCAGCGCACCCGGGAGCTGGCCATTCTCCGCTGCGTCGGTGCCACCCGCGGCCAGGTCTTCATGTCCCAGGTTTTTATCGGCGTCGTCATCGCCTGCCTCGGCGCACTCGTCGGCACCCCCGTCGGCCTGGGCCTCTCATTCATGCTCTACGCCAAAAACGCAGAGTTCCTCAAAGCCGGCTTCTCCACAGGCGGCTCCGGTCTGGCCATCGCCATCACCGGCGCAGCCCTCGCCGGCCTCCTTGGCGCCATCTATCCCGCCTGGCTTGCCGCCAGCGTCAGCCCGTTGGAAGCGCTCGCCGCCCGGGCCCGTGTGGTGCGTTCTTCGGGCATCTGGGGCTGCCTCATCGCCGGCATCCTTCTCGTCGCCGCCGCCATCTCCATCACCTTCATCCCCGGGCCGGATAACATCCTCCGCTTGGGCCTTTACACCACGGTCGGCCTTCCGATGCTCTTCATCGGCTTCTTCCTTCTGGGCGTCCCGCTCATTGTCTTTGTCACCTTCCTCCTTGGCCGTTTGGTGGAGTTTCTTCTTGGCGTCCCCCGCGGCCTGGTCACGCAAAACGTCGCCGCCTCCCCCTACCGCTTCGGCTTCACGTCCGGCGCGCTCATGGTCAGCCTCGCCATGCTCGTCGCCCTCTGGACAGGCGGGCGCAGCCTCATCACCGGCTGGCTCGACAACATGCAGATGCCCGACGGGTTCGCCCACAGCTACTACGCCCTCACCGAAGAACAATGGCAGGCCCTGCGCAAAACCCCCGGCGTCACCATCGCCTGCCCCACCACCATGTTCCCCATCAACCAGCCCAAGCAGGCCCGCTTCGGCTTGGACGGCATGTCCCCCACCAACACCTCCTTCGTCAGCTTCGATCCCAACACCTTCTTCCAGCTCGCCCCGCTGGAGTTTGTCCAGGGAAACCAGGCCGACGCCATCGAAAAGCTCAACAAGGGCAACGCCCTGCTGGTCAGCCGGGAATACCTCGTCGCCCACAAGATCGGCGTCGGCAGCAAGCTCACCTTCAACACCAAAGAAGGCCCCGTCACCTTCGACGTCGTCGGCGTCGTCGCCTCCCCCGGTCTGGACATGGCGGTCTCCTTCTTCGGCATCCAGCGCATCTATTCGGACGCCTCCATCAGTTGCGTCTTCGGCTCCCGTGACGACGCCAAAAAATACTTCGGCGTCGAAGCCATCAATCTCGTTCTCATGAATTTCGATCCCCAAATCCCCGATAAGAAAATCCTCGATAACATCCGCCAGAGCGTCCCCGGCATCATCCCCGGCAGCGCCCGCCGCATCCGCACCGAAATCCTCGCCAACACCGACCGGGCCCTTGGCGTCATGAGCACCATCGCCCTCGTCACGCTCTTTATCGCCTGCATCGGCGTGGGAAACCTCATCGTCGCCGGCATCACCGCCCGCCGGTTTGAGCTTGGCGTCCTCCGGGCCGTCGGCGCCACCCGCTGGCTGCTGGCCCGGCTTGTCGTCGCCGAAACCATCCTCATCGCCATCGTCGGCGTCATGCTAGGCGGCGTCCTGGGCGTCACCATGGCCCTCCTGGGCCGAGAGTTCCATCAGCAACTCCTGGGCATCACCTACGCCCCCAAAATCGCCTGGGACGCCATGGCCTGGGGCGGCCTCGCCGTCACCGCCGCCGCCACCCTCTCCGCCATCCCCGCCATCATCTCCCTCGTCCGCACCCCCACCCGCGCCATGATCTCCGGCGAATAACCGCAA
>CAZIWA010000226.1:0-4448 GCA_964542875.1 uncultured Phycisphaeraceae bacterium
TGGAAGCGCACGTTCTCCAGGAGCAGCACGTCGCCGTCCTTCAGCGCCGCCGCCTTGGCCGCGGCGTCCGCGCTCACGCAGTCGTCGGCAAACGCCACCGGCTTGCCCAGCATTTCCGAAAGCCGCTCCGCCGCGGGCTTGAGGCTGAATTCCGGTTCCACGCCCTTGCCCTCAGGCCGGCCCAGGTGCGAAAGCAGAATCAGACGTCCCCCGCGCGAAAGCACGCTCTTGATCGATTCCAACGCCATCCGGATACGCCGATCATCCGTGATCTTCCCGTCCTCCAGCGGCACGTTGAAGTCCACCCTCATCAGCACGCGCTTGGACTTCACATCCACATCGGCAATCGTCTTCTTGGCCATCGGATCATTCCTCAGTTGCTGGGTTTTAACGCAGGCCACAAAACAGCCCGCTCAAACCCAAACTATATCCGATATCGCGTTAATAAATCTCTCTGGTGGGGTGCGGCTGAGTCCCCGAGGCCCGCCACGCCGCAACCATCACCCCCGGACACATAAATCACCAAAACGCCCCGCCCCCAGACCGGTGCTCCTCACTCCGAGCTCTTCCTCCAACCCGGCCTTCATGCCGCTTCTGGTTCACCATCACTCAAATCCTCACTCAAAGATTCGGCCGCCCGCCCGTCCACCACGGCGACACCCCCCCAAACGCCGCCCCGCGTCCGTGCAGCACCACGCGCGGGTCCACCGTGTCATCCACCTCGATCACCACGCTCCTGGCATGCCCATCCAGGAAGGAAATATTCACAGCACGCCCCGAGTGCCTCGGCGCCGGCATCGTAGCGCCTGAAAAAACCCCAGCCGGCGGCCCCGTCAGGCCATAGTCCCGCACCGTCAGCGCGCCGTACCCCGGTTCCGGCGCCGCACCCGTGGTGTAGGTCCACGCGTCCATCGTCAGATACCCCTCGCTGGCGAATTTCAGCTCATGCGTCCGCGCTGTCCGGATGCCCCCTTTGCTCCAGTCGCTCCACGCAGCCGGATACGTGTAGGCATCGCTCCCCCCGATATGCGACCCGTTGTACCCGTACGCCGGCCAAAGGTTCCCGCGCGTCGGCACACCCGACCCGTTGTAAGGCGCAAACGGCACTCCGCCGCCCGGGTTCACCACCGCAGGCTTGGGGTTGTCGTAAATCAGCTCAGGCGAAATCTGCGGATTGGCGATCCCAAAGTCCGGGCACAGGTATACCTTGCGCACACTCACAAAATCATCTTCAAACAGCGCGTCCGTCCATTCCATGTATTTCCCGCGCAGCGCCCTGTTGTAATCGTACGAAGGGATGTACCACTCCCGGTTGGCCACTGCGTACTGTGCAAACGCCAGCCCCTGCTGCCTCAGGTTCGCATTGCACTTAACCGAAAGTGCGGTCTTGCGCGCCGCCGAAAGCGACGGCATCAAAATCGCCAAAAGCGCGCTGATGACCGCGATCACCACTAACAGTTCAATCAAAGTAAAACCGGTTGCAATAGTGTGTTTTTTCATTTTTTACCCGCGGCACACGATAGTGGTTCCCATCGCCCAATGCAATAGCAATTCATTCCCCAAAGAAACTGGGAGGCCTGAGGAATTCCGCAAGGTCCGTTTTTTCTGGTCTCCCCTCTCCATCCGAAGCCCTTGCATCCTCATCCGTAGTGCTGAAGGCACGGCCCTATGACAGCCAGGGTCGCAGCGCTTCTGAGCGCGTAGGCCCTGGTAAACATGTAAGAAGAATGCTCTTGCACGCGCCTGCGTCCATGCCGATCAACCTGTAACGACTCAACTCTCTCTGCCCTCGTTTGGCCTTTTCATTCTTAACTCAACCGGATTGGGGTGAGGATGTTTCTTCTCTAAATTCTTCCCTAAAAAACATCTGACATCTAGCCCTATACATCTCACATCTCCTCTGACCAGACCCTAGACCCCAACCCCTTCTTCATGCCCCCCTCAAATACCCCTCCCCACCCCCCAGATACAAAATCCGCGTCTCAAACTCCCTCATCTCCAGCACCACCTCCCTCACCCCGCGGCCAACTTCCACACCCTCGTACGGGTCATACACGTCCCCAACGCGAGGCAGGAAAATCCTCTTCCTCCCCGCCGACGTCGCGTGAATCATCAAAAAGCTTTTCCCCGGCAGCACCACATCATCCCCATGGCTGTAAACATGCAGCCCGGCGCTCGCCCCGATCGACCGCAGCACCATCTGATGCAGCATCGGCGCGGACGAATACACCGACGTCCACCCGTCCACCTCCTTCACGCAAAGCCCCGGCAGCCGCAATGCGGAAAGCTCGCCCAGCATCGTCGCCTTCGCATCGTCCACATAAATCACCGGCCCGATCGACCGCTCCCGGTCATCCACATTCAGCCGCCCCGTCCCCACCGTCACAGGCGGCAAATCCCCCGCCGCATACGGGTCCCCGATCACCGGCCGCGGAATCCTGATCAGCGGATGATCCAGCGCCGTCAGCGTCACCTGAGGCAGCGTCTCCACATCCAGCGCCTTAAGCCTCATCCCGCACAAATCCGACGCCCTCGCCAGATCGATCCCCGTCGGGCTTTGGATGCCCGGCGCATACGTCCACACCACCACCGCACCGCTCCCCGCCAGCTTCCGCTTGATCTGCTTCACCTCCTCATCCGTCAGGAAAAACGTATTCAAAAAGTAATACGCCTTGGTCTCCGGAAAGTCCTTGTGCTCCAGATCGTTGTGCAGGTAAGGCGCCCATGAAAGCCCCGTCCGGCCAAACATCTGTTGCCGCTGCAGGTACATCATCGGATAGAAAAGCCGGTTGGAGCATTGCTGGTGAAACGCGCTCTCCTCATCCACGATCATCGCCATTCCCGGCGCCGGCCCGCGCTCAAAGCCCAGGCTCGCCTGGCCGATCCGCTGCAGCCTTGCCAGGCAATCCTGAATGTCCGCGCCGTCGTACATTCCCTTCACCATCGGGTGCCACCAGAAGCCGTACCCATGGATCAATCCATGCGCAAAATCGCGCTTCAGCAGGTTCGTTGCCTCAAAGCTGTTGGATGCGATTTTTCCCAGCGTGTACGCCTTGGCGTACCCCGCCGGCACCAGGTGCGTGCGCGTGTCCTGGTCCTGATAAATCAGCTTGTCATGCAGCCGAAGGCTGCCGTGAGGCATCATGCTGCACGCATCCCCGCCTGGGTCGCGCCCCTCGTAGGTCGCAGGCGACGTGAACAAATCGATCGCCGGGTCTTCCAGCGATTGCCGAAACAGGCTCGTGCTCAGTTGGTTGTAGATCCACCCATGGAACCCCACATCCTGGATCGCCCCCAAATGCGTCCCCACCACGGCTTCCCCATCCGTGGCTTTCTTCATCACCCGGCACACCTTCAGCACCGTCTCGCGTACCCGGTCGGCGTACGCCTGGTAGTAGTCTGACACCTGCGCCTTCATCGGTGACCGGAACGTAAACCAGTCCGTCCTCAGCCGCTCCACTCTCCCGGGCACCTGCGCCATCTCCAGTGTCACCGCATCGTCAGACCACCCCGCCCGCAGCGCCGCATCGCTCCCGTACTTCCTCCTGAGCCACCCGCGGAACCACTTCACCATCACAGGCGAAAAGTCCGCGCAAAACCACCGCCCGTCATATGCAGGCGCCCCCTTGGCCCCGTTCTCTCCATGCGCCCCCATCCCGAATTGGTGCCCGATCACCCGCCCGTCAAACTTCTTGTGCAGATGCCCCACCCAAGTGGTGTACCACCCGCTTATCGTCTCCAGCCACTTGTCCGACGCCCACGACACATCCCGGTAATACTCCCCGTCCTGCACCCCATCCATCGGCAGATCAAACCCCATCACATCTTCAGGGTTCGCATCCAGCCACCACTTAGGCGCAGGCGGCATGCTCCGCACAATCACATACGCCGTCGGCTCCCGGTCCAGCACACCCCGCACGATCCCCTCGATCGTTTTGACATCCACCTCCCCCTTCTCCGACACGCCAAAGTGATGGTCATGCACCAGGTAAAGCCCGGACCCCATCGGCGAAAACGTGTCATAAGGCGCTTTGGCCAGATACCCCGAGTTCAAAAACACCGGCGCATCGTTCACGAACAACGACGGCGCACCATTCAAACGCTTCACCACCGCTCGGTATTGACCCATCACTCAACCCCTTTACCCTGCGCCGACAACCGCCAATTCACACACCCGTGAAAACAACGCTTGCTTTACGGGCACCGAGATTATTAAACTTAATCAACTGAAATACAACACGTTCGTTTCAATTCAGGTTCCCAAACTCCAGCGAGTTTATCTTGCCCACCAAAACCACCGTCAAGCGATCCGCCAGGCTTAAGGATGTTGCCGAGCGCGCCGGCGTCTCCCTCGCCACCGCCTCCATGGCCATCGGCAACCACCCCAGCATCAGCGCCGAAACCAAGCAGCTCGTCTGGCAGGTTTCCCGTGAAATGGGGTACGACCG
>CAZIWA010000227.1:0-4404 GCA_964542875.1 uncultured Phycisphaeraceae bacterium
ATCATTTGAGTTAATGGGGCGGCTTACTTTTTACCCGGGCGGCGCGGCCTTGAGGTGGGGATGGCCGGGCTGCTGGAAGGGTCGATGATCTTCGGAGAACTCTGCTGGGTGGGCAGGGGGTGAGTGATGTGCTTTTTCTTCAGAGGGGCTTCGGAGGGAGGAAGGCCCTTGGAGAGGTTGTACCGGTCGATGGATTTAACAATCTCGTGCCGAGCGGTTTCGGCGGGGTCCCAGCCCTGGGTCTGGACGAGGTCTTCGCCTTGATCGCCTTCAAGTTCCTTGTAGGTGGCGAAGAAGTGCTCCACTTCGCGAAGGAAGTGCTGGGGGATGCGCCAGAGGTCGTCGTATTCACGAAACAGAGGGTCGGTGTTGGGGACGGCGAGGACTTTAAAGTCGTTATCGCCACGGTCGGTCATTTTGAAGAGACCGATGGGGCGCGCTTCGATGAGGCAGCCCGAGAAGGTGGGCTCGTTGACCATGACGAGGATGTCCAGAGGGTCTTTGTCTTCGGCGAGGGTGCCGGGGATGTAGCCGTAGTCGCCGGGATACATGAGGGAGGAATAGAGGTAGCGGTCGAACTTCAGGAGGCCGGTTTTCTTGTCGACTTCAAACTTGCTGCGCCTGCCCTTGGGGATCTCAACGATGACGTTGACGATGAAGGGAATCTTGGGGCCGGGGGGAACTTTATCGAAAGGGCTGGTCATGCAGGCGTCCTTAGAGGGTGCTTGGGGAATCAGAAGGCGTAGTTTAACCGGGCGTGAGCCGGGGAGCATCCATTGACCCGATATTGCAAAATGTCGCAGGAACGTGTGGAATGGGTCGCGTCGTCGTTGGGGGGAAGGTTCGAACATTTCAAGGAGACGCATCATGTCGAAGTATTTCCGTCTGTGCGTGTTGGCGGGTTTGGTCGGGGTTGCTTCACTGGCCGCAGGCAAAACAGCCCGCGCAGCGACAGTGACGCTGGATATGAATGGGTTTCCCAATCTGGTGAATGGGCAGGTGACCGGCGGGGACCTGACCGAAGCGATTCCTGTGCCGGGAGGCAAGGACAAAGTGGTGCTGGCCGGGCTTAAGCCTGGGATGACCTACTCCGTGGACTTATTCCACAACGGCGGTGAAGACGGGAGCGACTTCACGTTTACGGTCAACGCCGCTGACACCGGGGTGGAGAGCGTGACGTATATCAATCAAAAGTCCAAGGTGCTCAAGGACTTTAAGCCGGGGGCTTCCACGCTGACGCTGGATACGCACACAATTGAGTTTGATCCGGAAGCCAAGCAGACCGCGTTTTATTACATACCTGGTTTGTGCGTCACTTTGCCGCCTGACCCGGGCGCACAGAAGTTTGTGGCCGTTCCAGGCATCTATAACGTGGACTATCTGACCAACAACGCCCAGGGCGCAGAGGACTTCACGTTCATCGTCGACGGCAAAGGGAATGTCACTCCGGGCCCCAAGAGCGGGGAGTTCATCGTTTGCGAGGGGAACAAGATCAAGCCTCGGGTGACGACGGTGCGTTTCAAAATTGAAGCGACTGCGCCAATCAACTATCACGCGACGCACAAGATGGCGGGCGAACCTAAGACCGAAAACGATGTGACGACGTTCGACATGCCGCTTCCCGTGGGCGGGGGCGGCGTGAACGTGTGGAATTTTGGGCCCTGCAAGGTGCTGGAGAGCAATACGCTGGGAGCCGACGGAAAACCTCTTGAGGGGTTTGATTCCGCCAACGACATGATCTTTGCGCCTCGGCTGCGTTACGACGAAAAGGTCGGGTTTTATTTCGAGACATCCAAGGGCGGCAAAGCTACGAGCGTGTTTTCGAAGGTGAATGGCTTAACCGATGGCGATGCCTCAAACCTGACTGTGACCGTGACGGCGACGATCCTGGAGCCGTTGCCCAAATCAGAAGCATCCAAGAGCGACACTAAGAAATGATTAGCGGGCGACGGGATCAGGCTGGCTTGCGGGGGCGCGCCAGGTTTTGAGCGCGTCGATGAGTTGATCGATGTCCGAGTCCAGCAGATCACAGCGAAGGCTCAGGCGCACCCTGGATGCCCCAGGGGGCACCGTAGGGGGGCGGATGGCGCTGGCGTGGATACCGTGGTCGCCAAGGTGCCTGGCCAGGTGCAGCGCGTTTTGAGCGCTGGCCACGATGATCGGGATGATCGGGGTGATCGGTCCCGAGGTGGAAACCGCAGGGAAGCGGCCCATCGCATCGATCCTGTTTCGGGTGTGAGTGGAAAGGTCGGCCAGGCGGGTTCGGCGTTGAGGCTCGTCGTGAACGATTTGCAGAGCCTGGGTGATCATCTGCGCTGTGGCCGCGGGGAGGCCGGTGGTGTAGATCAAGGGACGGGCTTTGTTGATGAGCGTCTGGATGATGAGATCGGGACCGGTGATGATCCCGCCGACGAGCCCGAGGGCCTTGCTGGCGGTCGAGATGGTGACGGGGATGAGGTGCGAGATGTTCTGCAATTCGGCCAGGCCTGCGCCGGTGGGGCCGAGGGTGCCGGTGGCGTGGGCTTCGTCGACGATGAGGATGGCGGCGTGTTTTTCGGCGAGCTGAGCCAGAAGGGCGAGGTCTGCGGTGTCGCCGTCCATGGAGAAGACGGAGTCCGTGACGATCAACGTCCGGCGATGGCCGGAGGCATGGTCTTCAAGAAGACGGGCGAGTTTCGTGTAGTTCAGATGGGGGAATATGCGGTGCGTTGCGCCGGAGAATCGCGCTGCGTCCAGAAGGCTGGCATGGTTGAGCTTGTCGCTGAGGACCAGATCACCCGGCCCGGCGAGGCTGGTGATAGCAGCGAGATTGGCCATGTAACCGGAGGGGAAAAGCAGGCCTGATTGGGCGTGCTTGAAAGCGGCAAAGGCCGCTTCGCATGAGGCGTGAACCGGGGTGTGCCCGGTGACCAGCCGGCTGGCGCCCGCCCCTGCGCCAAGGGTCTCAAGGGCCTGAATGCCCGCGGCAATCACTTCGGGGTGGGAAGCCAGGCCCAGGTAGTCGTTGGATGAAAGGTTCAAAAGCCTGCGCCCGGCACGGGCGATGAACCGGCCCTGATGAGAGACAGGGGACAGCGACCGCAAAAGTGCGGATGCGTGAAGATCTTCCAAATCGTCTTGGAGCTGCTTTCGCCAGGGCTGCTGGCGCCCATCAATGGGGCCATCCGGTGGTTGTGCCATCGGGAGGGGCTTTGCTTACTTTGCTTTTTGCTCGACGGGAACCGCAGGGGTTGCGGCTTCCTCGTCAGGGTCGGGCGAAGCAATGAGGGGGGCATCGGGGTTGAGGAGGGTTTGCTTCATGAGGCGACCCACCTTGAACTTCACGGTGCGCTTGGGGGGAACCTGCACAGGCGTGAGGGTCTTGGGGTTCTGGGCGCGGCGGGCGCGGCGCTCCTTGACTTCGAAAACGCCGAAGTCGCGGAATTCAAGCCGGTTGCCTTTGCCGAGTTCGACAACAATGCTGTCGAGGAAGGCCTGTACGACTTTCTTCACGACGACCCGCTTTTCACGGCTGGCGTCAGCGATCTGGTCAATCAATTCCTTCTTGGTGATGGTAGCCATCCCTCTTGACCCTTCTGCTAGTAGCTAATGCATTTTCACCCGGAGACGAGCGCAACGTGGCGCGGATTTTGTTGACTTCTTTACCCGTTGAGGTACCCCGAACAATGCATATTGTCACTTGAATGGATGTGAAAATCAAGACGCCGGTGTCTAACAAACTTGCATTGCAGGACTTAAAGAACAAGTAACCAACTTTTAACGTGCATAAACCGCGTTTATTGTCGGTTTTTTGAGGGTTTTTGCAGATTCAGGCGGTGTGACCCAAACCTTGGGGCGGGATATACTTATAGGACTATGGCTTTAAACGTCGACAAATTGAAGATCGTCAAGTTTCCCAATCCGGTGCTGCGCCAGAAGGCCAAACCCGTGGAGTCCGTTACGCCTGAGATCAAGGCCCTGGCAGAAAAGATGCTGGCCCTGATGCACGATGGGGGAAAGGGCGTGGGGCTGGCGGCGCCTCAGGTGGGCGTGTCGCTGCGGATGTTTGTAACTTGCGAGACGCAGGACCCCAAGGACGACATTGTTTACATCAACCCCGTGTTGACCGTACAGGATCCGGCGTCGGAAGACATGGAAGAAGGGTGCCTGAGCCTGCCGGAAATCCGGGGGACGATCAGGCGGCCGTTGAAGTTGACAATCGATGCGCTGGACATCGAGGGCAAGCCATTCCACATGGAAAGCGACGGCTATCTGGGGCGGATCTGGCAGCACGAGAACGACCACCTCGACGGGGTGATGATCATCGACCGGATGTCGCTGATGGATCGGATGGCTTGCAAGCGCGCGCTTAAAGACCTGGAAGAACGGGCCGGCGCTCCGGTGAGAAAAAAGAAACCGTGGTGA
>CAZIWA010000228.1:0-4403 GCA_964542875.1 uncultured Phycisphaeraceae bacterium
CTCATCGACATGTCCGGCTCCATGATGCGCTACGACCGCTTCTACCACGCCAAGCGCGTCGCCATGGGCCTCGCCTCGCTCATCCGCTCCCGCTTCCCGCTCGACACCGTCGACTACGTCGGCTTCTACTCCTTAGCCCGCAAAATCGATGAATCCGCGCTCCCGCTGCTCATGCCCATGCCCATCAGCACGTATGACCCCGTCGTGCGCCTGCGCACACCGCTGGCCAAAGCGGTCGCCAACGAAAAGGCCATCCCCCGCCACTTCACCAATCTCCAGATGGGCCTCTCCCAGGCCCGCCAGATCCTCCGCCGCCGCCCCGCGGCCAATAAACAGATCTTCATCATCACCGACGGCCAGCCCACCGCCCACATCGAAACCAAAAACGGCTCCGCCGAAACCCTCTACCTCCTCTACCCGCCCGAAGAACGCACCGCCCAGGCCACCCTCGCCGAGGCGTTCAAATGCCACCAGCTCGGCATCAAAGTCTCCACCTTCGCCCTCATCGAAGACTACTGGGGTATGGACTGGGTCAGCTTCGTCGACCAGATGGCCAAGCTCACCCGCGGCACCGCCTTCTACTGCGCCAGCCCCGAACTCGGCTCCGTCGTCATCGAAAGCTACCTCGACGGCAAACGCAAAAAACGCGCCGTCTGATAACGCCCCGACATCACATCTTCCCCCGCACGCCTCACTCGCCACCGCCGCCAAAAACCATCGTCTAAATCTTGCCCGTCTTGTAAATCCCATTGAAAAACCTTCCTCAAAAAGCCCCTCCAGCGCATTTCATTCTTTTCAAATGCTCTTCAATATCTGGTGATTTTTTGTTTATTTTTTTACGTCAGCGCCCCACCCGTCCGACCGGAATCCGCTCGCCGGCAGCCCCTCACGGTTATACAGCTTCCCTCCCTTGGGGTTCATTGAATCCGCATACCGCACCGCCACCGGTTCTTTCACCGCATCGCAGCTCACCACCACTTGATCCCCCACAATCTCACCCACGGCCCAATGCCATTTCCCATCTTTCCCGCGAAGGGAGAACTGCTTCATCGTCTTGACCCCCGCCAGCTCCTTCACCGGGTCCAGCCCATCTTTGTCGGCCACCATCAGCCCTGCCCCGACATGATCAAACGACACCACAGCCTTCGCGCCCTCAAACTTAACCCCCTTGTAAACCGGCCCGGTGTACGCGATCTTCCTACCGTAGTCCTTCGCCAGCGCCCACAGCGCCAGCCGATACCCCACATCGCGTTTGTTCCTGGGGTGCCCGCTGGCGTCTTCGCCCAGGTCCAGCGCCACCACCATGCCGGTGTTGGGCATGTCCATCACCCGCCGCTGCGCCTGCCGCACCGGCACATACCTGAAATTTTCTTCTTCGTCAGGCGACTCCACCGGCTTGCCTTCATTGGCCAGTTGCACGTAGTAGAACGAAAAATCGCCCAGCCCCCACACCTGCCGCCAGCCTGAGATCATCGCCCGCATCTTGGCTTCGTAGCTCTGCCCTTCGCCCGGGTTGGCCTCGCCCTGGTACCACACCGCTCCGCGCACCGCGAAAGGCACCACCGGGCTCACCGTGCCGTTAAACAGCACCGTCGGCCCGTTAAAAAACACCGGCGCCGCCGGCAGCAGCGGCTGCGCCGGAACAGGCGTCCCCTCCGCCAGCGCCTTCTTGGCCACCGGCAGCCACTCCTTCACTTTCTGAATCCCCTCCTCATTGGCCTTCTTGCCGATCTCTGTCGTCGGGTCCCAGCTCATCACTTCCCGGTACGTCGCCTGCATCGCCGGGTCACTCGACGCCTTAAACCCCTCGATCGGCGTCCACCCTTCAATCCCTGTCGCTCCGATATCAAACTCGATCAACCCCACCGGCACGTTGAGTTCTTCGTTCAACCGTTTCCCGAAAAAGTATGCCACGCCCGCAAACCCCGCCGCGCTCTCGGGCGTGCACACACGCCACGGCCCGCGCCGGATCTGCCGCATCGGCGTTGGGCTCGGCCCCGCCCCCACCGCCATCAGCCGCAATGTCGGATAGTTCGCTTTCGCAATCTCCGCCTTGGCGTCAAACGCCTCGCTGAGCGTCAGCCCCATGTTGGATTGCCCCCCGCACAGCCACACTTCCCCCACCAGCACATCCTTCAGCGCCGGGCCCGCCCCGTCCGCGCCTTTCACCACCAATTCCCGCCCCTGCGCGTTGGCGGTCATCGCGTCCAGCTTCACCATCCACCGCCCATCCGCGCCCGTCACTGCTTCCTTTTGCTGCCCTGCGAAGCTCACCGACACCTTCTCTCCCGCCGTCGCCTCTCCCCACACCGGCACCGGCATCCCCTGCTGCAGCACCATGCCATCGGTAAACAGCTTCGCCACTGTCGCCGCGCCCCAGACCGCGCTCACACCCGCGCTGGAATAACCAACCAACAACACCGCAGCAGCCGCACCCCACACACCACTCGACCCACGCTTGCGCATCATCGACATGTCTCGCTCCTTAAAGTCGTCACCAAACTGCCAACAACCACTCACCCGGCTCCCTAAATTCTGATCCTCTTCATCCAATCAAAATCCGCCCTCACTCCCCCGCCGTAAACGGCACCGCCGGCAGCCCATCCCGGTTGTAAAGATTGCAGAATCCCGGGTTCCCGAACGTCGCATACCGCGCCTTCACCGGGTCCTTCACCTCCTCGCACGTCAGCACCACCGTCTCTCCCACGATCTGTGCTTTCGCCCAGTGCCACTTCTTGTCCGCCCCAGCCACCACAAACCCTTCCAGCTCCTTCACCTCCACCACAGGCGAAAGCCCATCCTTCTTCCCCGCCATCAATCCCTTGCCCACATGGTCAAAGCTCAGCACCATTTTCCCCTCCGCAATCTTCATCTCTTTAAACACCGGGCCGGAATATTCGATCTTCTTTCCGTACTCGCCCGCCAGTGCCGCCAGCGCCAGCCGCTTGCCCGCATCCTGCCGATTCCGGCTGTCCGCCACGTAATCGCTCACGTCGTACGTCACCGCGATCCCCGTCTTCTCCACCACCGTCCCCACCGCCGCCTGCTCCTGCCTCAGCACCGCCCACCCATCCATCTCAGGCGGCGCCTTGCTCCTCACCGGCTCCGCCCCCACCTGAGGCAGCAATTCCACATACACCGGAAAGTCCCCCTGCCCCCAAACCTTCCGCCACCCGTAAATCAATCCCTTCAAATAAAACCTCAACTTCCTGGGCTCCAGTTCGCTCCCCTCGCCCAGCGACCAGACCATCCCCCGGATCGCATAACCCCGGATCGGGCAGATCATCCCGTAGTAATGCAGCGACAATTCCCCATTGCTCAGATAATTCACGTCCGTCGCCGGCAGCGCCTGCGGGAACCTCGGCTGCTTAGGCGGCACTTTTCCCTCCGCCACCGCCTTCTCCGCCAAAGGCAGCCACTTCTCAATCGCCGCAATCGTCGCCCCGTAAGCCTCTTTTCCCTTCGCCGTCGTCGGGTCCCAGCTCTCCATCTTCTCGCGAGGCAGCTTTAGTTCCTCAACCTCCCGAAACCCTTCCGGCGCAATCCATCCCCGCGCATACGAATACCGGTAGCTCACATCGATTAACCCCACCGGCACATCCATCTCCCGCTGAATCTCCCTCCCGAAAAAATACGCCAATGCCGAAAACCCTTCCACGCTCGCCGGCGAACACTCCCGCCACACGCCCGCAATATCCTCAAGCGGCACATTGCTGTTATGCGCCCCCACCCTCAGCAGCCGGATCATCGGGTTCCCTGCCTTGGACAGTTCCTTTGCCGAATCCACCACCGAGAACATTTCCCAGTACACCCCAAAATCCCCGGAACACAGCCACACATCGCCCACCAGAATGTTTTTCATCACCAGGCTGTTATTGCCTAAAATCGTCATCTCCCGCCCGGTCTTCTCCGCCTTCATCGCATCCAGCCGCACCACCCACCGGCCATCCTCACCAGCGGTCACGCTCTTCTCTTGCCCGCCAAACCGCACCGTCACCTTCTCGCCAGGGGAAGCCTTCCCCCACACCGGCACCGGCTTCTCGCGCTGCAGCACCATGTCGTTGGCAAACACATTTGCCACCCGCACATCCGCCATCGCACGCTGCGCGCCCATCACCCCCGCCGCCGCCACGCACACCGCCACCATCCAGTAAATCGTCTTCACAAAAACGCCCTCCCAATGAAAACCACTCCACTCAACTCAAACCCTCTGCCGCAACGCTGGCACCCCCAACACCTTCAACCTAACGAAAAACCCGTCAAAGCGATACCCCTTGCCATTCTGCCAGCTTCGCCATTCAGCCCCAAGCAGGTCGGATTAGACGTCCGCGTCGTAATCCAACATCCCGTTTACGCCCGAAACTCAACTCCCTCTACACTTCCCTGGCCTAATCTTTCGCTCA
>CAZIWA010000229.1:0-3055 GCA_964542875.1 uncultured Phycisphaeraceae bacterium
AGGCTCTGGCCAATTACAACGCCAAGAACGTTGGCGAGATTGAAATCCCCTTCATGCCGGGCCGCGTTGTGCTGCAGGACTTCACCGGCGTGCCCTGCGTGGTGGACCTTGCGACGATGCGCGCCGCGATGGTGCAGATGAAGGGCGATCCCAAGAAGGTGAACCCCCTGGTGCCGTGCGACCTGGTGATCGACCACTCGGTGCAGGTGGACGCGTACGGCGGGGCGACCTCACTCTCCATCAACTCCAAGCTGGAATTTGAACGCAACAACGAACGCTATGAGTTCCTTAAGTGGGGCCAGCAGGCGTTTAATAACTTCCGGGTGGTGCCGCCTGCGACAGGCATCGTGCACCAGGTGAACCTGGAATACCTGGCGAAGGTTGTGTGGGAAAAGGACGGCGTGCTGTTCCCCGACTCCCTGGTGGGCACCGACTCCCACACCACGCACATCAACGGCGCGGGCGTGCTGGGCTGGGGCGTGGGCGGCATTGAAGCCGAGGCCGTGATGCTTGGCCAGCCGATCTACATGCTGATCCCCGAAGTGGTGGGCTTCAAGCTCATCGGCAAGCTGCCGCAGGGCATCACCGCGACAGACCTGGTGCTGACTGTGACCGAGATGCTGCGCAAGCACGGCGTGGTGGGCAAGTTCGTGGAATTCTTTGGCCCCGGCCTGGCGGAGATGCCGCTGGCCAACCGCGCGACCATCGCCAACATGGCCCCCGAATACGGCGCAACGTGCGGCTTCTTCCCCGTCGACGAGCAAACCATCAAGTACCTGCACCTGTCGGGCCGCGATGAAAACCTGATCAAGACCGTTGAGCTCTACGCCAAGGCGCAAGGCCTGTGGCGCGATGACAGCTACCCGATCGAATACTCCAGCGTGCTGGAACTGGACATCAGCACCGTGGTGCCTTCGCTGGCCGGGCCCAAGCGGCCGCAGGACCGGATCGCCCTCACCGGTGTGAAGGCCTCCTGGCAGAAGGAACTGCCCAAGGCGCTGGCCGGCGGCAAGGGCGGCGGAGACGACGAAGGCGGCGGCGCGAAGACCGCAGTGGCCGCCAAGCCCGTCACCGAAGAAGATTTGCTGCGCACCGTGGACGTGGACTACAACGGCAAGCAGTTCAAGCTGGCGCACGGCGCGGTGGTGATCGCGGCGATTACCTCCTGCACGAACACCTCCAACCCGGAAGTGATGCTCGGCGCGGGCCTGGTGGCCCAGAAGGCCGCCGCGTTTGGCCTTAAGAGCAAGCCGTGGGTGAAGACCTCCATGGCCCCCGGAAGCAAAGTGGTGACCGAGTATTACACCAAGGCCAACCTGTGGGAGCCGCTTAACGAAATGGGCTTCAACCTGGTGGGCTACGGCTGCACGACCTGCATCGGTAACTCCGGCCCGCTGCCGGACCCGATCGATGCGGCGATCGCCAAGGGCGAGTTGGTGGTGGCGTCGGTGCTTTCGGGCAACCGTAACTTTGAAGGCCGCGTGCACCAGAGCGTGAAGGCGAACTACCTGGCCAGCCCGCCGCTGGTGGTGGCTTACGCGATCGCCGGCAATGTGAACATCGACATCACTAAGGAGCCGCTGGGTGTGGCGACCAAGGGTGACAAGAAGGGGCAGCCGATTTATCTCAAGGACATCTGGCCCAGCCAGGACGAGATCCAGGAAGTGGTGGCCCGGTGCGTGACGCGCGCGCAGTTCCTGAAGGAATATGCGGACGTGTTCGCGGGCTCTGACGAATGGAAGGCCGTGTCGGCCGCTAAGGGCGATCTGTACAAGTGGGACGACAAGAGCACGTACATTCAGATGCCGCCGTTCTTTGACAATCTTGCGCCGGTGCCGAGCCCGATCCAGCCGATCAAGGGCGCGCGGGTGCTGGGCAAGTTTGCGGACTCCGTGACGACGGACCACATCAGCCCGGCAGGCAACATCAAGAAGGACAGCCCCGCAGGCAAGTACCTCACAGAAAACGGCGTGCCGGTTTCGATGTTCAACAGCTACGGCGCCCGGCGCGGGAACGACCGGGTGATGACGCGCGGTACGTTTGCCAACATCCGCGTGAAGAACCAGGTGGCGCCCGGCACCGAAGGCGGGTTCACCAACGACTTCACCAAGAGCGATGTTCTGGGTGGCGCTGTGACGACCATCTACGACGCATCCGTGGAATACAAGAACAAGGGCGTGGGCCTGGTTGTGCTGGCCGGCAAGGATTACGGCATGGGTTCCAGCCGTGACTGGGCGGCCAAGGGCACGTTCCTGCTGGGTGTGAAGGCTGTCATCGCGGAGAGCTTCGAACGCATCCACCGGTCGAACCTGATCGGCATGGGCGTGTTGGCTCTGTGCTTCAAAGCTGGGGAGAACGCCGCATCCCTGGGCCTGAAGGGTGATGAAACCTTTGACATTGCGGTGGATGACAATGTGAAGCCGCGGCAGACGATCAAGGTGACGGCGACGAAGCCGGATGGGTCCAAGATTACGTTCGACACCCTGTGCCGGATTGATACGCCTGTGGAAGTGGACTACTACCGGAATGGTGGGATTCTGCACACGGTGTTGCGGAAGATGGCGAAGGGTTGAGGAGTTAGATGCCTTATAAATAAGCTCCTAAGGTAATTTGTGCCTTAGGAGCTTTTTTATAGAATCAATTGAAGGCTGGATAATTTTCAGGGCGAAAAGAAGCTCATAAATAAATTTGAGCTAAAAAGCGAGATTTGCATTTTTGTTGACCAAGGGTCATATGGATTGAATCGACAAGGAAGTCTAGAGCGCATTTTTGATGTTGGGGGTTTTGAGGGGATGCCGTGCCGGAATCTGCCGCATGTTTTGTCGTTTTATGGGAACAGTTGAAGTGGTAAGGGGTATGCCGGGTTTTTCAGTTGGATGCGCAAGGTGAGAGAGGTTGAAGTGGTGTTGGGGGAGCATGTGAGGAGTTTGTTTTTGTGGGGGGATGGGGCGCGTACAAGACACAGCACTGCTTTGGGCCGTGCTGTGGCACCCGCGGTGGTTGGCGGTGATCTGCGTGGCGGGATTTTTGTGGGGTTTGCGGGAGGTCGGGCTGG
>CAZIWA010000229.1:3155-4315 GCA_964542875.1 uncultured Phycisphaeraceae bacterium
GGCTGGAGTTTGAAAGTCGTCTTTGGCGCTTGCGGCGGACGTTTTTTGATGAAAGGCTTATTTTGTGCCGAGGCGGTTCATTGCGCCGAGGATTTCTTCGCAGGCGGGGGCAAGAGTGCCGGTGAGGAGCTGGCCGGGCTTGTTGGTGTAGTTGATGACGGTGGCGACGAGGTCGCGGGGGATTTTGATTTCGGAGTTCTGGTCCTTGACGATGAAGACCCGGGTTTTGTCGAGCAGGGCGGTGAAAAGGCCGAGTTCGAAGATGACATTGTCGCGGGGGTTTAAGGTGTCTTTTTCGCGTGAGGCGGATTTGTCGTCGGGGCCGAAGGCGAAGACGGCGAAGTCGGAGCGGCGGGCTTCTTTGAGGAGGAGTTCGTGTTTGATGCCGCCTGGGGAGAAGATACCGGGGATGGACCAGATTTTTGGGATGGATTTTTTGTAATGCTTGAGCCCGTCGCTGATGATCCGGGCGACGGAGAGGCCTTCGAGCGAGCTGCCGACAAAGACGCTGAGGCCCTGGCTGGGCTGGCGCTGGAAGCGGTCTTTTTCGATGAGGCGTTCGATGGCGATGCGGGCGATGGACCGCCAAATGTTGGGGAAGGTGGTGGCGACTTTCTGGAAGTCGGTGTAGGTGACGCGCAGGCAGAGGACGGGGCCGTTGGCGGTGACGGTGGCGGTGCGGGCGGCCAAGGGTGAGACGAGGAACATTTCGCCGATGGATTCGCCGCCTTTGCGGGTGCCGACGAGCTGGCTGTTGACGAGGATGTTGACCTCGCCGGCGAGGACGAAAAAGACGTGATTTTCAAACAGGCCCTGGGTGGTGAGGTTTTCCTTGTTGGCGAATTCCACAAGCGTGCCGTTGGCGATGAAGGCCTTGGCGAGGTCTGTGTTGTATTCGATCATGGGCTGGGCGCAGACTGCTTCCACGAGCCGACGTTCGCCGTCTGGACCTTTAAATTTGTCTTTCATTGCCGCCCCATCCTTTGAAGTGAACCGTGCGATCGAAATGAAGTTGAGATGGGGGAATGTTAACAGAGATTTTTGAGGCCGGAGAGAGGGGAGCGCAGATGGAATCTTTGAATAATCGATGAGAGGAACATCCTCACCCAGGGTAAAAGCATTTGTCGATTTCCCACGCGCCCGGGTGACCGGGTGACGGG
>CAZIWA010000230.1:0-4310 GCA_964542875.1 uncultured Phycisphaeraceae bacterium
GAAGTAATCATTTCCTGGTTGATAGCGCGTTGCAGGGGTTTGACCCCTTAGGGAGCGGGGGGTAAATAAGTACGCCATCTCAAGTCACTTTTAACCCCGGGGGGGAGTTAAATGCACATGGAACAGGGAACGATTCACCTTAAAAATGAGACGCTTACGCCTTTGCCCGCCTACATCGTGACGCGCGGTTTTCCGTTTGCGCCGGGGAAGATCAAGAACGTGTCGGACATCAAAGTGGTCGATGATTCGGGCAAGCAACTGCCGGTTTTCGCCAAGGCGCTGCAGACCCGGAAAGACGGGAGCATCGAATGGGCGCTGTTGGACATCGTGGTGGACATCGGCGGGCAGGAGAAGAAGTCGATTCATGTGATTCCCGGGCCCACGCATGTGGTGCCGGTGAAGAATCCGGTGGTGATCAGCGAAGCCGGGGATGACTTTACGATTTCCAACGACATTTCCAGCGTGACGATCTCGCGCAAGCCGGGGCCGGTGATCCGGAAGGTGGTCGTCAACGGAAAACTGATCTGCGATGAGAGCCATCACGTGGACCTGCAGGTGACGGATACAGGGGGCAAGGTTTACCGGGCCAGCCAGGCAGGGCAATACAAAGTGGTGGTGCAGCACCACAACCCGGCGCGGGCGACGCTCCGCCTGGAAGGCAAGCACAAGGCGCGCGACGGCAGCACGCTGATGGATTTCGCGCTGCGCTTTGAACTGACCGCGGACAGCCCGGATGTGAAACTGGAGCACACGTTCTACTGCCGTGAACACGTGGACGGGAAGGTGTTCATCAAAGGCATGAAGCTGGTGATGCCCACCACGATGCAGCCTGATGCAACCAAGCTGCTGCGCCAGGCCCACCAGGGCCAGGACTGGATGCACAAAGACCATGAGATGCACGAGAACATCGAAGTGGTGGCCAGCGCGGTGGGTGATATCGACACCTACGCGGCGGCGGCCAAGAGCGGGCCGGGGAACATTCACCAGTGTGCGGGCGGGAGCGTATTTTTAAGGAACGCGGAAAGCTTCCGTGAAGACTGGAGCAAGTATGCGTTCCACATGCGGCCCGGGCAGGCCTCGGGCTTCCGTGCGGACTTGCAGATTTCAGGTGTGAGGTCGGTGCAGCCGATGATCGGCTGGAAGCAAAAGGACTTCACGCTGGTGACGACGTTTGAACACTTCCGGCAGTTGCACCCGAAGTCGATCTCCATCGATGAGAGCCTGATTACGTGGTCGATCTGGCCGGATTGGTCGACGCCGATGATGCTGGTGAAGGGTGTGAGCAAGAGCCACATCATTTTCATCACCGGTGAGAACAAGCCGCTGACGATGAACCAGGTGATGGCCAAGGGGTTCCGTTGGGAATACCTGTATGTGGAGCCGGTGGACATTTCGTTTGACCCGGCGTGGTTTGCGCATTGCCAGGTGCTTGATTGCCAGCACATGCTGAAATATCAGCCGCAGAAGTATCCGCTGATGGAGAATCTGATCGAGCCGGTGCCGGCGGCGGGCAACCCGAACCGGCATACGTATGACCGGCAACCGGCGACGGGGATGTTCCACTTTGGATGCCAGGTGAATGCCGACGCGACTAGTTGTACGAATAATGAGGATGACGTGCTGGTGTACTTCCCGCTGCAGCACTTTTTGCGGACCGGCCACACGTACGCGTGGGACTACGGCAAGGAAGCGGCGCGGCATTACATGGAGGTGGACTTCTGCGAATGGAGCACGGACATGCGCCAGAAGGGCGGGCTGATCCCGCATACTGGGCAGCACTTTGTGGGGAACGTGTATTCCAGCCACCAGTGGGCTGAAGGCATTCTGGCGTACTACTACCTGACGGGCGATGAGCGGGCCAGGAATGTGGTGTTGAGCGTGGCGGAGAACCATATTTACTGGATCAACAACCTGACGTACCTGGTGTGCTGCGACGGGCGTGAAGCTGGCGTGCCGCTGATCAATCTGGCGGCGGCGTATCACTTGAACCCGGATGAAAAGTACATCGCCGCGGCGAAGCATGTGTGCAAGAACTTCTTTGAGAAGTACACCAATGCGCAAGGCAAGTTCGAGTATCCGTATCCGCAGGGGACTGCAGACTCGGCGTACAAGACGATCACCGGTTATGGGGATTGGTCGAGCTTCGCGGGGTTGTTCCGGATGTGGGAGGAGACCGGCGAAGAATATTTCAGGGCGCTGGCCGTGAAGCTGCTGGACCAGGCGATTCAGCCGGGGGCATTCAGCTTGAACGATGTGCGGGGGATGGACTTCTATGCCGCGTGGGCGTTCGGCAAGATGACCGGCGACATGGATGAAGTGTTCCGGAGGGTGGGGGCAGCGATTCCGATGCTGCTGCGGCGCGGCGGGCACCCGATGCGGCGCATGCACTTCCTGAAGGAAATGGATGAACGCGGATTGATCGTGGAATCCATGGTCGGCAACAGGGCGGGGGCGATCTGATGGGCAATCGCATTTGACGAAAGCCCCCGCGTCCGGGTGACCGGGCGGCCGGGTTATCGCGTGTCCAGGAGCGGGTTGATTGAGGTTTGGGATCAAAGGGGGCATGTACCTGGGAGGGATCAGGTTTTTTCGACCTCCCCGATACGTCGAACCCTGAAATTCCGGGGGCATGGGCGATCTGAGAAAGATGTCAGCCCGGAGTTGCCGGACTGGGTAATATCACAAGGATGTTGAGAGCCTGGCGGGGCGATGAAACTCCGCCGGGCCTTTCTTTAACTTGTGAATGCCGGGTACGTATGAATGAAGAAGTGATTCAACGGCCGATCCCAAGAGTCGTTGGGACTATTGCCACAGTGCTATGGGCAGGATGCTTCGGCATCAGCGCTTATCTCTATTACAAGGTGGCCACCGGGGGCGCGATCCTGGGGTGCTCTGAGGGGAATAAGGGCTGCGGCAGCGTGCTGGCCAGCAAGTGGAGCAATGTGCTGGGTGTTTCAGTAACGCTGCCGGCGATGGCGGTGTATGCGCTGGCGATCATGTGCGTGTGGGTGAGCGCAACCAAGCCCGATAGTGCGGTGGGCCGAGGCGCGGGCCGGCTGCTGATGCTGCTGATAGGCGCGATGGTGGCCAGCGCAGTGTGGTTTACCTATGCGCAGATAGGCTTGGTGAAGGAGATTTGCGGGTACTGCACGACGGCGCATGTGCTGGGCATTGTGGGCGCGGGCATCACCTATTTCGGAGGTGTGGCCTGGCGGGTGGATGGCGTGAGGACAGGGATGTTTCCCGGAAGCTTCAAGCCGGCCACCTGGGTGGTGGTCGGCATGGTGTGGGCGCTGCTCTTGCCTGGGTTGGCGCGAGAGAAGGCGGTGGGGGTGACATCATTGGGCAAGGGGTTTGCGGGGTCCGCCGGGACGGGGTTTGATGTGGATACCGGCACGGGAGACAGCCGGACGATTTCCATTTTGCAGGGCAGGTTGTTTTTAAAACCATCGCAGTTTCCGGTGCTGGGGAGGCGGGATGCGAAGGTGATTGTGGTGGAGATGTTCGACTATACGTGTCCGCATTGCCGAAACATGGCAAGGGTGCTGGAAAAGGCGCGCGACCGGTATGCGGGTGAGCTTGCGGTGCTGCCGCTTTATACGTCGCTGGGGCATCAGTGCAATCCGAACGCTTCGTACAACGTGATGCATGGAGATTCATGCGAGTTGGGGAAGATGGGGATCGCGATTGCAAGGATCGACAAAGCGAAGTGGTTGGAATATGACGCGTTTGTGATGAAAGGAGAGACGGCGCCGCCGGTGGCGGAGGTGAAGGCGTTTGCGGAAAGCCTGGTGGGCAAAGCGAAACTGGAAGAAGAAGTGGCCAAGCCTTCGGTGGATGCGATGGTGCAGTCAAATCTGGCGATTTACCGGCAGATCCGGACGCTGGTGGGGCAGGCTTCGCTGCCGATCCTGATCTACAAGGGGGAGATGATCATCGGGTATCCGGGGAAGGAAGAGGATTTGTATAAGTTGCTGGAGAGCAGCTATGGGTTGAAGCCGGTTGCTGCGGCGACACGGCCTGCGACACGGCCTGCGGGGACGCAACCGGGGGGTTGAGTTCAAGTGAAGACATGCCCACGAAGATGGGAGTGTGGCATGCGGGCAATTCTTTTCGGGGTACGGGTTTCGGGGTTCGGGTCGAGAAAGATCAGATAAAGAGCAAGAAGCACGGCTTGCAGAGCATGCCGCGGAGAATTTTCGAGATGGATTTTTACAGGTTATGCGGCGCTGAAGCAGGCGTGTGCAAGAGCATTGTTTTTATGTATTCACCAGGGCCTACGCGCTAAGAAGCGCTGCGACCCTGGCTGT
>CAZIWA010000231.1:0-4301 GCA_964542875.1 uncultured Phycisphaeraceae bacterium
GGAAGGTGTCGTAGGTGGTTTTGTCGAGGTCGGCGGCCATGCCGTCGAGCATCTGATGGAGGAGGGGGAGATCGAGGTTGTAGGTCTGGACGGCGAATTTGAAGCCGAGCCAGAATTCGCCTTTGGGCCAGGTGGAGCGGTCTTCGGATTGAAGGACGCGGAGCATGCCGTCGCGGAATTCGTTGACGCGGGCGAGGCCCTGGGCGGGGGTGAGGGTGATGGGGCGGCCTTGCTCGTCGGTGGGGTCGTCAACGAGGTCGTCACAGGCGCGCATGAAGGCGTAGATGGCGTAGCCGGCGGAGCGGCGGGGCTCCGGAGTGAGCTTCAGGCCGTAGTAGAAATTCTTGGCCCGGTCCTTGGTGATCTTGTGGCAGTGGGCGAAAGAGGCGTGAAGCTCTGGACCCAAGATGACTGATGTACCGAAGGTGGAAGGGTGATCGACGACGGAGGATTTCGGGTCAGCCATGGTAGGCCTTCCGGGGCGAATCGGATTGGTTGCCGGGCTCCTGGGGGTGGTTGCCGGGAAGGCCGGATTTGAGCTTGATGGCGACGGCTTTGAACATGAGCATCATCTTGGCGGCCTTGGAGAGCTTGGGCCGGGTGACGAGGGTGTTGTATTTCTGGTCTTGGATGAGCTTGAGGATGCGTTCGCCGCCCATGGAGAAGAGTTCGATGTCGACGCGGACGTCTTTGCGGATCAGGGGCAAGAGGGGGCGGCCGGCGTTAAAGAGGGGCCAGGTCTTGTCGACGAGGTCTTTGATGGCGGCGGTGTAGGCGGGGGTGATGCCGCGGAGGGTGTCGGCGACGGCGTCGATGTTTTTTTCGCTTTCGATGATGCCGGCGACCATCTTGTCGATGTCCAGGCCGTGCTTCTGGGCGACGTCGCGGGGGATGTAGACGCGGTCGCGTTCAAGGACGTCGCGGCGGACGTCCTGCCAGAAATTAGCGAGCTGGAGGGCGGTGCAGGTGTTGTCGCTGAGACGCTGGCGCTGCTCATCGCGGTAGCCGCAGAGGTAGAGGACCAACCGGCCGACGGGGTCCGCGGAGCGGGTGCAGTAATCAAGCACCTGGGCGAAGGTGTCGTAGCGGGTGATGCGCTGGTCCTGAATGAAGGCGTCGATTAGGTCGGCGAAGGGTTTTTTGGGGATGTCGTACTTCTGGATGGTGCGTTGAAGAGCGACGTAAACGGGGTGGCGGGGCTTGCCCTGGTAGCAGAGGTCCAACTCGCGCTGCCACCAGGCGAGAAGCTCAAGGGAGCGCTGGGTGGAGCCGGTTTCGTCGCCAAGGTCGTCGGCGCAGCGGCAGAAGGCGTAGACGTTGCGGAAGTCCTCGCGCAGGTCCTGGGGGAGAAACCAACTGACGACGCTGAAATTTTCGTAGTGGCTCTGGGCCAGTTCCTGGGTGTAGCGGGCGGCTTCCTGGTAGCTGACAGCGGGGCAGCGGTCAGGGCCGTAGGTTTCAAGTTCTGCGAGGATTTTAGAAGCCATCCGTGTTTTGGCCCAAACTCTTGACTGAAGATCGTTCTAACCTCTGGCAGAGGCTGGCGTTTTGCGGGGACAACACAAAATCTTATCATAACCGGGCTGTGGCGGCAGGCTGGAGGTGCTCAGACGAGCACAGGCAGGCTGAGCCGAAGGAACCCAACGCATAGAGAAAAGTTCATAGAGAAGTTTTGATTGTGAGGGCCGGGGCATGCGCAGGCGGCCCTTACCCGAGCCCTCTCCCAAAGAGAGAGGGGATAAAACAGAGCACACTCACCCCAACCCTCCCCCTGAGGGGGAGGGGGTAAGAGAAGAAGGAAATTCACCATGTCGGCCAATTACAAGCGTATCGGGCACTTTAAGGAAATGCCGGCCTTTGCGGCGTATTTGAAGGAACTGGGGCTGAGCCTGCCGATGGATGAGAAGATCCTCTCCAAGGCGCAGGGTTCGCCGATGGCCGAAGCGGTGGATGTGCAGGGCTTTAAAGTGGGCAACCGGTGGTGCATCCATCCGATGGAAGGGTGGGACGGGACGACCGACGGCAAGCCGACGGAACATACGTTCCGGCGGTGGAAGCACTTTGGGTACTCGGGGGCGAAGCTGATCTGGGGCGGCGAAGCATTCGCGGTGCAGCATGACGGGCGCGCGAACCCCAACCAGCTTTATTACCTGCCGGAAAACGAAGCGCCGATGAAGGCGCTGCACGACACGCTGGTGGATGCGCATAAGGAACGCTTTGGCGCATCGGCGGCGGACGACCTGCTGGTGGGGCTGCAATTGACGCACTCGGGCCGGTTCTGCAAGCCGAATAACAAGGCAAAGTGGGAATCGAAGATTGCTTATCACCACCCGCTTTTGGACAAGAAATTCGGGATCGACCCCAAGGATGATTCATGCGTGTGGACGGATGAGCAGATTCAGGAGCTGATCCGGAACTACATCCGGTCGGCGAAGCTGGCGCAGCGGGTGGGGTTCAAGTTCGTGGACGTGAAGGCGTGCCACGGGTACCTGGGGCATGAATTCCTGTCGGCGTACAACCGTCCGGGCCCGTTTGGCGGGAGCTTTGAGAACCGTACGCGGTATTTGCGGGAGATCATTCAGGGGATTCGGGCGGAGTGCCCGGGTTTGATGATCGGCGTGAGGTTGAGCTTGTTTGACCGTCCGCCTTATAAGCCGGACCCGACCAAGGGCGCGGGGGACAAGCTGGGGCCGGGGATTCCGGAAGATTACAGCGCGATCAAGGATTACCCGGGGTTTGGGTTGAGCCGTGAGAACCCGCTGGAGATCGATTTGACGGAGCCGGTGAAGCTGCTGGAGGTGATGCGGGACGAGTGGAAGGTGGCGATGGTGAACATCACGGCGGGTAGCCCGTATTACGTGCCGCATATCCAGAGGCCTGCGTTTTTCCCGCCGAGCGACGGTTATCAGCCGCCGGAGGACCCACTGGTGGGGTGCGTGAGGCAGATCGAAGCGGTTCGGGACTTGAAGAAGCGCGTGCCTGGGCTGCCGCTGGTGGGGTCTGCGTATACGTACTTCCAGGAGTATCTGCCGAACATTGCGCAGGCAGTGGCGCGCGATGGGTGGGTGGACTTTGTGGGTCTTGGCCGCATGGTGCTGGCTTACCCGGACATGCCTGCGGACTGCGATATTTATGGTCAGCTTCGGCGGGCCAAGGACATCTGCCGTACGTTCAGCGATTGCACGACGGCGCCGCGTAACGGGATTATCTCCGGGTGCTACCCGCTGGACGATTATTACAAGGACATGCCGGAGCACAATCAGCTCAAGGACGCCAAGAAGGCGCTCAAGGAGAAGCTGAAGGTGTTGAACTCGGGCAGCAAGTGATGTGAAATTTATAAATTGTAAATTATAATTTATAAATTGATTACGGTCAGGGTTTTATGGTAGAGACGGGCCGCGTGTTGCCCGGGTTTGTCGCACCGGTTTGTCGAGATTTGAGGAGTATCAGATGAACATCACCATGGTCGGTACGGGGTATGTGGGGCTGGTTACGGGGACATGCCTTGCCAACACCGGCAATACGGTGACCTGCCTGGATATCGATCAGGGGAAGATCGATAAGCTCAACAACGGGATCAGCCCGATTTATGAGCCAGGCCTGGATGAACTGATCAAGCGGAACGTGAAGGCCAAGCGGCTGATGTTCACGCTGGACAAGCAGCGTGCGTACGCCAACGCGGACATCATTTTCATCTGCGTGGGGACGCCATCGGATGACCATGGGCGGGCGGATTTGAAGTATGTGCTGGCGGCGGCGTCGGACATTGGGCAGGCGATCCAGGACATGCCTCAGTATCCGCAGGCCGAGGGGCATGAGAAGATCGTGGTGATCAAGTCGACGGTGCCGGTGGGGACCAATGCCAAGGCCAAGGCGGCGATCGCGGCGAAGACCAGCCGGGTGTTTCACATGGCGTCGAACCCCGAATTTTTGAAGGAAGGGGCCGCGATCAACGACTTCAACAAGCCAGACCGGGTGGTGATCGGGTGCGAATCAACGTTTGCGGCGCGGCAGATGAGCGATTTGTATGAGCCGTTTGTGCGTCAGGGCAACCCGATCTACACGATGGACATCCCCAGCGCGGAGATGGTGAAGTACGCGTCGAATGCGATGCTGGCGACGAAGATCTCGTTCATCAACGAAGTGGCCAACCTGTGCGAATGCTACGGGGCGGATGTGGATGAAGTGCGCAAAGGGATGTGCGCGGACAAGCGGATCGGGAATCAATTCCTGTTCCCGGGGCTGGGGTATGGCGGGTCGTGCTTTCCCAAGGATGTGCTGGCGGTGGTGTCGATGGGGGA
>CAZIWA010000232.1:0-4285 GCA_964542875.1 uncultured Phycisphaeraceae bacterium
TGGAGCGGGTTGGCTTGCATGGGAGTCTCTTAGAAGGGTTCGGGTACTGAGGCGAATGCTGGAATAAGCGGGGCAGAAGGCCTGGGCTTAGACCTGATCGACCACCGGGGGAAGGACGAGGTGGATCTGGCGGTTGGTGTTTTCGTAGACGGTGACGAGGAGGCCTTCGGGAAGCTTGACGCCTTCCGCGGCGAGGACTTCGCGCGGGCTGGCCAAAAGGCGAACGCGGAAAGACTTGTCGTCGAGGGATTTGACGAGGATCTGGCCGGCGGTGCCTTGAACGCCCAAGGCGGCCAAGTAATCGCTGGTGTATCGGTCAACGTTGGCCAGGAAGGAATCAATGTTGTCTTGCATGGCAGACCTCAGGTGGGAGAGAGTCGATGTCGCGATTATATAGAAACGTTTGAGTTTAGGGGGTTTTGGAGAGGAGGGATTGGAATTTGAGAAGAGTTTCGACTGGGATTTAGAGGACTGAAGATGATCAAGAAGATGCAAGAGGCAGCAATGTGCCGAGGAAGGCTTTATGAGCTTAATCTGAGTCCTTAGCGCTAATCCGGTGCAGATTTTTCCGCGGCCGCCGAGGTCACGGAAAAATAAGAGCGATTCAAAACCCCGCTTTCCGAGGGGCGCTCGCAGACTGGCTGACCCCCGGTTATAAGCTGTGCCCTTACGGGGAAAGAAGGAGATTGAGCCGTTTATGAGGTTTTGGAGGGAGAGGCGGCCGGCGGGGCTATAATCCGGGGAGTCAAGGAGATGACCATGCCAGTGTTGATGGAACTGCGAAGAGTGTTGATCCGGGAGAACGACGATACGCATGTCGTGGAACTCAAGGAGACGGTCGGGGGCCGGGTGTTTCCGATCATGATCGGCTTTAATGAGGCTTCGGCGATCGAGAGAAGGGTGATGGGGCATCGTCCGCCTCGGCCTCAGACGCATGATCTGCTGGGGTCGGTGATCCAGACGCTGGGGGCGAAAGTGGACCGGGTGGTGATCACACAGGTGAAGACCGATGAGATGGGGCACGGGACGTTTTACGCATCACTGCATGTGAGGCAGGGAGAGCGGGTGCATCAGATCGACAGCCGGCCCAGTGACGCGATCGCTTTGGCGGTGGGGCTGGATGTGCCGATTTTTGTGGAAGAGGACGTGCTGGACCTGGTGAGCAAGAGTGAGCCGGAGTGAGAATGTGAGATGTATGAAGTGTGATGTCAGATGTTGAAGAGGGATAATCGGAATTGAATATGCCGTGGCCTTGGCGGCAACGGCATGTTTGGGGTTTGGTGGCGGTTGGATTGAAGTTACTTGGTCAGCTTGGCCAGTTCATCAATGATGAGGGCGTGGGTGCGGCAGCCGAGCTCGAAGCTGGCGATGTTGAACTTTTCGTTGGGGGAGTGGAGGCAGTCGTCGTTTAGGCCGAAGCCGACCATGAGGCTGTCGAGGCCGAGGGTTTTTTTGAAGTCGGCAATGATGGGGAGGGTGGCGCCTTCGCGGACGAGGACGGGGGGCTTGCCGATGGAGCGTTCGCAGGCTTTTTGGGCGGCGGCGAAGGCGGGGGCGGTGGTGTTGACGAGGACGGGTTCCGCGCCGTGAAGAGGGGTGATGGTCCAGGTACAGCCGCAGGTGTCCTGGGAGAGGAGCCATTTTTCAAAGAGGTCGTTGATGTGGGCCTGGCTCTGGTGGGCGGCGAGACGGAAGGAGACCTTGGCGCCAGCGACGGCGGGGAGGACGGTTTTCGCACCGGGGCCCTGGTAGCCGGACCAGAGGCCGTTGATGTCGCAGGAGGGGCGTGTCCAGCGGCGTTCAAGGGTGGAGAAGCCGGCTTCGCCGTGCGGCTGGGTGACGCCGACTTCGGCAAGGAATTCGGTTTCGTTGAAGTTGAGTTTCTGCCAGGCTTCGCGTTCTTCAGCGGAGACGGGGACGACGGAATCGTAGAAGCCGGGGATGGTGACGTGGTTGTTGTCGTCCTGGAGGCGGCCGAGGATGCGGGTGAGGATGTTTGCGGGGTTTGCGAGGGTGCCGCCGTAGACGCCGGAGTGGAGGTCCCGGGCGGGGCCCTGGAGCTTGAGATCAAAGTAGGCCAGGCCGCGAAGGCCGTAGGTGATGCTGAGGGTGGTGGGGTTCCACATGGAGGTGTCGGAGATGAGGACGACATCGTGATTGGAGAGGAAGGTTTTGTGTTTTTCGAGGAAGCGCGGGAGGTTCGCGCTGCCGCATTCCTCTTCGCCTTCCAGGAGGAGGGTGATGTGGATGGGGAGGGAACCGGTGGTTTTCTTCCAGGCGAGCAGGGCTTCAAGGAAGGTGCAGACCTGGCCTTTGTCGTCGGCGGCGCCGCGGGCGTAGACCTTGCCGTCACGGATGGTGGGCTCAAAGGCGGGGGTGGTCCAGAGGTTGATGGGGTCCGGGGGCTGAACGTCGAAGTGGCCGTAGAAGAGGATGCGGGGCGCGCCCTTGGGGGCGGCGGATTCAGGCGTGGTGGCCATGAGGATGGGATGGCCGTCGGTGGGGTGGATGTCGGGAATGAGGCCGGCTTCGGAGGCGAGATTGCCGAACCAGGCGGCGGCCTCAACGACGTGGGCCTTGTATTTGGGATCGGTGCTGACGCTGGGGATGGTGAGGACATCCATCATGCGGGCGAGGGCGTTTTTCTTGTCGGCTTCGATGTGGGCGAGGACTTGGCTGATCATGTGTGTCTCGTGGTTTGTTTGAGTGACAAGAGGGTATCCGAAAGGGGTTGGTTTGTGGGTGTGCGGAGGTGAGGGAGGATGGTAAGATATCGGTGATATAACACTTTGGAGGCGTGATGAGCGATACAGCTATTTCGTTAAAGGGATTGCCGCTTTTGTTTGTGGATGATGCGGGTGTGGAAGCCAAAGACGGGCTGGCGCGAACGGTGCATGTGGCCAGGACGCTGAGCGAACCGGTGATGGCGCCCGAGCAGGAGGGGGAGCGGGTGTACCTGTACGGAAGCGTGTACGCGGAGGGCGATGGATTGGCGATGTGGTATCAGGCAATCGTGTCTTCCCAGAAGGGGACGGACTGGGTGTGCCTGGCCAAGTCCAAGGATGGGTTGAGGTGGGAGAAGCCTGCGCTGAATGTGCTGCCGGATGCGCCTTACGCCAACGCGGTGTACAAGACGCACTGCCCGAGCGTGCTGTTTGACCCGTGGGAGAAGCGAGCCGAACGCCGGTACAAGATGGTGGGGGCGTCGAAAGACAAGGGCGTGTCGGGGTATGTGGCGGCGTGGTCGCCTGACGGCGTGCATTGGACATCGCACCCGGGCAATCCGATTCTGACATCCAGCGACACGGTGACGATGACGCAGAACCCGGTGACGGGGGAGATCCTGGTTTATCACAAGCGGATGGCGAAGGTGCTTGGCGCGGGGCACCGACGGACGGTGTGGCTGTCAAAGAGCATGGATTTTGAGACATGGAGCGAGCCGGAGATGGTGTTCGCCGCCGACGCGGAAGACGATGCGTGGGGCGGACGGACGGATGTCTATGACATGTCGGTGGTGCCGCATGCGGCGGGTTTTATCGGCTTTCCCACAATGTTCCGGATTTATCGGCAGCGAGAAAAAGAGACGGTGGCGCCGGGGCAATCCGGCGCGGATGGGCCGATCGATGTGCAACTGACGACAAGCGCCGACGGTGTGAACTGGAAGCGGACGTGGCCGCGGGTGAATGTGATTCCAAGAGGCGAGCCGGGGACGTTTGATGCGGGGCTGATCCTGGGGACTGCCAGCACGACGGTGGATGTGGGCGATGAGACGTGGATGTATTACACGGCGCTGAACACCGGACACGGCGCTCCGATGGACGCCAAGCGCATGTGCATCGCGCGTGCGGCGTGGCGGCGCGATGGGTACGTGTCGCTGGATGCGGACCCGGTGGGCGGGTACGTGGTGACCAAACCGGTGCACTTTGGCACCGAAGGGTTGTACGTGAATGCGGATGTTTCGCGCGGGTGGCTGCGGGTGGGGCTGTGCGAGACGGATGGGACGTTTGCGAAGGGGTTTGAGC
This sequence comes from uncultured Phycisphaeraceae bacterium, assembly GCA_964542875.1. GTDB lineage: Bacteria > Planctomycetota > Phycisphaerae > Phycisphaerales > Phycisphaeraceae > CAZGOM01. Next base: position 4,023 of record CAZIWA010000232.1, read on the forward strand.
CTGAGGCGTGCGAGGTGTTTAAGGGGAATGCGACGCGCCGGCGGGTGAAGTGGAACAGTGGGGAGAAGGTGCCGATGGATCGGGATCTGAAGGTGCGGGTGGAGTTTTCGGCGGGGCGGTTGTTTGGGATTTCTGCGGGGTGAAGAGGTGGAATTTTGACTGGGACTAAGAGGATTGGTTAAGAGGGAAAGCAGGGGCTGCGCTTTCGGCACTCTGGATCATTCAACGGTTGCAAATGAAGAACACCTTCACCCCAGCCCTCT
>CAZIWA010000233.1:0-2330 GCA_964542875.1 uncultured Phycisphaeraceae bacterium
GAGGTTGCAGACGGGGTTGGTGGTCCAGGCGTAGCGCACGGCGATGGGTTTGGGGACTTTGTCGGAGGAGACGACGACGGTGCCGGCGTCGATTTTGGCTTTGGCGAAGTGGAAGGTGCGGTCTTCACCAGCGATGGAGAAGCCGACGAGGGGATCGCCCTGGGAGCGCAGGCCTTTGGCGTTATCGAAGGTGATCCGGATGGTGGAGCCTTCGATGGCCATGGATTTGTACATGGGGCCGGCGGGGATGATGTCTTTGAGGCCGTAGAACCTGTTTAGGGCGGTGAAAGCGAGCTGGCGGCTGACTTCCTGCTTGCGTTTGGGGTGGATGTCATTGCCTTCGCCGTAACCGACTGCGGTGGCGAGGAAGGTGTTGGGGACGCTGAGGGCCATGGCTTGGGATTCGCGGAGGTTGGTGTATCCGCCTCGCTCGACGGGGGCGGTTTGCTGGCCCCAGTAGTCGGCAAGCTGGACGATGCCAAAGGGGAAGTCGCCCTGGTTCCACTCCTTGCGCCAGGAAGCGATGAGGCCGGGGAGGAGGGAGCGGTAGTCGATGTAGAAGGGGGCGTTGGCCTCGCCCTGGTACCAGATGGCGCCTTTGATGGCGTAGGGGGCGATGGGGTGGATGAGGCTGTTGTACATGACGCCGGGATTGCCGTAGTGGAGGCCCGGGGCGGTGGCGGAGACGGGGTTGGTTTGCGGCTGGAGGCCGGGGTCCAGGTCCTGGGCCTTTTGGAACTGCCAGCCGCCTGCGAGGGAGGTGGCGGTGGCGGAAGCCTCGCCGGCGGCGGGTTTCAGGGTGAGGGACATGCGGTCTGCGGGGCCAAAGGGGGCCATCTGGTAGTTGAGCTTGACCAGGCGCATGGCGACGGTGACGTTGGTGCTGGTGACGGCGGCGGCGGGGACGGTGTATAAGCGTTTGGCGTCCCAGTAGCTGGGGGAATCAAACCAGGTGCGGCCGACTTTCGTGCCGTTGACGTAGGTTTCATCGACGGCGTCGATGGTGCCGAGGCTTAAAAGCAGGTCTTTGCCGACCCATTCCTGGGGGATGGTGACGGATTTGCGGAACCAGATGGAGGCGACGGGGCAGCCCAGCGGGTTGTTGTCGACGGTGACGGGGAGGTTGATGGAGGCCCAGGATTTGTCGTCATAAGCGGTGGATTGCCAGTTGTTTAAGAGGCCTTTATCTTCGGCGTCGAGCTTGGCGAACCATTCCCTGGTGCGCTGGGCGACCCGGGCTTTTTGCGCTTCGATTGCTTTGGAGAGGGATTCGGGAGCGGTCATCTGGACCTGGGCGAGCTCTTCAAAGGCGAGGGCGCGCTCGCGGTAGGCGGGGATGGCTTTGAGGCCTTCGACGGAGATCCAGGCTTCGATGGCGGTGGCCCCGACGGAAGAGACGATGAGCCCGACGGGGACGTTGAGTTTCTGGTGGAGATCGCGGCCGAAATAGTAGGCGACGGCGGAGAAATTAGGCGCGGTGGCCGGGGAGCAGACCTGCCACTTGCCGAGGCATTGGTCCTGGGGGCTCAGCGCGTATAACTTGTCTTTGAGCGTGGGTTTAAAGACGTAGTTGCCGTCTTTTCCGGAGGCTGCTTCGGCGGTGAAGACACGGATGCCGGGGTATTTGGCGGCGGCGATTTCCTGTTCCTGATTGAAGCAGGAGCGAACGGGGAGGCCCATGTTGGATTGACCGGAGCAGAGCCAGACTTCGCCGACGAGGACATCGGTGAGGGTGACGGTGTTGGCGGGGCCGGCAATGGTGAGGGTTTGAGCGGTGGCGTTGGCCTTCATGGCGGCGAGGGCGACCTTCCATTTGCCTTTGGCGTCGGCTTTGGTGGAAAGTGTTTGGCCAGCGAAGGTTACGGTGATGCTTTCATTGGCGTCGGCGGTGCCCCAGACGGGGACGGGCATTTCGCGCTGAAGGACCATGGACGATGTGAAAATACTTGCGGGTGCGACTGCGGCATGGGCGAGCGCCGGGAAGAACAGCAGCAAAAGTGTGATAAAAAGTGTGCGGGGGTGGGGGCGTTTCAAGGGGTGTTCCTTGGTTGTTTTTGGGACGGGTGGAGAGGTGTGTCAGAGAGCGTACCGGTAATTTATTGTCATGACAATAGATGCTTGAGATGGATTTGGGTTCCGAAAATCGGGTCCGCATGAGGAGGTGTTTTTGGTGTGCGGGCTTGGGGAAGTGTTACGCAACACTTTTTGGGGTGCGCGGGGGGCAAGTGGTTGGATTGGTTGAGGTTATGCGACGAGGAGGAGGGACGACGTTTTGGGTGAAGGTTTGAGTGGGCTTATGGGCCTGGGGACACTAAGGGGCACGAGATTTG
>CAZIWA010000233.1:2430-4255 GCA_964542875.1 uncultured Phycisphaeraceae bacterium
GGAATTGCGGGGTCTAGCGTTGTGGTGCTAATCCGGCCTACCTGGGGTCAAGGGGGTGGTGGAGAGCGGGTCGAGGGTGAGGGTGAGCGGGTGGAGGGGGCAGGGCCAGTGGAGAGTGAAAGCAGTTTCGGAGGGGTCGCGGGGGAGGAGGTCGGAGTGCGGGGCGCGGGTGATGGCGGGCGCCGGGGCGGGGGTGTCGGTGAAGGTGATGATCCAGAGGGCGGTGTAGCCGCGGAGGCGGGAGAGGGCCGGCTGGGCGAGGGTGGGGCCAAAGTCCAGCGAGGTGGGGCTTTGCCTGAGGGTGGGCGGGTGGCTCGACCACGGATTGAGGTGGGTGACGCGGAGGGTGCGGGCGGGGTATTGGAGCTTGAGGGTGTCGGCGGCGGCGGAGGGGTGGGCGGTGAGATCGACGATGCGCAGGTGGTCGGTGAGCTGGGACCAGGAGGCGGGGATGGTGCGCATGCGGCGGAGGATGAAGCAGGCGGTGGGGGTGAAGAGGGTGAAGGTTTCGCCGACGATGGGCGGGGAGAGGTCCGGGGAGAGGGATTTCTGGATGGAGCCCAGGTCGGTCTGGCGGGAGAAGAGGGCAGGATGACCGACGGGGCCTTTGGGGTTTTCGACGGACCATTGGAGATAGCCCCAGTCGCCGGACTGGTGCCAGAGGGCGACGGGCATGGATTGCCAGGCGAGTCCCCATTCGTGGTGTTCGGCGGAGGGCATGACGGGGAAGCGGTCGACACCGCCTATGCGGAAGTCGGGGAAGATGAGGGCGCGGGCGTGGTTTTGATTGTGAAGCTTTGCCGTGAAGGCGTGGGGCGACCGGGTGGGAGGCGGGGTGGGCGGGGTGACGGCCTGATGCCAGCCGTGCCGTGCCAGGAGGGGGCCGATGGCGGCGACGTGGCGGATGGTGAGCTGTTCATCGGGGGCCCAGGCGCGGACGGAGGCGCGGTAGGAGCCGATGGATTGGTCGCGGGGGAGTGTGGGGTGTCTGGGGCTATCCAGAAACGCGTAGGAGCGCAGGGCCGGCACGCGCGGGCCGGGGCGGAAGGTGTCTTCAATGGTGAGAAGATGGTTCAGCAGGCGCAGGGTGCCCTCACGGGTGGATGCGGGGAGGCCGGGGGCGAGGAAGGCGAAGGTGGAGAGCTGGTCGGCGAGGATTTTGGAATAGAGGTCGGAGAGGTCTTCGGCCCAGCCCCAGCCGTCGGATTCGTAGCGGGCGATGGTGGCGTCGAGGCGGGTGAGGACCTGAGCGAGCGTGGGTTGGTCGTCGGCGGCGTGGGCGACGAGCCAGACGACTAAAAGTTCGCCGAGGTACATGTTGGGGTAGAAGGAGCGGTCTTCGCCGAGTTTTGTGGAGAGCCAGAGGGCGAGGCCGGTGAGGATGGCCTGAAGGGTGGTTTGGGCGTCGGGCGGGAGTTTTTCGCGGTGGTGCGTCCAGAGGAGCGCCAGGGGGAGGCCGGTGAAGAAAGAGGCGTTGTTGTCGTGATTGGCTTCTTCTTCGTGGTAGAAACAGAGCTGGCCGGCGGATTGTTTGGCGCGGATGGCGGTGAGGATGTTTTGGGTGGGGAGTTGAGAGAGTTGGTCGAGCTGGGCGGCGGTGAGGAGCATGCAGGCCGCCTGGGGGATGACGTGGGTGGTGACGAGGGCCAGCGTGGCGGGTGTGTGGCCGGGGCGGCGGCTGGTCCAGAGGGAGAGGGCGGGGTTGAAGTCGGTTTGGAAGTTCATGGGGGGGTTGGGGGGGCGGGGGGGAAGGGGAGGAAGAATTTTTGACTGGGATTAAGAGGATTGAGGATGATTAAGAGGATTGGGATGGGTTTGAGGGGGA
>CAZIWA010000234.1:0-4242 GCA_964542875.1 uncultured Phycisphaeraceae bacterium
ATTAAAAATGATAATTTATAAATCCCCTCCCTCTCCATTTCCGCAAAAAAAACACCCCCGATTCGCTCAATTCAGGCAATCCCTGACCCCGCTCCGCGCGTACTCTTTTGCATCACGGGAAATCACTGTTCCCAATTCCAAAGGAGTCACGCATGTCCACTTTCTACAACAACTTCAAAACCGTAGTCCTCATGGCGGCAATGGTCGCACTGATGGTCGGCCTTGGCCAGCTCATCGGCGGCCAGACCGGCATGGTCATCGCCTTGGGCCTCGCCATCGTCACAAACTTCGTCGCCTACTTCTTCAGCGACTCCCTCGCCCTTGGCGCAATGAGCGCCCAGGAAGTCGATAAACGCTCACAACCCGAGCTTGTCTCCATGATCGAGCGGCTCTCCGCCAACGCCGGCATCCCCACGCCCAGGGTCTATGTCTGCCCTCAGCCGGTCCCCAACGCCTTCGCCACCGGCCGCAACCCCACCAACGCCGCCGTCGCCGTCACCCAGGGTGCGCTCGACCTGCTCTCCTACAAAGAGCTTGAAGGCGTCATGGCCCACGAGCTCGCCCACGTCAAAAACCGTGACATCCTCATCAGCACCATCGCCGGCACCCTCGCCGGCGCAATCACCAGCCTCATCTGGTTCGCTCACTTCGGCGGCGGATCCCGCGACGGCGAAAACGACAACGGCGCCGGCATCATCGGCCTACTCGTCGCCATGATCTTCGCCCCCCTGGCCGCCATGCTTATCCAGATGGCCATCTCCCGCAGCCGCGAATACGTCGCCGACGCCGAAGGCGCACGCATCGCCGGCTCACCCGACGGCCTCATCAGCGCCCTCCAGAAGCTCGATGCTTACTCCAAGCAGCTCCCCCTCCAGGGCGCGCATGAAAACCGCGCCCACCAGTTCATCGTCCAACCCCTCACAGGCGAAAGCCTCGCCAGCCTCTTCTCCACTCACCCCGCCACTCACGACCGCGTCCAGGAGCTCGCCAAGCTCCGCGGCAACCTCCCCCACCACTCTCCCAGCCTCAGCTTCTAAACAATCCCAAACCCATCTTCACAAGATCCCCAGCACGGCCCAAAAGCCGTGCTGGTTTTTTCTTACCCCCCCTCTCCCACTGGGAAGGGCCGCCAACGAATGCCTTCAACACAGCGACTTATGATTCAAACCTCCCCCTCCAAATCCTCTCTAAAAAAACATCTAACATCTAACCTCATACATCTAACATCTCATCTGCCCAGACCCCAGACCCTTCTTCACCCTCAAGCTACAATCTCCCCGCGCACCAAACCTCACCGATTCTCCCCATGGCCAAGCCGGACAAAAAGAAAAAAGAATCCTCCGGCTCCAAAGGCGCAGGCGGCTATTTCAAGCGCACCCTCGACCCCCTCCCTTGCCTTTTTTTCCTGCTTCCCCTCCTGGTCATCTACGAAATCGGCACCTTCCTCTACGCCACTGACCCCACCACCGGCCAGATCCAGACCATCCGTGCCCGCTCCATTCTCCAAAGCATGTTTGAGCTTGTCGGCGTCACCGGCTACTCCCTCCCCGTCTATCTGGTCATCGGCATCCTGCTCCTTTGGCACCTCATCCGCCGCGATAAATTCGCCATCGAACCCCGGCTCTACGGCAAGATGGCCATCGAATCCGCCATGTGGGCCCTCCCCCTGGTCGCCATCATGACACTCGTCGCCAAGTACGCCCACCCCCAGGCCGGCCTCTCAGGCGGCCCGGACCCCGGCGTCAAAGCCATGCTCGTCTTCTCCGTCGGCGCCGGCATCTATGAAGAACTCCTCTTTCGCCTCATGGGCCTGAGCCTCATCCGCATGGGCATGCAGCACATCCTCCGCGCCAAGCCCGAGCCCGCCAATTACGTCGCCATCATCGTCACCTCCATCGCTTTCGCCCTCTACCACTACAACCCCGTCGACTTCACTTTGAACGCCGCCCTCCAATACTGCCTCGCCGGCGTCTTTTTCTCCGGCGTCTACGCCTACCGCGGCTTCGGCATCGTCGTCGGCACCCATGCCATGTACGACGTCATGGTCACCTTCATCCACTGGTACGCCGCCGCCAAATAACCACAAGCCCGCACCGCCCTCCAATGTTTGAGACAACCCTCAGCCCCAACTTCGCACTCTAAACTCCGAACTCTGGACACACGACACGGGACTCTCCTGGTTCCCCTCGGGTACAATCTTCCCCCCATGACATCAACTCCCCGTTTCAACACCATCCTCGGCGTCGACTTCTCCGCCGGCGTCGAAGCAGGCCGCAAAATCTGGATCACCACCTGCACGCTCGACGACCAGAACCGCCTCTGCATCCAAAGCGTCACCCGCGCCGACGCCCTGGAAAACTCCGGGCTCGACCGTGAAACCGCCCACAAAGCCCTCGTCGCCCACCTGGCCGTCCAAAACCGCGCCCTCGTCGGGCTGGACTTCCCTCTCTCCATCCCCAGCCCCTTCCTGCCCGCCACCGGCTGGCTCCCCTGGCTCACGGACTTCAGGTCCAGCGATGCCTCCGCGGACGCCTTTCGCCAGCGCCTTGTCGCCCTCTCTCCCACCAAAGAACAAAAGCGCGCCTGCGAAGCCATCGCCAAAACGCCTTTCGCTTCCTACAACCTGCGCATGTATCAGCAGACCTACCACGGCCTCGCCGACATCATCGCGCCGCTGGTCGTCACCGGCCAATGCCTCGCGCTCCCTTTCCAGGAAGACGACGCCGCCAAAACCATCCTCATCGAAACCTGCCCTGCCTCTTACCTCAAGTCCGTCGGCAAATACCTTTCCTACAAAGGCCAAAGCACCGACCAGCTCACCGCCCGCCACAAGATCTACGAACATCTCATCGACGCCGGCCTCCTCGCCGAGCCTGACGAAGACCTCCACCGCTCCACCCTGGTAAGCGATGAACCCGGCGACGCCCTCGACAGCCTTCTGTGCGCCGTCTGCGCCCTTCGCGCCCTCAAAGACGGCGACCTCGCCGAGCCCGCCAACGACCTCCACAAAACCGAAGGCCGCGTCTACTACTAGGCACCGCGACATTTTTAAAAGTGTGGATACCTGGGACTGGTTTCTGAACCTGTCCCGGAACCCCTTTGGACCACCGATTCTCTCCGGGTGGCTGTAAACATCCTCGGCTACGGGGTGCCTTGCTTACGCCAACAAAAAACTCTCACATCCCCGGCTGCGTCGCAGGCGCCGTCGTCGGCTGCGTCTGCGCGAACTTCGACTTCTTCTTTTTATCCTTCGCCGTCCCCACCGTATGGTCGCGCATGTCCTGCGCATTTTTAAGCACCGTGTCCGGGTTATTTTCATCCCGTTCGGTCAGCTTGTAATTCCAGTCGATCTTCACCTTGTTGCCCATCAGCTCGCCCACAAGGTCCGGCCCGGGAAATTCCCACCACGGCGCCACCGCATCCCCCGAAGTCCAAAGCGGCGAATACCCCGGCTTCTGCAGCCGCACGTCATACTTCCCATAGTACGTAAACGGCACCGTCACCGGCGTGCGCCCAACTTCTTCATCATTCAAATACACCAGCGCCCCCGACGGCTCGGAGGTGATACTGATCGTCCGCTCCACGCAGCCGGCCAGGCCCAATAACAAGCCCAGCCCCAGGCAAGCGTACAATCCAACGCGATTTACCGGCCGACGTTTCATGGCCGGGCATTGTACGGCTTTTCAGCACCAAGGATAGGACCATCCGCGATGACCAGACCCAAAGCCCCCAGCCCCCTGAAGCTCACCCACCAGGACGCCCAAGGCCGCGCCGCCATGGTCGATGTCGGCGCCAAGCCCATCGTCCGCAGAACCGCCATCGCCCAGGGCACTTTCATCGCAAAAAAAGAAACCCTCGACCTCCTCTTCGCCGGTAAGCTCCCCAAGGGTGACGCCCTCACCGTCGCCCGCATCGCCGGCATCCAGGCGGCCAAACGCACCGACGCCCTCATCCCCCTCTGCCATTCTTTACCCATGGACCACGTCGCCGTTGACTTTCAACGTACCGCGCCGGACCAGATCCTTGTCACCGGCTCCGCCACCCTCCAGGCTCGCACCGGTGTGGAAATGGAAGCCCTTGTCGCCGTCAGCGTCGCCTGCCTCACCCTCTACGACATGACCAAAGCCGTCGACAAAGCCCTCAAAATCACCGACATCGTCCTGATCAAAAAAACCAAGGAAGGCCAGTCAGGGTAAAAGCATTTGGAGTATTTGTCGGCACATGCACCCGGGGTATCGGGTT
>CAZIWA010000235.1:0-4106 GCA_964542875.1 uncultured Phycisphaeraceae bacterium
CGTAGTGGAAGTCGACGTGGCCGGGGGTGTCGATGAAGTTGAAGAGGAACTCTTCGCCTGTCTTGGGGTGCTTGTATTTAACGCTGACGGCGGAGGCCTTGATGGTGATGCCGCGTTCGCGCTCGAGGTCCATGCCGTCCAAGACCTGGTTGGTCATTTCGCGTTCGGAAACAGCCCCGGTTTTATGGAGCATGCGGTCCGCGAGGGTGCTCTTACCGTGGTCGATGTGGGCGATGATGCAAAAGTTTCTGATGTTCTTCATAGTGAAGCGGAATATTGTAACAGGGGGAAGGGAGGTGCGTGTGAGGGGGGAGAAGAGGTCATGGGTCCCGCGTCCCGTGTCGAAGAGGAGGAGGTTTTGAAGAGGTCAGTAAAGACATGCTCACGCGGACGAGAGCATGCCACCCGTTCTGGGGAGAGCAGGGGATTGGCAGGGTCAAAGCATTTGTCGATTTCCCACGCGCCCGGGTGACCGGGTGACGGGTTGCCGGGTGTCCATGAGGAACCCAAAGGCGGATCATGCCGCAAAATGGCATTCACCTTGGGTGACATGAACTTATCGAAGCCCCCCGAAAACCCGATACCCCGGGTGCATGTGCCGACAAATACTCCAAATGCTTTTACCCTGAGGGGATTGGTGGCTGAAGAGTTCACTTATGTCGGTGAAGGTGGTTGATCGGGAGCCGGCGGGACGCCGGCGCTCCCGGTCCAGGCGCAGAATCCGTCATGCCCGGTTTAGAATCTTTTGCCATAAATCTATTGACCCGGGGGTGGGGGTGGACGTACTTTTGTAATGTCAGCTCATTTGATTGGATGCCGATTCAGGCTGTCTACAAACTGAGGGGGCCTTTGCATGTCGAACCATCCGCATCGGGTTGCCGGGTTTACGCTTGTGGAACTTCTGGTGGTGATTGCGATCATCGGGATCCTGATTGCGCTGCTGGCGCCGAACCTGGCGGCGGCCAGGAGCGAGGCGCGTCGGGTGAAATGCCAGGCGAACATGCGGCAGATCTATACGCTGTCGGCGGCCTTCAAAGGTGACTTTAAGGGGAATGTGCTGCCTGCGTGGTATTACGCGACGCGGCCTAACGGCCCTGCGCCGGGCGAGGTGGCGCCGAACCAGACGGGGGTGCCGTACTTTGGATGGACCTTCCGGCATGCGTGGCACATGTTGATGGATTACGGGTATCTGTCGGAGGCGAACCGGGTGACGCCGACGGCGGGGACGGAATACGCCCGGTACCGGGGGCTGGCGAAGTCTTCGATTCTGGCTTGCCCTGAGGGGTATGCGCCGGGCGGGACGGCGGACGACAGCCCCGCGGATTTTCTGGACGGGAGCGTGCCAGCGCACGCGATGATGCCCAGCCCGTGGCAGAGGAAGACGATGTTAAGGCGGGTGGAAGCGGCGGCGGGGGATAATCCGCCTGAGGGATCGGTGCTGGGGGGCGGGGGGTATCTGACGGGTTACGACATTTCAATGCATGCGGGGTCATTTCAGTTTTATCACGACATGAGCGTGAATTCCGGGTTGTATCCGAGGAAGGAATGGAAGTTTCCTTCGCCGCCTGACCGGGTGGGGTATATGTTTGAGTCGTCGGACTTTGGGGTGAACTGGAACCACACGCCGACGATGTATTCGCGGACGTTTAATTCGTGGTCGACGGGCTGGGGGAGCACTTATAACCCGCAGACGCCTCACTCGAACTACACGAGGAACAATCTGGTGTTTCTGGACGGTCACATGGGGCAGATGGTGGAAGACCACACGACGGTGCCGTTTCCGTTTGCGTGGCAGTAGGGGGAAGTCGGGGGGCCGGTGTCCCGCGTCCCGTGTCGAAGAGGAAGAGGTTTTGAGGAGTCAGAAAGACATGGTCACGCGGACGAGAGCATGCCGCCCGTTCTGCGGAGAGCAGGGGATTGGTGACTGAAGAGTTCACTGATGTCGGTGAAGGCGGTGGATCCGGAGCCGGCGGGACGCCGGCGCTCCCGGTGCAGAATCTGTCACGCATTTGTTGCGAGGTCAGGTGGCGGCGAGGAGCTTGAAGAGGGGGGCGTCCTGGAGGTCGGGGGCGAGGAGGGACTGGCCGGGTGTGTGGCTGGCCGTGGGGTGGGCGTCCAAGAGAGCCTGGGCGGCGAGGTAACCGGAGCGGGCGGCGCCTTCCATGGTGGCGGGCCAGCCGGAGCGGGTCCAGTCGCCGGCGAGATAGAAGTTGTCGATGGCGCCGGCGGCGGTGGGGCGGATGGATTCAAGGCCCGGGCGGGCGGAGAAGGTGGCGCGCTTTTCCTTGACTACGCGGTGGTGCTTGAGCTGGATGTCGGGCACCTCGGGGGCGTGGCGCTGAATTTCAGCGACGGCGAGGCGGGCGATCTGCTCGGCGGGCTTATCAACCATGTCGTGCGCGGCGCTGACGACGGCGTGGAGGTGCTGGGCGTTTTGCTCGGTGTCCCAGCCTTTGTTGAAGACCCATTGCAGCGGGCTGCGCATGTAGGTCATGTGGGGCAATTCGGTAACGTTTTTGCCTTGCGAATCGGTGACCCAGAGGTGGATGCCGATGATGGGGCTGACGTCGAATTGATCGAGCTTCTGAAGGCGAGGGTCGATGCGGATCATGTCGGCGGTGGCGACTTTGGCGAGGCGGTCAAAGGGGAGCGCGCTGACGATGGCGTCGGCGGTGAGGGTCTGGTTTTCGTCGAGCTGGACGCCGGTGACGTGGGTGCCGTCGAAGATGATTTTTTCGACACTGCGGGAGAGCAGGAGCTGTCCGCCTGCGCTTTTGATGACTTGCTCGGCCTGGTCGTAGAGCTTGAGCAGGGGGACGCGGGCGAGGCCCATTTTGTAGGAGTCGGGGTGGTTGAGGAAGCCGTCCTGGAAGACCTGGATGGCGTAGGCGGCGGCGAGGCGGTCGGGGACTTCGTTGATGGCGCTGACGGCGACGGCGGCCCAGAATTTCTGGACGGCGCCGGGGGGCTGGTTCTGCTGGGCGAGCCAGTCGGCGAAGGAGGTGTCGTAGAGTTTTTCGCGGCCGACGCGGCCCATGCGGAGGATGGTGTTCATGCCGCGGCCGATGGCGATTTTTTCCGGCCAGGTGAGTGAGCGGAAAGGGATCATGCTGCGGGTCATGTGGAAGGGGGCGGGGAGGTCGTCGCCTTCGAGGACGTCGAGGACGACGGAGCCGTCTTCGCGGGTGTCGAGGAAGTTAAAGGCGTGGTGCCACTCGATGAGGTCGATGACGCCGAGGCGTTCGTAGAGGTCGATGAGGTTGGTGCAGCAGCCCATGAGGACGTGCTGGCAGTTGTCGAGGGTGTTGCCGGACTGCTGGTCGACGAAGGAGGTGGCGCGTCCGCCGAGCTTGAGGCGGGTTTCGATGAGGGTGACTTTGTGTCCGGCCTGGGAGAGGCGGACGGCAGCGGCGATGCCGGCGAGTCCGCCGCCGAGGATGAGGATGGAGATGGGGGTGGGCATTTGTGAATTATGATTTAAAATTTGTGATTTTGCAGAGTTGGGAGGCGGCCCTCACCCCGGCCCTCTCCCGGGGGGAGAGGGGGTAAGAGCGTCAGGCGCGGAGTTGTTTTACGTGGGCTTTGAGGCCGATGGTGACTTTTTTGAGTGTGGAGAGGCGGACGCGCCTGGTGAGGACGGCGCGGGGGTCGGAGGCGATTTTGTCCAGCAGGCTGCGGTAGATTTCCATGAGCGCCCAACTGGTGGATCGGCAGGTGGGGTCGAGGTGTTTTTCGAGGGCGAGGGAGCGGTTGTAGTAGTCGTAGGCGCGGGCGATCTGGAAGGCCATGAGCTTGTCGAAGTTTTCGTCGGGAACGCCGCGGGCGAGCTTGCCGTAGTCAACGTTGAAGCGGGCGAGTTCATCGGAGGGGAGGTATTGGCGGGCGCGCTGGGCGTCTTCGACGATGTCGCGCAGGATGTTGGTGAGCTGGAAGGCGATGCCGCGTTCTTCGGCCATTTTCAGGACGCCCGAGTCGTTGGGCGCGCCCCAGAGCCGGATGCAGGCCAGGCCGACGACGCTGGCGACCTTGTAGCAGTAGTCGTAGAGTTCGGGGAAGGTGTCGTAGGTGGTTTTGTCGAGGTCGGCGGCCATGCCGTCGAGCATCTG
>CAZIWA010000236.1:0-4084 GCA_964542875.1 uncultured Phycisphaeraceae bacterium
TTCTCGCTCAGAAAAAAGACCCCCAAGTGATCAATGATTCATTGGTGGATCGGTTTTGGGCTCACCACGCAGGATGAGTAGGGATCATTTGAAAGATGTTCTTCCCTAGGGTTACGCGCGGGTACACGCTCCACCCTGGGCTACCTGATCTTGCGCTTTCAGCGCATAAAACAAGGGGTTTCAGCCTTATCCGAATGGCATTCGTACCTGTCTCCTTTTCTAGCCATCATGAGATCTTCGCCTGGTATCGCTGAAAGAGATCAAGAAAAAAAGTTCTGACAAGAGTTTTTGATGGTAACCATTCTTGCAGTTCACCAGCCCCAAATCTATATACCTCGTAACCACATAGTTTCAGGTCTCGATCAGCTGACATCATTTGAGCATATCTTTGGGGATCCCCCGCACCTGAGCCATTGGTGTAATGAGTTTTTCCATCGACCTCAATCACTACCCTAATACCGCGAGGTAAAAGCAAGAGAAAGTCCATTCGAAAACGGGTAAGTGCATTTGTTCCACGTTGCTTCACTGTTTGGGGATCCCAATGTAAGCATGGCATGCGGAATCGTTACTGGTTGGTGGGCATGGACGTTGGCGCGTGCAAGAGTTTTCTTTTTTGTTTTTACCTGGGGCTGCGCGCTCAGAAGCGCTTTGCCCCAGGCTGTAATAGGGCCGTGCCCTCAGCACTCTGGATGAAGAGGTAAGGGCTTAATTGACCCCTAGATGGCCTTCGCACAGCCCCCCTCTCCCAGGAGGGAGAGGGGGGCTGGAAAGAGCGGGAATGAAGGTTGGGTCAGGCGTGTTTTTTGGAGAGGCTGTGGAGCTGTTCGGAGAGAAGGCGGGCGATGGCTTCGACGATTTCCGCGCGGTGCTTGCCGGCCAGGGAGAGGGCGAGCTGGGATTCCATCAGGCCGTAGGGGATGCCGGTGTCGAAGCGTTGGCCGTCGATGGTGCAGGCGCCGTAACTTTGGCCCTTGTAGAGAACCTCGCGCATGTATTCCTGCGAGCTGGTGAGCTGGATTTCATTCTTCTCGCGGATGTTGTTTTTGATGTGGTGTTCAAGCGCGTCGAAGATGGCGGCGGGGAAGACGTGCATGCCGAAGTGGCACAGGAAGAGGCCGGGGGGGAGGCCCTGGGTGCGCAGGTTTTTAGCGGCGTATTCCTCGGAGGGCTTTTCGTAAATGGCGTCTACCTTGTAGATGCCTTTGACGGGGTCGACCTGTTCGCCCTTGAGGGTGCCGAAAAGGTGGAGGAGGGGGCTGGGGGTGGCCTGGACGGCGCTCATGGATTCAAAGCCGGCGGCGTGGTACTTGTTGATGAGCTGGGCGGCGCAGTTTTCCTTACCGCCTTTGACGGAGCTGATGTAGATGTGGTCGCCGAGCATGAGGAGGCAGGGTTCGTCGCCGACGAACTTTTTGGCCTGGTAGACGGCGTGGCCGTAGCCTTCGGGGGAGTCCTGGGCGACGTAGGTGAGCCGCTGCCCGAACTGGTGGAGTTTTTCGGAGGCTTCAAGCGCCCAGTCCTTGCCTTTGAAGGCGCGGAGGGTGTCGTCGTTCATGCGTTTGAAGTATTCGCGATAGTGCTTTTCATCGCCGGGCTGGGTGACGATGCAGATTTCCTCGATGCCGGCGGCGATGGCTTCTTCGCCGATGATCTGGATGACCGGCTTGGCGAGGCCGTCGGTGTCGACGAGGGGGAACATTTCCTTTTGGACGGCGCTGGAAGCGGGGTATTGGCGGGTGCCACGGCCAGCGGCGGTGATGACGGCTTTGCGTACTTTTTTCATAGTTGGGGTCTGGGGTCTAGGGTCTAGGGTCTGGGAAAGAGGCACTATGGAGAGACGCGGGGTTTGGGGGAAGAGCGGAAGACGGAGGAGCGGTTTGAGGCGGGTTTGGTGTGGGTTGGGGTTTGAGGGTCGGGTGGCCGGAGTGGTGGGCCTCGGGGACTCGGCCCACCCTACGGGTTCGGGGTTCGGGTCAAGAGAAGAGGAGGAGGGTGTCAGGTGATGCCTTTGGAGGCGAACCATTCCTGGATGGCGGGGGCGATTTGCTGTTGGATGGTTTTGTTGGCGTAGCCGCACCAGGAGACGCCGGATTCGACGTTGAGCGGGGCGTCGAGCGGTTTGCCAAGGCCGTCGGTGAGGATGACGCCCGCGGCCTGGGCGACGAGCGCGCCGGCGCAGTCGTAGGGGTGGCACTCGAGCCCCTGTAAAGGCTTGCCGGTTTGCTTTTCGATCACCTTGTAGAGCAAGGGGCGCAGGTCGGCGCAGAAGCGGTACTTGCCGGAGGCGAGGGCGATCATCTGGCCGGCGGTGGTCATGTACTGATCATCAAACACGCTTGCGCCGGAGATGGCGTCTGCGCCCAGGGCACGCAGGGCGATGTGCTCCATGAGTTCAGACGCGAGAACCTTGGTGCCGGGGAAGAAATTGGCCACCATGGCGAAGCCCTGGGCGATGGAGGGGGCGGCGCTTGGCCGGAGGGTGACCGGGCGGGACTTGCCGGTGACCAGGTGCTGGCTGGAGCCGGAGTGGCCCAGGCCGCGGATGGCCCAGTAGGTGTCTGCCCATTCCTGTTTGCTGGGAGGGAGCTCGACGGCGACGCTGACGATGGCACCGGCGAGGGTGGGGGTGACGTTTGGAATGACGGGGATGATGGCGGCGATAAACCATGCCGAGCGGAGGTCGTACATGATGTTTCGGGTGCCGTCGATGGGGTCGATGATGAGGATGTATTGGGGGTTGGGGCCGCCGAAGTCGACGATGCCGGTGGAGCCGAAGCCTTCGGCGATGAGCCGGATGGGAGCGTCTTTCCAGGAGGCGACTTCGTGTTCGATGACGGGTTCGACGTGGCGGTCGACGGCGAAGATGGTGTCTCCGCCTTCTTTTGCGACGGCGGTGGCGAGGTCATGCCCGGCGTTGCGGGACTCGATGAGCTTGGTGCGCACGAGGTGGCCGATTTTGGAGAGGCGGTCGGCCCAGGTTTTTGGTGAGATATTCATGGTGGATGTAAGAAGTTAGAAGTTGGATGTTTAAGACACGGAATTGAGGAAACTCTCGCTTGTCTGATCAAGGCAGGTCGGTGTAGGCCAGCTGGTGGGCGCCGAGGGCTGAGGCGCCGGGGCCGGAGCCGGTGATGAGGAGTGTTTGCCGGGAGGTGGTTTGGTTGTATTCGTTGATGAGCATGTCGACGCGCTGGTGGGTGTCGGGGTTGTCTTTGATGAGGAAGGCGACGGTGCCGCCGCACCCGCCGCCGGTGATTTTTGCGCCGTAGAAACCGGCGCGGGTGCCGAGTTTCCTGGAGGCGTTGGCGAGCATGTCGGTGAGCGGGTGGCTCATTTTTGCGCAGTCGGAATAGCTGACGTGGCTTTCGTACATGAGCTGGCCGGCCTGTTCCGCGAGGGTGTCGACCTGGTCGGGGTGGGAGGCGGCTTGTTTAAGAAGAGCGACGAATTTGCGGACGCGTGCGGCCTCAAGCACGTGGTGGTCGCAGGCGGCCCGGGCGTGGTAGCTGGTGCCGGGTTTCACGCGGGTGACGGGGTCGTTGGTGATGCCGTAGCGGGTGAGGAAGTCCTGTCCGGAGATGTACTCCGGGAGCTTGGCGCGGAGGTCGGAGAGGTAGTAGCCGGCATCGATGTTGGCCAGGTGGTGGCCGAGGGGCTTGATGTCGAAGTCGACTTCGAGGATCCGCTGGGCGATGAAGGCGGCGACGCGGGTGTCTGTGTAAGGGTCGCCGGAGACCTCGTGGCTGACGCCGGAGTGGATGCCGATGAAAGCGAAGCCGGGGGGGACATCGACGGTGCCAAGGACCTGGGCGGGGAGGCCGTCGGAGCCGGTCTGGCAGAGGATTTCAAGCATGGCGTTGGCGCGGCCCATGCTGGAGGTGACCTGGTCCATGACGCCGCAGGGAGCGCCGACGACTTTGTTTTCGACCTGCTGGCAGGCGACGGCAAGCTCCAGGGGTGAGAGGACGATGCCGGCGAGCCTGGTGAGGGCGGTCATGGTGGCGACTTCGATGGCGGCGGAAGAGGAGACGCCGCCGCCGAGGGGGACGTCGGAATCGAGGAGGATGGTGACGCCGGTGAGGAG
>CAZIWA010000237.1:0-1898 GCA_964542875.1 uncultured Phycisphaeraceae bacterium
CAATGGGTGGATGGCGGCGTCTACAACGTCTCCGCCGAAAACCTCGGCTGGCTCCTCTATCAAGACCCCAATGCCAGGCTCCTCCACTTCACCCCATTTAAACGAACCGCACAGAAAAACGAAGTCGTCTACGAAACCGTCAGGTCCGGCCTCGTCACCTACCGCAGGGCCGTCTCCACTGGCAGCGCCGAGTGGACCTGGGCGATCAAAACCTTCCCCATTGATCTGAGCCCACGCAAAAACTACAACGACACCCCCGCACCCTGATCTCGCCTCCCCATTCGACCCCAAGGTATAATTCCCCACCATCAGGCGGGGGATATTGTCGACCGCCATTTCGCTTCCATTCATCCGGGCACTAGATCATGCCTCTCCACCGCATCTTCCTGGTTGTCTGCATCCTCCTCGCCGCCGGCCTCGCCGCCGCACAGGATGTCACCGACCTGGGCGTCATCCCCACCGAAAAACCAAAAAATAAATCACAGCCCACCCCTCAAAAAACTCAATCAAACCCCGGCAAACTGCGCGTCCCCTCAGCGCAGCCATCCGACAAAATCCTCACGGGTGAACAGATTTTCGAACGCAGCGTCCCCAGCCTCCTGTTCATCGAATCCACCTTTGTCGATGGCACCAAAGGTTTCGGTTCCGGCTTCATCATCGACGACAGCGGCTGCTTCTTCACCAACGCCCACGTCGTTGAAAATGCCGTCAGTGTCACTGCCACACTCTCAGACAACCGTACTCTCAACATCACCCAACTCCTGGCCTACGACAGCGATCTGGACCTCGCCTTCCTTCAGCTCCCCGCAGGCAAATACCCTGCCATCCCGATGGTGTCGGAAAAACCCAAAGTCGGCTCTACCGTCTATGCCATCGGCAACCCCTCAGGTTTCACCAACACCCTGAGCAAAGGCCTCGTCTCCGGCATCCGTCCCGGCACCGCAGGCGATTTTTATGCCAATAAATTCAGCGGCGAAGATGCCTCCAGATCCTCCCAGCGAAGCCGCTACCTCGTTCAACACACCGCCGCCATCAGCGGCGGCTCCAGCGGCGGCGTCCTCCTTAGCGAATCCGGCAACGTCATCGGCATCAACACCCTGCATTTCCAGAAAATCAAAGACGTAAACTTCGCCGTCCCCGCCGGTGACGCCCTCCAGATCGCTCTCGCCGCCTGGACCCCGGATACCCCGAAACTCACCCTCGGCAAAGACAATCTCACCTCGGAAGCACGCAACCAAAAGCCCAAAGACACCTTCAGCCTCTCCAAGATCGATCCCAAGGCCGCAGCAGCCCTGGAAGCCGCAGCCGAAGACTACGCAATCATTGGCGTCGAGGTCTGCAATATCCAGCTCCTTGAACGTTACTGGAATCTCAAGGCCATCAAAAATCGCACAAAAGCCGAAAACGAAGAACTCGAGTACTACAACGAAAACCAAGTCCCCCTGATCGTCACCGCCGATGGCAAAACCACATGGCGTGACGTCCCCCGCGCCATGGCCGCCATGAACATCAAATCCGCCGTCGGGATTTTTCACGGCCGCAACGGTAACGACTCCTACATCACCGTCAACGACAAGCCCTACGTCCTTCGGCACCTCACCAAAAACCTCGCCGAGGACGAAGAATTCAAGTTTTTCTATACCCCAGCAGGCGAAACCGAAGTTGTCTATGAAGGCAAAACCTACGTCCTTCCAGTCTATGAATTCCAACCCGCCGTCACCTACCTCAACGCCAAACAACTCGGCGCCTTGCTCCAGGCCGATGGTATCACCAGCCTGATCCATATCCGCCTCGACATCACACCCGGCAAAACCATCATCACCGGCTACCGCGATAGAAAAGGCGGTCCCAAGTATGAATTCCCAATCTACAGCCAAGGCCCTTCCACCTTTAATCGC
>CAZIWA010000237.1:1998-4010 GCA_964542875.1 uncultured Phycisphaeraceae bacterium
CGGTCCCAAGTATGAATTCCCAATCTACAGCCAAGGCCCTTCCACCTTTAATCGCGTCGTCACCGCCACCGCCATCGACCTCCAACCCATCAAATAATCCGCCGCATCTGTCTCCCCCGAAGGGGGCACCAGCATGTAGCCCCGGGTTGAGCATGTACCCATGCGACCCCCCAGGGTAAAAGTACTTTTTAAACGCTCTTGCACGCGCCTTCATCTATGCCAACTCACCCGTAATACCCTCCTCCCTCCGCTTTCTTCTTCGACATTGGAATAATCACCCCAGCCCTCTTTTATTACTTATCCCTTGTACCCTGTACCTTTTACCTTTCCTCACCTCACCTGCGCCTCCCCACAAACGCCCGAGGCGAAATCCCCACATGCCGCTTGAACTGCTTTGAAAGATGAAACGCATCGGAAAACCCCAGGTTATCCGCCACCGTTTTCAGCCTCTGTCCCTGCAGCAAAAGCGGTTTGCTCATCTCCAGCCGCATCTCCATCGCCGCCGTCATCACCGCCTTGCCCGTCTGTGCCTTGTATCCATGGCTCAATGCCGACGGGCTGATCTTCATCGCCTTGGCGATCCTCTCCAGGCTCAGCCGTCCTGGCAGGCTCTCACGGATATACGCGTCCACCCGGCCCGCCAGATTCTTCGGCTCTCGATTGCTTGGCTCATACCGAAACACCAGCCCGTGCACTTTCTGGGAGCTTAAAAGCAGGTCCAGCACCCGGCAAAACAACCCCTGCGCCTCCCAAAATCCCTCCGTCCCGCGTTGATGCCCCACCCCGGCCGCCTGCCGCATCAACGCGCCGATCTCCCCCGCCGGGTCTTCAATCTCCGCATACCCGCTCGCCGGATCGATCAGCCTTTCCAGCACCCGTGCAGACTGCACCTCAAACAGCATCGCCGCAGACTTCCTCACCAGCGGCTCTCCCACCACCCGCTCCCAGTAAAGCATGTTGGCTGAATATAGATGGGCCGTGTTGGCTCGCCTGGGCAGCCACGCCTGTCGCTCACTCCCCACCCGGTAATCTTCACCGCTGTGAAAGCAGTAATCGATCACCCAAAGCGGGTGTGACATCCGGCTCACCCTCGGCCAAAGCATGGATTCCCCATTGGACACCGAACGCAGCACAGGCCACACGCCCTCCGGCGCTTCCCAGACAAAGCCCTGGCTTGCAAAACCCTTGCGCCGCGGCTCCTCCGGCCGCGCCATTGCCTTTTTTCGTGCCACTTCGCCTCCTTTAGGTCATGCAGGATCATACATATTTTAAGCCGTCCAAGACATGGTAAAAACCCATAAATTCGCGCATCATACCCACACTTCTACGATAAAGCACGTGCACGAAAGTACACACAACACAGGACCTTTCAGCCATGTCGCAATACCCCCCGCCCGATGACCTCAAGCGCCCCTTCCCCGCTCTCACCTCAGGCCAGCGCTACCACCTGGACGTCTTTGGTTATGTCATCATCCCCAACGCACTCACGCCCGATGAAATCGGCTCCATGAAGGAAGCCCTCTACCGGCTTCGTTCTGATCTTCGCGCCGTCGCCCACCTCCCGCCCGAGCAGCGCCGCGTCCGCGAAGCCCGCTTCCTCCACGACAGCGCCCACCACTCCTACATGGGCTCCATCGCCCAGTACGACAAAGCCCTCACCCACTACGCCACCCACCCGCTCATCTCCGGCATGTCCGAAGAGCTCATCGGCGGCCGTGCCCACCTCGTCGAAGTTAACGCCCACATCAACTACAAAGCCCCAACCTGGCCCACCACCCCGGACGGCAAGCCAGCCTTTGGCTTCCACCGCGGGCTCCACGGCCAGGAAGGCATCCACACCCAAAACGGCCTCTACCACTCCAACTTCGTCAAAGTCCTCACCAACCTTACCGACATTGGCCCAGACGACGGCGGCACCACCGTCATCGCCGGCTCACACAAAGTCGACGCCGGCGACCCCGCCATCATCAAGGCCGCCTACGAAGACCGCTCACTCATCCACAAAGTCGTCG
>CAZIWA010000238.1:0-4005 GCA_964542875.1 uncultured Phycisphaeraceae bacterium
GGATGGGGATGAACAAGTACGCGAGCTGGAGGGCGTTTTTGGATCATGCGTATTGGTCGGTGGAATTGACGTAAGAACCGTCCCGCGTCCTTTGTCACGAGCCCCGTGTCTTAAGAAATAAAATGCAAAGAGGTCCGGAGTGAAAACTCCGGACCTCTTTGCATTTCGACGCGGGACATTCTTCCCCTTACGCTGTCGGGAAGGGGTTGCGTTCTTCGAAGCTGGCCTGGTGCCAGTAGGGATAGGTGCGGGGGATGGCGGAGGCTTTTTCCAGCCGGGCGATCTGGTCGGCGGTGAGTTTGAAAGTGGTGACGGCGATGTTGTCTTTGAGTTGGGCTTCGTTGCGGGCGCCGATGACAAGGGTGGAGACGGTGGGCCGCTGGAGGAGCCAGTTGAGTGCGACCTGGGGGACGTTTTTGCCGGTTTCCCTGGCGACTTCATCAAGTGCGTCGACAACGTTGTAAATGAAGTCGATGGGGACCTGGGGGCCGATGTCGGTGACGGCTTTGGTGTTGAGGCGGCTGTCGGGCGGGAGAGGCTGGCCGCGGCGGAGCTTGCCGGTGAGGCGTCCCCAGCCCAGGGGGGACCAGACGACGGCGCCGACTTTCTGATCCAGGCCCAGGGGCATGAGTTCCCATTCGTAGTCGCGGCCGATGAGGGAGTAGTAGGCCTGGTGGGCGACGTAGCGGGCGTAGCCGTAACGTTCGGAGACGGCCAGGGACTTCATGAGGTGCCAGCCGGAGAAGTTAGAGCAGCCGATGTAACGGATCTTGCCTTGCTTGACCATGTTGTCGAGGGTGGCGAGGGTTTCCTCGATGGGGGTGACGGCATCGAAGCCGTGGAGCTGGAAGAGGTCGATGTAGTCGGTGCCGAGACGCTTCAGGCTGCCCTCGATGGCTTTGATGAGGTGGAAGCGGGAGGAGCCGACATCGTTGGGGCCCTGGCCGGCGCGAAAGGTGGCTTTGGTGGAGATGAGGAGTTTGTCGCGGCGGCCTTTGATGGCGACGCCGAGCACTTCTTCGGCGAGGCCGTCGGAGTAGATGTCTGCGGAGTCGAACATGTTGAGCCCGGCTTCGAGGCAGAGGTCGAGGAGTTTGGTGGCTTCGTCTGGGCCGGTGGTGCCCCAGGCTTTGAAGAATTCACCTTTGCCGCCGAAGGTTCCGGTGCCGAGGGTGAGGACGGGGACTTTGAGTCCGGATGCGCCGAGTTGACGGTATTCCATGGGAGCCCTTTATGAAGTTATGAATGACGAGTGATGAATTATGAATTGTAGGAGGGCGAGAGGTGTTGGCTCTCGGCGATTGAACGCGCTGTGAGGAGATTTTTTACATGATCCACAAGATTTGCAGGATTTGGGAAGGTTGGGAGTTGGAGTTGATGAGGTTTCAGCGGGTGAACAGTAAGGATGGAGTGTTGAGGATTGGTTGACGTTGCGGGGGTTGGGAAGCGTTGTGCCTGCGGCTTAAAAAGCGGGTGGTGAGTGCGATTTTGGATCGGGTGATTTTCTTTAAAAAAGGGGTGTTGTGTTATCGGACGCATGCTCAGTTGGTGACGCATTTTCGCGAAATGAACCGGTTTCAGGAAGACAGGGGGGCATAAAGCGTTGTATGCTTTTGACCCGACTGACGCATGGACGCGGCTTGAAGTTGCAGGGATGCATTTGTGGTTCCCAGGGTGATCGAGTGCACCCTCAACTTGAATCGGAGAGACCCATGCCGCTTGGATACAACCGCGTCCTTGGTGATAAGAACCTTCCCTGCCAGGCCCGCCCGCACCGGGTGGCGATTGCCGGCTGGCCGACCATGATGGGCGGCGGAGACCCCCGGAACGCATCGCTGGACGCGCTTTTGAACCATGTGAAGAGCTCTGGCTATGAAGGCCTGGAGTTTGCTCACCACAGCTTCGTGCGTTACTTCCCCGGCGATTCCCTGCCTGTGGTGGCCAAGAAGGCCCGGGCCGCGGTGGAGAAGGCCGGCCTGAAGGTGTTTGGCGCGACGCTGCACCTGGGCGATACTCAGCTTCGCAAGCTGGGCTGGCTGACGGGCGTGGTGGACGAGATGAAGATTCTGCAGGACCTGGGGTGCGAGTTCGCCAGCTTTCAGTACGAGATCCATCCCGACTACTACAACACCGCCGGCGCGTACCGTGAAGATGAGGAATACCTCAAGTGGTGCGCCGAAACGGTGAGCACCCTGCGCGACAACGCGTGGAAGCTGGGCCTGAACTTCTACCTGGAAGTGCATGTGGACCGGATCACCGAAGACCCCGCAGCGCTGTGCCGGATTCTGGACATGGCGGCGTGCGAACTCAACGGTGACCTTTCGCACTTCCTTTCCCGCGGGTTCCTGAAGGGCAAGCATGTTTCCCGTGTTGTGAACCTGGTGGGCCACACGCATACGCGCATCGCCCGGAAGTATGGCGATCTTTCGGCCCCCGTGCCGGACCCGAAAGCCGACTGGGAAGCCAAGGGCATGACGTGGGATTTGTTCCAGCTCATGAAGCCTGCGCTGGCCAAGGGGCTTAGCTCGCGGACGATCGCAGGCGAGACGGGGCCGTTCCAGACGGTGAAGGACTCGCTGAGCCAGGATGCGAAGCTGGTGCCGCTTTGGCGCGCGATGGCGCGTTACGCCGATGCCGGCGCGCAGGGCATTGTGATGAAGGTGGATGAACCCGGCGATCTCAAGCCCTGGGGCTAAAAGATGCCGGATGGTAGATGTCAGATGTGAGATGTTTAAGAGGGCGGAGTATGAAGTGGACCTTTGTGCTCCGCCCTTTTTCTAAGGCAAGTCAGGGAGCGTTCCATGGTTGGTGAAATGAATCAGAATCGGGTGCTGGGTGATGCAGGCGTGACGCAAGCGAATCGGCGGCATCGGGTGGCGATTTGTTCCTGGCCGACCATGATGGGGCCCAAGGATCCGCGGAGCGCGACGCTGGATGGGCTTTTGGGTTTTGTGAAGGGGGTGGGGTTTGAGGGGGTTGAGTATTCGCACGCGGGGTATGCACACTTTTTCCCCGGGGACAGCCTGGCGGTGCGGTCGGCCAAGCTGTCGAAAAAGCTAAGCGGGGCGGGGCTGGAGGCGTTTGGCGCGACGATTCACCTTCGCGATGAAGCGATGCGCAAACTCGGGTGGATGAACGGGGTGCGGGAGGACATCAAGTTCCTGCGTGACCTGGGGTGCGGGTTTGTGAGTTTTCAATATGGCTTGGCGCAGGAGTATCTCTCCAGCGGCGGTGAGTATCGCAATGATGAAGGGTATTTGAAGTGGTGTGCGGAGAACCTGGAGAAGATCCGGTCCGCGACGTGGGGGGAGGGGATGAATTTTTATCTCGAAGTGCACATCAACATGATCACGGAGGACCCTACGGGGTGCTGCCGGGTGTTGGATTTGTTTGATTGCGAGATCAACGGTGATTTGTCGCATTACCTGTTTAAGGGTTATTTGAAGGGAAAGTCGGTGGAGCGGGTGATTTCCAAGATGGGGCACACGCATACACGCATGGCGCGGCAGTACGGAGATCTATCCGCGGTGGTGAGTGACCCCAAGGCGGACTGGGAGGCCAAAGGGATGACATGGCAGTTGTTTGAACTGATGAAGCCGGCGCTGGCGAAGGGCCTGAGCTCGCGGACGATTTCCGGCGAAACCGGGCCGATGCACCTGGTGGTGGATTCACTGTCGCAGGAGCAGGCGCTGGTTCCGCTTTGGCGGGCGATGGCAAGGTATGCCGATGCGGGCGCGCAGGGAGTGGCGATGAAGGTGGAGGGGCCGGGGGATTTGCGGCCTTGGGGGTAGGGGGAAAAGAGCAAGGCAAAAGCGGCAAGGGAAAAGGCAGAGCGTTGTTGTTGTTTGCGGGAGACTTGTATGGGTAAGGGGAGTCGTTATAATGAGGGGCCTTGTTGGGCGAAAGCCCGAGCAAACGGGCCATTGGCGCAGTTGGCTAGCGCGCATCCTTGACATGGATGAGGTCACTGGTTCGAGTCCAGTATGGCTCACTTGAGAAGATTCC
>CAZIWA010000239.1:0-3983 GCA_964542875.1 uncultured Phycisphaeraceae bacterium
CCCCTTTGATACCCAAACCTCAATCAACTCAACTCCTGGACACCCGATAACCCGGCCACCCGACACCCCGGATGCGTGGGCTTTCGTCATATGGGATTGCCCTGCCTCCCCCTCTTCTCTCTTCCACATCTAACATCTACCATCTAACATCTGACATCCCCCCACTCCGGAAACCCGCCATGCCCCAGCCCCTCACCTCCGACATGCTCCACAAAATCAACGCCTATTGGCGGGCCGCAAACTACCTCTCCGTCGGCCAGATCTACCTCTACGACAACCCGCTCCTCAAATCCCCGCTCACCGCCCAGCACGTCAAACCCCGCCTCCTGGGCCACTGGGGCACCACACCCGGCCAGAATTTCATCTATGCCCACTTGAACCGCGTCATCAACAAGTTCGATCTCAACATGCTCTACATCTCCGGCCCCGGTCACGGCGGGCCCGCCCTCGTCGCCAACACCTACCTCGAAGGCTCCTACAGCGAGGTCTACCCCGACATCACCCAAGACGCCCACGGCATGAAGAAACTCTTCAAACAGTTCTCCTTCCCAGGCGGCATCCCCAGCCACGTCGCGCCCGAAACCCCCGGCTCCCTCCACGAAGGCGGCGAACTCGGCTACTCCCTCAGCCACGCCTTCGGCGCAGTCTTTGATAACCCGGACCTCATCGCCGCCTGCGTCATCGGCGACGGCGAAGCCGAAACCGGCCCCCTCGCCGGCGCATGGCACGGAAACAAATTCCTCAACCCCGCTTCCGACGGCGCAGTCCTCCCCATCCTCCACCTCAACGGCTACAAGATCGCAAACCCCACCCTCTTCGCCCGCATCCCCAAGGCGGAGCTTAAAAAACTCCTCGAAGGCTACGGCTGGACGCCCTTCTTCGTCGAAGGTCATGAGCCCGACCCCATGCACCAGGCCATGGCCGACACCCTTGAAAAATGCATCCGCCAGATCAAGCGCCACCAGGCCGATGCTCGCGCCAGGTTCGACACCACCCGACCCCTCTGGCCCATGATCGTCCTCCGCTCCCCCAAAGGCTGGACAGGCCCCAAAATCGTCGATGGCCTCCCCGTTGAAGACACCTTCCGCTCTCACCAGGTCCCCCTCTCCAACCCATTCCAAAACCCCAAACACCTCGCCCAGCTTGAAGTTTGGATGCAAAGCTACAAGCCCCAGGAGCTTTTCGACGACACCGGCCGCCTCCGCCCCGAGCTCGCCGCCCTGGCCCCCAAAGGCGCTCGCCGCATGGGCGCAAACCCCCACACCAACCCAGGCGGCCTCATCCGTGCCCTGCGCATGCCCGACTTCCGCCAATACGCCGTCAACATCAAAACCCCCGGCTCCGTCGAAGCCTCTGACACCGGCACCCTGGGCGTCTTCTTGCGTGATGTCGTCAAGCTCAATGAAGACCAGAAAAACTTCCGCCTCTTCGGCCCCGACGAAACCGCCTCAAACAAGCTCGGCGCCGTCTTTGAAGTCACCAACCGTCAATGGCAGGCCGACATCATCCCCACCGACGATCACCTCGCCGCCAGCGGCCGCGTCATGGAAATCCTCAGCGAACACCAGTGCCAGGGCTGGCTCGAAGGCTACCTCCTCACCGGCCGCCACGGCCTCTTCAACAGCTACGAAGCCTTCATCCACATCGTGGACTCCATGTTCAACCAGCACGCCAAATGGCTTAAAACCACCTCCGAAATCCCCTGGCGTCACAAAATCCCCTCCTTGAACTACCTCCTCGCCTCCCACGTTTGGCGCCAGGATCACAACGGCTTCACCCACCAGGACCCCGGCTTTATCGATCACGTCGTCAATAAAAAAGCCGAAGTCGTCCGCGTCTACCTGCCGCCCGATGCAAACTGCCTCCTCTCCGTCATGGACCACTGCCTCCGCAGCCGGCACTACGTCAATGTCGTCGTCGCCGGCAAGCACCCCGCCCCCCAATGGCTCCCCATGGACGCCGCGGAAACCCACTGCCAGCAGGGCATCGGCATCTGGGGCTGGGCCAGCACCGATCAGGGCGCCACGCCGGACGTCGTCATGGCTTGCGCCGGCGATGTCCCCACCCTTGAAACCCTCGCCGCCGTCTCCATCCTCCGCAACGCCCTCCCGGACCTCAAAATCCGCGTCGTCAACGTGGTCGATCTCATGCGCCTCCAGCCCGCCACCGAGCACCCCCACGGCCTCTCCGACCGCGATTTCGATTCCCTCTTCACCACCGACAAACCCATCATCTTCGCCTTCCATGGCTACCCCTGGCTCATACATCGCCTCACCTACCGTCGGAACGGCCACTCAAACCTCCACGTCCGCGGTTACAAGGAAGAGGGCACCATCACCACCGCCTTCGACATGACCGTCTTAAACGACATGGACCGCTACCACCTCGCCTGCGACGTCATCGACCGCCTCCCCCACCTCGCCGGCCGGGGCGACTACCTCAAACAACAACTCCACGACAAACTCTCCCACCACAAGCAATACATCCGCCAATACGGCCAGGACACCCCCGAAATCCTCAACTGGAAATGGAGCCAGTAAACGCTCCTGTGTTCCCACGCAAACCACGCGCCTCCGCTCTTCCCCCTCTCCCTTTGGGAGAGGGCCGGGGTGAGGGCCACCCACGACAACCCTCACCGCCACGACTCCTCAACCTCCAAATTCTTCTCAAAACACATCTGACATCTAACCTCATACATCTAACATTCTTCCTCCGCCCAGACCCCGAACCCCAGACCCTTCTTCAAATGCCCCACCTCCTCACCATCAACGGCGGCTCCTCCAGCATCAAGTTTTCCCTTTTCACCCACGCCCATCCCCCCGCCCTCCTCCTCTCCGGCCAGGTCCAGCGCATCGGCAAGCCCGATGCCACCCTCTCCATCTCCCACCCCGCCAAACAAGAACACCCCATCCAGGCCGGCACACCAGACGAATCCGCCAAAGCCATCCTCGCACACCTCCAGCGTCTTTCGCCCGCGCCCACCGTCACCGCCATCGCTCACCGCATCGTCCACGCCGGCCCCAGACTCCACGCCCACCAGCCCATCACACCCGAAGTCCTCAAGCAGCTCTCCGCCGCCCAGCCGATGGACATGGCCCATCTCCCCGGTGAACTCGCGCTCATCCACGCCTTCATGAGCGCCTATCCCAACCTCCCTCACATCGCCTGCTTCGACACCGTCTTTCACAATGATCTCCCCGACGTCGCCAAGCGGCTCCCCATCCCCCGCGCCCTCGCCGGGGATTCCCTTCGCCGCTTCGGCTTCCACGGCCTCTCTTACACCTACCTCATGCAGCAGCTCGCTCACCTCGCCAGCCCCGCCGCCGCGCAAGGCCGCGTCCTCCTCGCCCACCTCGGCTCCGGCGCCAGCATGGCCGCCGTCCACCACGGCAAGCCCATCGACACCACCATGGGCTTCACCCCCCTTCCCGGCCTCGTCATGGGCACCCGCCCCGGCGATCTGGACCCCGGCCTCCTCGTCTACCTCATGCGCACGCAAAAAATGTCCGCCGATCAGCTCGACGAATTCCTCAATAAAAAATGCGGCCTCCTGGGCATCTCCGAATCCAGCGCCGACATGCGCGACCTCTTAAAATCCCGCGCCACCGATCCCCGCGCTGCCCAGGCCGTCGAAGCCTTCACCTACCACGCCCGCAAACAAGCCGCCGCCATGGTCGCCGCCATGCAAGGCCTCGACACCCTCGTCTTCACAGGCGGCATCGGCGAACACGCCCCAGAAATCCGCTCCGAAATCTGCTCCGGCCTCACCTTCCTCGGCGTCCATCTCGACCCCGCCGCCAACACCCGCTCCCACGCCATCCTCTCCACCCACGCCAGCCCCGTCACCATCCGCCTCATCCCCGCCAACGAAGAACAAGTCATGGCTCAAATCCTCTTCAACCTCCTATAGGGCGCAACCAAAAACGCTTCTTACCCCCTCTCCCTTTGGGCTGATCATGACCCAAGTTTCTGGAAGACATGGC
>CAZIWA010000240.1:0-3912 GCA_964542875.1 uncultured Phycisphaeraceae bacterium
CGATCAGCAGGGCGATGATCGAGATGACAACCAACAGTTCGATGAGGGTAAAAGCACGCAATTGACGCATAACCTTCTCCTAAAGAAGGGTAGACACAGAAATCTCCCGTGAGGAAATTTGGAGAAACAGAAAACCCAGCGACTCTGGCCGAAATGATCCGAGAAAAATAAGTACGGAACCGAAAAGCCAAACCCTCGAGCCTGCAAAATCTCCAATCCCATCCCTCAGCAGGGTGCCCGGGGTGAACCTTCACCCCTGGAAGGCACAGGCGTCGTTAACGCCATGGCCTAGGATTACATCATTACGAAAACAAAAACAACACCATTAGCTGGATTAATTTTGATGAAGTTGTCATCAATCCGCCCGACCCTCAAAAACAAGTGAAAATCGCGCCCGCTTCACCCTCATATTTTTGCTCACATCTCAATATAAAACTTATTCACATCTCACACACCACCGGACACTTATGTCTCAACGCCCAACTTGGGACAGATCCCCGCCAGCGTGCACCTTTCGCACGCCGGTTTTCGCGCATTGCAGACCTGCCTGCCGTGGAAAATCAGCCGATGTGAAAGCACCGTCCATTCGTTTTGCGCAAACAGCTTCATCAGGTCCAGTTCGATCTTTTCCGGCGTCTTCTGCTTGGTCAAGCCCATGCGCTGGCTCAGCCGTGACACATGCGTGTCCACCACCACGCCGATGTTCTTTCCGTAGGCGTTGCCCAGCACCACATTGCTGGTCTTGCGTGCCACCCCGGGCAACGTCAAAAGCTCCTCCATGGTGTCAGGCACCCTGCCGCCGTAAACCTCTGTGATCCGCTTGGACGCCGCGATGATGTTCTTCGCTTTATTCCTGAAAAACCCGGTGCTTTTGATGATCGTTTCCACATCCTCCTGCGATGCGTTCCCCAGCGCCTCTGCGGTCGCAAACCGCTTGAACAGCACCGGCGTAACCATGTTCACCCGCTCATCCGTGCACTGCGCCGACAACACCGTCGCGATCACCAGTTCAAACGCGTTTTGATGCTCCAGCGCGCAATATGCCCTGGGATACAGCCGGGCCAGCTCTTTGCCGATCGCATCGGCATGAGCCTGCAATTGCGCTTTATTCATGCTCTTTCGGGATGTCGGCTGTGCCATATCGCTCCTTTGACCGCAGGTGTCCGGAATTGTATCCCATGACCGCCAAATCAGACCTCAAAACCATTTCCTGCTTGACCTTGCATCCCTCACCCGCTTAAATAACGACCGAATTAGTCGTAAATGGGGCAGGCATGAAACTCTCAATGAAGTCTGACTATGCGCTTCGCGCTCTCTTCACCCTCGTGGAACACTACGGCCGCGGCCCCATCCCCATCCGCGAACTCGCCCGCCGAAACGACGTCCCCAAGCGTTTCCTCGAGCACATCATGCTCGACCTCAAAACCCAGGGCATCGTCGCCAGCTCCCCCGGCAAGCTAGGCGGATACATCCTCGCCAAACGCCCCGACCAGATCACCATGGGCCAAATCGTCCGGCATTTCGACGGCCTCATGGCCCCCATCGGCTGCGTCAGCGTCTCCCACTACGAACGCTGTACCCAGGAATCCGTCTGCCGTTTTCGCCGCGTCCTCCTGGAAATCCGAAACTACACCGTCAACATGATGGACCGTGCCACCCTCGCCAAGGTCTACTCCGGCCAGCCCGTCGCCAAAAGCGAAGTCTTCGACCAGGAAATGATCAACGGCGCCGGGATCTGACCTCCCATCAAATCGCCAAACAGCGCGTTGGCCCGACGCGCAAGCGAGAGTATTCGGGCGCCAGCCCGACCTCCCGCTAACCCACAAACACCCATCACGTCCCGCAACGCCACAAACCTCCGCCCCCTCCTTCTATCCTTCATCCCTCCTACTTTTTAACTTTCCCCTTCTCCCGCACCGTCAACAACATCTGCTTAATCGCCCCATAGTGCAGCGCAAAATGCACCACGCTCGCCATCGACCCCGTCAGCATCATTTCATCGGTTACATCCACTTTCGGGCTCGCACCGATCCATAAATCCGATTTCGCCCTGATTTTCCCCACCAGTTCCCGCCACTGCGCGTCGTTCACCGTCTGGTTCTTCCACGCCGGTTTCCAATCCGCCTCGCGAAACGCGTTGTAGTTTCCCGACAGCACTTTCTCAATCAATTCCAGGTGATAAAGAATGTGCGTGGAGTGCGCCGCGATCGTTCTTCGTCCCGGCCCCGGCTCCGTGGACGCCTCCGCAGCGGACACCCCTTCCAGCAAGCCCAGCAGCCCGCCGTCGTTGGGGTTCATGAACCAGCTTTCTTTCCCGCTGTTCCCATAAAAAGCCTCTGAAAGCAGCACCTTCAGCGTCTTACCGGTTAAGTCTGCGCCTGCCATGGGTATGCCTCCCAAAGTGTTTATGAAAAAACCCGGACCGACGCCGTGTCGGCCCGGGTCTCTTTGAATATTAGACACGCTCGGGGCTTACTTCCCCTGCCCTTCGATCGCGGCCAACTCCGCCTGCGCCTTGGTCAGTTGGTCGCGCGTCTGCGCCACCAGGTTGGCCGGTGCCTTGTCGGTGTAGGCCTTGTTCCCCAGCCGGCCTTCAAGCTGCTGGATCTGCTTCTTGAGTTCATCCGCACGCTTGCTGAGCCGGCCCTTTTCCTGGTCTGCATCAACCAGCCCATGCAGGTAAAACTCCCGCGGACCGACGATCGCCAGCGCCGCGTCTGCGGGCCGGGCCACATTGGGGCCAAACTCACTCACCGTGATGTTCGCCAGCGTCTCCAGGTACACGTGCGTTTCCAGCGCCTTCTGCGCGATCTCCGCAGGCGTCTTGGCCGACACGACCACCTTCTGCTTCGGCGGCACCTTGTACGTCGTACGCGCCTCGCGCAGCGCCGACACGATCGCCTGCACATTCGTAAAACGCTCTTCAGCGTCCACGTCGATCAGCGAATCCGCGCTCTTGGGCCACTCCGCATTGATCAGGAACACCGAGCCGGGAAGCTCCAGCCCAGGCACACCGCGGGCAGGCACCACCGCGTTAAGCCGCTCCCAAAGCTTCTCCGTCACAAACGGCATCGCCGGGTGCATGATCCTCAGCGCCGCATCCAGGCACGTCGCCAGCACCTGACGCTGGATCGGGCTGGATTTGATCGTCGGCTTCACCGCTTCGATATACCAGTCGCACAGGTCACGCCACACGAAGTCGTAGAGCTCCTGTCCGTAGTCGGCGAACTGGTAGTTATCCAACTGCTGGTTCACCCGCTGCAGCGTGCGCGCCAACCGGGAAAGAATCCACCTGTCGGCGATGGAAAGCTCATCCTTGGCCCCGGTCTTGGAAGGCTCAAGCGGCGCTTCCAGGTTGCCCAGGCTAAAGCGCGTGGCATTCCACAGCTTGTTGGCGAAGTTGCGCCCGATGTCGAATTTCTCCGACGTGTTGCGTGCCACCGGCAGGCCCGCGGCCTCCTGCACGCCCGCCGCCGCGCCGTAGCTGGAGGCGAACTTCTTGCTCTTGTCGGTCGGGCATTCCTGCACCGGCGCCGCCACCGTGTGCCCCGCGCCTGTCACGATGTACTTGGGCTGAAACGCCTGGGACGTAAACGGACACACGATGTTCACCGGCAGGCGCACATCCTGCGTCTGGGTCGTCATCAGCGTCAGCGTGAAACGCATCGCATCCGCGCCATGGCTCTGAATAATGTCCAGCGGATCCACGCCGTTACCCAGGCTCTTGGACATCTTCTGCCCATGCCCATCCTGAATCATCGCATGCACAAACACATCCGTGAACGGCAGCCGATCCAGGAAGTAAAGGTTGGTCATCACCATGCGCGACACCCACAGCGTGATGATCTCCCGCGCCGTGCAAAGCACGCTGCCGGGGTTCCACTTGGCCAGCGCCGCGCTGCCGCCCGTCTC
>CAZIWA010000241.1:0-3906 GCA_964542875.1 uncultured Phycisphaeraceae bacterium
CTTCTTCGCCGGCCTCCACGCATTCGGCGACGATCTGCTGGGCGAGGATGTCCAGCGGCGCGCGGGGCTGAGGGGTGCGGTCCAGCACGCCTTTTTTGGCGGCACGCAAGAGGGCGGCGGCTTCGACAAGCTCATCAATGGTGAGCGGGAAGAGGCGGCCCTTGGGCAGCCTGCGCACGGCGTGGCCGGAGCGGCCTACGCGCTGGAGAAAGGTGGCGATGGAACGCGTGGCGCCGACCTGGACGACAAGATCGATATCGCCGATATCAATGCCCAGTTCGAGAGAGGCGGTGGCGACGAGGGCTTTGAGCGTGCCGGTTTTTAGGCGATGTTCGGCGTCGAGCCGGCGCTCCTTCGACAAGCTGCTGTGGTGGCAGGTGACTTTGTCTTCACCCATGACTTCTGTGAGCCGGGCGGTGATGCGTTCGGCCAGCTTGCGGGTGTTGACGAAAATGAGCGTGGTGCGGTGGCTGTCGATGAGCCCGGCGATCTGCGTGTAGATCTCATCCCACTGCTCGTGTGAGCAGACCGTGGTGAGCGGCGAAGGGGGGACAGTGATGGCGACATCCATCTTTCTGCGGTGCCCGACGTCCACCAGCGTGCATTCACGCCCGACGCCGACGAGGAAGTGGCCGACCTCCGAAAGAGGCTTTTGCGTTGCGGAAAGGCCGATGCGCTGGACGGGGCCGGCGAGGGTTTCCAGCCGCTCAAGGCAGATGGAGAGATGGGAACCGCGCTTATCTCGGGCGAGAGCGTGGATTTCGTCGACGATGACGGTTTTGACGGTGCTGAGCATCTGGCGCGCGCCGGCACTGGTGAGCAGGATGTAAAGCGATTCCGGCGTGGTGACCAGGATGTGTGGCGGCTTGCGGAGCATCGCGGCGCGGTCGCGCTGAGGGGTATCTCCAGTGCGCACCATCACCCGGACGCTGGGGAGGAAGGGGTCCATCTGGGCGAGCTCATCCAGCGGGGCCTGGAGGTTTTTTTGAACGTCGTTGCTGAGCGCGCGCAGGGGGGAGATGTAGAGGACGGAGGTTTTGTCCGGAAGATCGTGCCCCTGGCTGATGAGGCTATCAATGGCGGCGAGGTAGGCGGCGATGGTTTTACCCATACCAGTGGGGGCGCTGATGAGCGTGTGACGGCCGGCGCGGATGTGCGGCCACCCTTCGCGTTGCGGTTCGGTGGGCTCGCCAAAGCGCTGGGCGAACCAGCGTTGGATGGTGGGATGGAAGTCTGTCAGGGGCACAGAGAAATGATAGGAGGGCGCAAGGCAAAGCGCTAGGGTTTTGTGTGGGTGTTTTTTTTGATTGGGAGATGGGCGCGGTGGAAGAGCTGGGCCGGACAGAGACTGGGCGGGCCATGCCAGCCTGAAATGAACAACGCCAGGCTTTTGGGGCCTGGCGCTGGTGTTTGGTTTTTAATGGATCAATTAGACCGAGGCGGTGACTTCCAGGGGGATGCCGGCAGGATCGAGCGCGGCGCCATTGATGACCTTCTGGAGGTATTCGGGCTGGCTGCGCTGGGTCCATTCGTGGAAGGTTTCGTCGGCGTCGGTGCGCTCAGCCCGGAAGGCTTCCAGAAGGGCCTTGATGACCAGGTGGACGCGATCGGCGGGGACCTTCTTTTCGATGAACTCCGCGAAATGGGGGGTGCTGCCGAGGCAGCCGCCCAGGGCGACGGAATAGCCTTCGATCTTGATGGACTTGCCGGCGGCGTCTTTGCGGAAGGGATCAAACATGCCGGTGCCGCGAAGGCCGATATCGGCGATCTGGAACTGGGAGCAGGCGTTGGGGCAGCCGGTGAAGTGGATGGCGACGTCGGAGTCGAGCTCGACGTTGGACTCAAGCCACTTCAGGATGGCGCCGGCGCGGTGCTTGGTTTCGACCACGGCGAGGTTGCAGAACTCGTTGCCGGTGCAGGAAACCAGGCTGGTGCGCAGCCGGTGGGCCTGGGGCGAAAGGCCCGCGGCTTCAAGTTCGTTGACCAGGGTGCGGAGGTTGGCCTTGGGAACGTCAAGGATGATGACGTTCTGCTTGCCGGTGAGGCGGATGCGTTTTTCGCCGACGGCGTATTTGTCGGTGAGGTCGGCGACATCGCGCATGTTCTTTTCGGTCCAGCGGCCACGCTCGATGGGGATGCCGACGTAGAAGTTGCCGTCCTTCTGTTCGCCGATACCGGTGTGGTCGGTGTTGACGGCGGGCGGGTTGACGATGGTTTCATCGCGCTCGAGCTTGAAGCTGAGGTAGCTTTCGATGGCGTCGCGGGTCCATTCCCAGCCCTTGTCGGCAACGAGGAACTTGAGGCGCGAGCGGTTGCGCTTTTCGCGGTAGCCGTGGTCGCGGTACATGAGAGTGACGGCGCGGGTGACTTCAGGCACTTGCTCGGGCTGGACGAAGACGCGCATGCCCTGGCCGAAGTGGGGGGTGTCGGAGAGGCCGCCGCCGACGGTGAGGCCGTAGCCGGCTTTGCCGGATTTGCTCTTTGCGCCAAAGAAGCCCATGCAGTTGATCTGGGGCTGGTGGCAGTGGAGGGAGCAGCCGCCGATGGAGGTTTTGTACTTGCGGGGAAGGTTGGAGAATTCCTTGCCGCCGGCGAGGTAAAGCGCGTCCATGGCCTTGAGGTCGGGCGTGCAGTCGATGATTTCGTCTTTGATGACGCCGGCCAAGGGGCAAGCGGTGACGTTACGGGGGACGTCGCCACAGGCGAAGGTGGAGCAGAGGCCCAGCTCGTCGAGCTTCTTAAAGAGGGGGCCCAGGTCCTTGATGGTGAGCCAGTGGAACTGGATCGTCATGCGGGTGGTGATGTCGCCGAAGCCGCGGGCGTATTGGCCGGAGAGCTTGGAGATTTCACGCAACTGGTGGGGTGTGAGCTGGCCGCCGGCGATGCGCAGGCGGATCATGAAGTGGCCAGTGTTGGGCTTCTGACGATAGAGGCCGAACCACTTGAAGCGGACTTCAAGGTCGGACTGCTCAATGCCTTCGTAAGAGCCTTCTTCGGAGTAACGGTAAATGTCGGCCAGGACGTCGTAGCCGTCTTTTTGCTTCTTGACTTCTTCTGCGTTGAACTTGCTCATATTTGGAACCTATATACGACCTTTTTTATCGTCAATTGAACCAATTGAGAATAGCGCAAATGGGGGGTTGAATCAAGAATTGGAGGGGGCGGGATTGTCGCAGTCGGTTGAGACTTGTTCTCAATGGAAGGGTTTAATTGATGGAGGTTTGCGCGCCGTCCTTTTCCTGCTTGCGGCGTTTGGTGAGTTCTTCGAGGTCTGCGCGCTCTTTTTGTTTGCGGGTTTCGTAGGCTTTTTTGGCTTTGATCTTGCGTTCGTTATCGATGTCTGTGAGTTGCTTGGTTTGCTCCGGGGTGAGGATGAGGCGGGATTTGGCATCGGCCTCATCTTCGATTTTGGCGATCTGTTCTTTGGCCTCGCGTTGGATCTTATGAATGGCTTCACGCTGGGCCTGAGTGAGGTTGATCTTGGCGAAGTCTCCAAACACGCGGGGCTGAAGTTCGGGGATGTCGGAAGACTTGGCCGGGGGAGGCAAGGGGTCGGTGTAATCAATAGAGGTTTGGCCGTGAGCGAGCGTGAGCGCGAATAAAACACCGGCAACGGCGAAAGGAAGACCGTGGGAAACAAGGGTCTTGATGTTCATAACCAGGCTCCGAATGAATCTATGTGGGTGCGGGGGAAAGGCCGCCGACTGCGAGGAGGATTGTGGCGCAGGGCCTGACGGTACGCAACTGATTGAAACAGCATGCGGAAGGGCAGGGCGGCGGAGGAACGCCGTGCAGAACGGAAAGATTTGCCCTCAACCGGAGAGGTCGGTATAGTTGTTGGTCCAAACCTTGGGGCTGTAGCTCAATTGGGAGAGCGCGTCGTTCGCAATGACGAGGTTGCCAGTT
>CAZIWA010000242.1:0-3901 GCA_964542875.1 uncultured Phycisphaeraceae bacterium
ATTCCGGATCAGTCGCCTGAGTATGAACGTTTGTTGAAAATAAAAGACGAAATTATGTTACTGATGGAAGAAGCAGATCAGCTCGCGAAGATCATTCGTGATAAATCAGTTTCAGGCTTTCTGGCGTTAAAGCAGGCACGTGCAAGAGGCATTAGAAAAAAATGACATCCCAGGGTTGCGCATGGGTACATGCTTACCCTGGGCTGTAATAGGGCCGTGCTTTCAGCACTTCGGACCGGCTTAGTCATTGGGGTGCTTGCATGTGGCCTTGCTTGAGGCGTTCGCGGGCTTCGGAAGGGATGAGGTCCAGCCAGGCCTGGGGGAGGACTTCCAGCCAGTATCGGCCGTGGATTCGCTTGACGAAGACCTTGCAACCGAAGGTGTGGGTGAGGGATTCGGGATTGATGACTTCCCTGGGTGTGCCGGACATCCAGATCTTGCCCTGGCGCATGAGCATGACCTGGACGGTGAGGGGAGAGATTT
Source organism: uncultured Phycisphaeraceae bacterium (assembly GCA_964542875.1). Lineage (GTDB taxonomy): Bacteria > Planctomycetota > Phycisphaerae > Phycisphaerales > Phycisphaeraceae > CAZGOM01. The sequence continues at coordinate 484 of CAZIWA010000242.1, forward strand.
CTTCCACGTGGTGGGTGATGAGCAGCACGGTGGGAGCGTCAGGCCTGCGGAGGATGAGATCGACCGTGGCGAGGACCTGTTCGCGGCCGGCGAGGTCGAGGCCGGCGGTGGGCTCGTCGAGGATGAGGAGTTCAGGCCGGTGGGCGAGGGCACGGGCGATCATCACGCGCCGCTGCTCACCGGTGGAGAGGCGGGAGAATTTCACGTCTTTGCGGTGCCCCATACCGACGTTATCGACCATCTGGTGGGCTTCCTGGATCTGCTCCGGGGTGGGGGTGTCGTAGAGACCGATGGTGCCAAAGAAGCCGGTGAGAACGACTTCGAGGGTTTTGAGGTCGGTGTCGACGACTGCGCCGGAGTTTGCGTCGTGGGAGTTGCCGGGGTTGGGGTTGACGACGCCGATGCGCTTGCGGAGGGCGCGGACATCGGTTTCGCCGACGGTTTCACCCAGGACGTGGGCGGAGCCTTCAGTGACGAACATCTGACCGGTGAAGACACGCATGAGCGTGGTTTTGCCGCAACCGTTGGGGCCCAGCAAGGCGGTGCACTTGCCCTTGGGGATCCGACAGGAGACGCCGTTTAAAATGTGGGTGTCGCCCCGGGTGACGCTGAGATTCTTGACCTCAATGGCGGCGGGGAGCGTGGCAGGGTTGGGCAGGGCGGGTTGGCGCATGGGGGAAATCACGAATTACGGGTTATGAATTATGATTTGCAGATTGAACCGATGCTGGCCGGGATTACAGCCTGACCAGCATGAAGCAGGACATTCTAAGCGTTTTTTGCGCCCATAAGAGGAAACCAATGACAGAACGATATCACGCGTGGCTCAAGGAATTAACCAGCACACCCACGGCGGCCGGCCGGGAGTGGCGGGTGGTGGCGTGGATCCAGGCGTATGTGAATGCCCGGCCGGAACTGTCGCTGGCGAAGGATGAAGCGGGGAACCTGTCGATCTGGCGAAAATCGCACGAGACGGCAACGCCGATCGTGATCGAGGCGCATATGGACCACCCCGCGTTTGTGTGCGCGGAAGTGGTGTCGGAGACGGCGCTGATCGCGGAGTTCCGGGGCGGGGTGCAGGAGAAGTTTTTCAAGGGGACACAGGTGCTGCTTTGGCGCGGCAATGAGCCGGGTGTGGTGGGTGTGGTGGGGGATGTGGTGAGCGCCACGCCGCGGGACAATTTTGGAACGACGGATTCAGACAAGCGTTATGACGTGCGTTTCGAATCGCCGGTGAAGGCTGTGCCGGGGGATGTGATGACGTGGAACCTGCCGCCGTCGCAGATCGAGAACGGGATCCTGCGCGCGCCGGCATGTGACGATCTGGCCGGGCTTGCCGCTGCGGTGTGCGCGTATGATCGGTTGCTGGAGCTGGCCCGTGAGGGCAAGCCGGTTGGCGATGTGAGGCTGTTTTTCACCCGGGCCGAGGAAGTAGCGTTTATCGGGACCATCGCCGCATGCAAGCTTGGGACACTGCCCAAAGGCGCGCGTATCGTGGCGCTGGAGAACTCCAAGAGCTACGCAGAAAGCCCCATCGGCGGCGGGCCGATCGTGCGTGTTGGCGATTACACCAGCACTTTCGACCCGGACCTGACGTACAAGATCGGGCGTATCGCGCAGGCGATCAACGGTGAAGATTCTTCCTACACCTTCCAGCGGAAACTGATGCCCGGCGGCACGTGTGAAGCGTCCGCATTTCAGAGCTATGGGTATGTGGCCACATGCATCTGTCTGGCGCTGGGCAACTATCACAACATGAACGAGGCGACGGGGCGCATCGAGCCCGAATACATCAGTGTGAGCGACTACGACAACCTGGTGCGTCTGCTTGTGGAAGTGGCGCTGAGGCTGGACAACCCCAACGCTGCGCCCGGGCTGCGCGAGCGGTTGGAGAAGACGTTTGAATCACGCAAGCGGTTTTTGGAAAAGATGGATTGAAGATACGGGGTTTGGAACACTGCAGCGCCAATCCAAGGCAGAGGTTTTTCCGCGACCATGGAGGTTGCGGAAAAATAAGCGTTATTCAAAGCATCTGCGTTCCGTGGGCTGCGCTCGAAGACTCGCTGACCCACGGCTACGTGCGGTCGCCCTGCTGGGGTGCAGAAATTCCAATGCGCAAGCGTCAATACATATGTGAGTCTGCAGCATCGCTACAGACTCATTTTTTGAGGGAGGTAAAAAACAACCGGCCCGGGATGAACCGGGCCGGCTGGTCATTTAACTGATTGTCAGGTGGAGGGCATGCGATGGCGACCCTCACTCCAGCCCTCTCTCAGAGGAAGAGGGGGTCAGACAAGGCTTACATTTCCACGGGCTTGAGCCAAGGCATCAAGCGGCGGAGCTGTTTGCCGGTGACTTCGACGGGGTGGTTCTGGTCCTTGGCCTTTTGTTCCTTGAACCACTTGAAGCCGTTGGCGTAGTCATCGCGGAAGGCCTTGGCGAACTTGCCTTCCTGGATGTCGGCCAGGACTTGCTTCATGACCTTCTTGGTTTCGGGGGTGATGATCTTGGGGCCGGTCCAATAGTCGCCGAATTCGGCGGTGTTGGAGATGGAGTAGCGCATGTAGTTGAGGCCGCCGCGCTCGATCAGGTTGATGATGAGCTTGAGTTCGTGGGCGACTTCGAAGTATGCCATTTCAGGGGGGTAGCCTGCTTCGATGAGGGTTTCGAAGCCGGCCTTGATGAGGGCGGAGAGGCCGCCGCAGAGGACGGCTTGTTCGCCGAAGAGGTCGGTTTCGCATTCGTCCTTGAAGGAGCAGACGAGGATGCCGGAGCGGCCGCCGCCGACGCCGATGGCCCAGGCGAGGCCGAATTCCTTGGCTTTGCCGGAGGCATCCTGGTAGACGGAGAGGATGCAGGGGACGCCGCCGCCGCGTTCGAATTCAGAGCGGACGGTGTGGCCGGGGCCCTTGGGGGCGACCATGATGACGTCGATGTCCTTGGGGGGAACGATGGTCTTGAAGTGGACGTTGAAGCCGTGGGTGGCGCCGAAGATCATGCCCGGGCGGAGGTTGGGCTTGATGGATTTTTCGTAGACTTCGGGCTGGACTTCGTCGGGCAGGGTCATGATGAACATGTCGCACTGCTTGATGGCGTCGGCGACTTCCATGGGCTTAAAGCCGTGCTCGATGGCGAGCTTGCCGTTGGCGGAGTCGGGGCGGTTGGCGACGATGACCTTGATGCCCGAGTCGCGCAGGTTCTGCGCGTGGGCGTGGCCCTGGCTGCCGTAACCGATGACGGCGACGGTTTTGCCCTTGAGGGGGTTAAGCGAGCCGTCCTTGTCGTAGAGTTTTTCAACGGGCATAGAAGTCCTTACTGTTAAAAGTGAGAGGAATATTGTAGGTATGGCCTCGGGGGCGTCAAATGAGGAGGGTCTGGGGCTGGGGCAGGAGGGCAGGGGGAGATTTGAAAAGAGGGG
>CAZIWA010000243.1:0-3858 GCA_964542875.1 uncultured Phycisphaeraceae bacterium
TTTGCCTGTGCCTGCATCAAACCCACCACTTCCTCGCCCCAGAAAAAGCACACCTTGCCCTCCCCACTACAAAAGCTAAAATTTTAGCCAACCCTCACCTCCGGGATACCACCCATGCGCGCACACCTCTTTCTTCTGGCACTCATCCTCGCTTTCACCCCGGCTCTCCACGCTCAAGACGACCCCAAATCCGGCTCCAGATCACTCACGCAAAAGCAATACTGCGACGAGTTTGAAGCCATCGCCCGCCAGTACATCGACACGCTCTCCACTGAAGACGAAAAAACCGTCAAAACCGCCCTCAAAGCGGACATCGCCGGGATGCTTCTGCAGCACACCGCAAACCTCACCCAGGACGCTCTTGAAGACATCGCAAGCAAGTTCGCAAAGTCCCAGGTTCCCTCCAAAGAAGGCCGAACCCCCGAAGCCCTTGAGCTCTACAGGCTCAAGGTGCTCCAGGCCGTGGAACTCGCTCTGCTCATTCCCATCACCTACCCGCAGGACAGGCCCGCCCAGGTGGCTCAAGTCGATGCCTTCATCAAAGACCTTCAGGCCCGATCCCAATCCCTCACCCTTAAGCCCGAAAATCATGAGGCCTTTTGGAAAATCTTCGCCCCCGCATTCAGGGCCGAGCTCATCGGCGGCATCGACTACCTCAACAAACCCTTCCTCAAAAAACCCTGGCCGCAGGAACTTCACGACAAGCTCACCCAAGAAGTCATCAACTCCATCAATTCCGAAAATAAAGACGGTCAGCTCGACAGGCTGTTCACGCCTTCCCGGCCCGCCAATGCGCGCAAATCCATCGTGGAAAATATGGCCAGAATGGCCCTCAACCCCGTCATCGCCATAACCATGGCGGATCAGTTTGAGAAAGACCCCAAATACAAGCAATGGGCCAACGAGATCGACTCGAAAGTCAAAACCCTGCGCACCAAAAACCAGGAAACCATCTCCGCCCTTCAAAAGCGCATCCGCCAACTCGAGTCTCAAAACGCCTCCCCCGCCACCCAGCCCGCTCAAGCGGACTAAAAAGCACAGGTCACGCATGCCCCGAACCATCTCTTGCCTCATCGCCCTTTTCCTGTTGCTGCTTGGCGCTCACCCCACCCATGCGCAACCCCTTGAGGAAACCCCGCTCTCCAGGCAGGAATTTCTCTCCCGTTTCAAAAAGCAATCCCTGCAGTACATCGACACCCTCCAGCTCGACGATGAAAAAATCATCAAAAGCACGCTCAAGGATTACGCGACGCTGGAGATCCAAAAACAAAACGGCGCCTTCTCGGAGGAACGCCTGCAGATCGCGCTCAACAACCTCAAAGGCATTCAATGCCCGCCGCGCCAGTTCCGTACCCCAAATGCTTTGGCATTCACCAAAGCATCCCTGCTCATTCACATCAAGCGCGCCATGCGTGAGCCCCTTTTTTTCCCGCGGGACAAGGACGCCCTCACCCGGCAGATCGATGTCTTTATCACGGACCTGAAAACAAAGTGCCTCGCCGGCTCCATCCGGCTCGACCGTCAAGCCGAGATTTGGGACAAATTCCAACCCATCCTTCGCGCACGCATCCTGAAGGAGGTGGACAACATCCAAAGCCCATTGTTCAAGCAGCCCTGGCCCGAGGCTTTCCACCCCAAGGCAATCCAAACCGCGATCACGGGCATGAACAACCACCTGGTGACTCATCGAGCGCAGTTGACCAGTGCCGACAGCCCGGAATCCTTGCAACAAAGCCTTGAGTCTCTCGCCTACCGCACCTTCGCCCAGGTCGCCGTCGCCGCGCAGGAGGAAAGGCGTAACCGTGATCCTCAATACAAGAAAAGCCTGGACCTCGAAACGCAGTTTGACGCTGAAAACCAGGCGGACCAGGCCTCAGCGGAAGCCCTGATGCGTGCTTATGACCAGGACATCGACAACATTTCCAAAAACATGCGCCAAAAGCCCGACGCCGCCGACGTTCCCGTCGAAATAAAACCATCCCAGCCCACCACCCGGCCGGCCCTCTAATCAATCACTGTCCTGCGTTCCTTGGGTACTCCATGATGTACCCGTCCACCCGGTCGTTCTTGAACGTGTCGTTGATTCTTCCGCTGTGCCGCAGTTCTGCCCAGTTTTCCTGCCCCATCCCATTGTTGGGCTCACCGCCGGCCCAGATGAATTTGCCCACCGGTGTGCCGTCCAGCCAGCGCCAATCGCCTTCCTTGGCGTCATCTGACGCACCCACCCACACGCGGATCGCCCGGCCCGTCAGCTTCGAGCAAAACGCCAGTTCTTCCTCGCTGGCGATGCACACCATCCGCCCGCCCAGCGTTTCTGCATCGGCCTTCGCGTCGCTCCACGTGAAATTCCCCAGCACCACGCGATACCACTTGTCTTTGAACGGAACCGCCCCCACCGGCCCCGCTCCACCGGGCACCGCGGGATACTGGCCGATTTTCAGCTTCGCCACGATCTCATTGATCGCCTTGGCCTCGTCCTTGTCCTTGCCTTGTTCTGCGGCCTTGCCCGCCTGCTCCAGCGAAACGATCAGCAGTTTCCGCGCGCCGTCGGCGCTCTTGTTGTAGGTCGCCGTCGCCCGTTCGATCGCCTGCATATACGTCAGCGCCGCGCGCTTGGCCGCAGGCGCCTTAAGCCCGTCGAGCATCAGCATGTCGGGCCCCTTGCTCTCAGGTGTCGGCGAATCCTGCGCCATCACGAACGACACGCCCAAACCCATCGCAAGAAACAAAGCCAATCGCTTCATGACATCACTTTCTGGTTGTTCCCGCATGCCGGATTGCCCGGCCCCTCTAAGGGCCAATGGTAGACGAACTTCCCCCCGTTCCCAATGCGTCTCAAAAAACAAATTTCACAAAAAACCCTTGACACGTCTCATTTTCGCGGCATAATTCCCACACAACATGCGCACCACCTATTTCCATTTTGGTTATTGGCACACCCGGCAGAAAGCCGCGACGGGCATGTTGTAATTCAAACCTGAAACCAAAGGTTCCTACGACCCCGATGCGGCAAACGCACCGGGGTCTTTTCGTTTTGGGCTTTACACCACCCACCACTCAACACAGAAAAACCGAGTCCCAAAATGCCCGCCCCCTAACCATCCACCACACACAAACCCACACGGGTGTGCCACGCCCGGCAAGCGTATGCGGACTGTAAATCCGTTGGTCAAAAGCCTTCGAAGGTTCGACTCCTTCCGCACCCATTCCCTCTTCTCCCTCTGACCCGTAACCCGACACCCGAAACTCTTCTCCCTCCGGCCAGACCCCAGCCCCCTCTCCAAGGACCCCCAATGATCATCGTCATGAACCCCAAAGCCTCCATAAAGGAAATCCAAGCCGTGACCGAAGCACTCAAAGAAATGGGCCTCCGTGATCAAGTCATCACAGGCACAGACCTCACCGTCGTCGCCGCCATCGGCGATGACCGCAAAAAAGACAAAAACGCCCTCGAACAGCTCCCAGGCGTCGACCGCGTCGTCCCCATCCTCGCCCCCTACAAGCTCGCCGCACGCGCCTCGCGCCCCGGCACACAGACCACTCAGGTCACCCTCAACGCCGGCTGCACCATCGGCGGCAAGCAGATTGCCGTCATCGCCGGCCCCTGTAGCGTCGAATCAGAATCGCAGATCATCGACGCCGCCCGTAAATGTAAGGCCGCAGGCGCTCACGCCCTCCGAGGCGGCGCCTTCAAACCCCGCACCAACCCCTACTCCTTCCAGGGCCTCGGCGAAGCCGGCCTCAAGCTCCTCGCCCAGGCGCGCGCCGAAACCGGCCTCGCCGTCGTCACCGAAGTCCTCACCCCCGCCGAAGTCGACCTCGTCGCCAAATACGCCGACTGCCTCCAGATCGGCGCAC
>CAZIWA010000244.1:0-3846 GCA_964542875.1 uncultured Phycisphaeraceae bacterium
TTGTGGTGGAGAGTGCGCGGTAGTGTGATTGCGAAAGTGTTGTTTTTTGAATCGAGATGTCTTTGGAAGTGTTTGAGAGGTTGATTGATTTTGGTGTTCCGCTGCTGTTGGCGGCGGCGGGTTTGTATTTGGTTTACAGGGGGCTCAACCCCAGGCGACCGGGAGGTGTCAGGGCGTGCCCCAAATGTCGGTATGACATGCGGGGGACGCAGTCTTTGATGTGTCCGGAGTGTGGGTTTGCGGCGCCAAGCGAGCGCGCGATGGTGAGAGGAATGGTGCGCAGGCCAGTGGTGATGCTGGGGGCGGTGATGGTACTGCCGAGCGTTTGGGTGGGGGTGTTTCTGCTGCTGACCGTGCCGGGTTCAGCGATGTCGAATCAAGCGATAACCCGGGCGACGGAGCGGGCGGAGGCAGAGGCGAAGCGGGAAGGTGTGACGGTGGGGTTTGAACGGCTGACCTCCCGGCTGGACGCGCAGAATGATCCCGGCATTCGGCTTGCCCAGTGGGCGTATTTCGGGCTGCGGGGGGTGACCTCGCTTTTGACTGGATCGGCAGCAGGGGGGCCGGATCAATGGTGGGAAGCGGCGGGCGCGGACAACAAGACGGATGAGCCCAAACTGGAATCACCGAAGGTCAGGCGCACTCTCAGCGGCGACCCGTGGTGCCTGAGCTGGGGGCGGTACGTGATCCATCAATGGATGTCGCCGATACGGCACTACCGGAGGTACAGCCCCAGGGCTTCGGTGGTGATCGGAGTGAAGGTGGTGGGGCCGGGCATGAAGGAACGGCCTCAAGAGCGCGTGCCCGGGACGGTGGCGCAAATGCTGCTGGGAATGCCGATGATCCATGATGCTGAGCTGCGCAATATCGTGGTGGACGATGCATTGGTGGGCGCGTTGGCGAAGATGCCCCGATTGACGACGCTGACCCTGGCGGACTGCGAGGTGGGTGATGCGCAACTGGCCGGGCTGCAAGGGAATGGGGGGATCAATTGGGTATCGCTGGAGCTGACGCGCGCGCCCACTTCGGAGATGTTTTTGGCGCTGGGCGATTGGCCGGGGCTGACGAATTTGTCGATTTCCGGGCCGAAGTTTGAGGATTGGAAGATTCGCGACGATGCGTTTGCGAAGCTGGTGAGTGCGCCGAAATTGTCGGCATTGCACTTAAATGGGCGGGTTCGGCTGGGCCGGGCGGACCTGAGCGCTGGGGCGCTGAAGAAGCGGCCGGTGACAATGGGCCCGGGGGTGGTGTTTGTGTTTGAGCCGAAGGATTTATCGCCTCTGGTGGAGGAGGTGTTCATCAGGGGGACGATGGCGACGGAGCGGGTGGGGGAGGGGGGTGTGAGGGGTGTGGAATGATGAATTATGAGTTGAAGAGGTGGGGAAGGATGGCGCTGGGAAATCTGTGACCCTGGCTGTCATAGCGGCGGGCCTTTGGCCCTGAGCAAGGGCAAGACATGCTCACGCGGACGAGAGCATACCACCCAGAATTACTGGTTCCAGGCTTTGGCTGAAAACACGATGCGAGTGAGGAAGAAGATAGGAAGAGGTTTGTCTGTGATTTTGCAGAATCAATGGGTATCCAGCCCGCGATGGTGGGCCTCGAAGACTCGGCGCCACCTTACGAAGAGAGGTTTCAGACAAAGCCTGGTATGGGCTTCAGCTCAGGACCATTGGGGGACGGTGTTGGTGAAGATGTGGTCGGGCTGGGGGTTTTCCCAGGAGGGGATGTTTTTGGCGTTGTCGCGGGCCCACCATTTGGATTTGCGTTGATCCATGAGGATGATTTTGGTGGTGAGCGTGTATTCGAGCTGGGTGGTTTGAGGGTGGCCGGGGCGGTTGGGTTCGCCGTTGCCGGCGCAGAAGCCTTTGACGGGGTCGCGGGACTGGAGCATTTTGCGCATCCATTCGAGCGTGGGGGCCTTGCGGGCTTGCTCGAACATTTCCTGCTGGAAGGTGTTGCGTTTTTCCTGATGCGCCCAGTAGGCGACGTCGTTGCAGTCGTTGGGGTCCAGGCCGCGAAGGGGGAGGGATTCGTACTTTTTGTCGGTGACGAACTTTTTGAGGCCGGGGTCGTTTTGGACCATGGCGGTGACGAAACCGAAGCCGTCGGGGGACCATCTGACGGCGATGCGGCAGGCGGTTTTTTCGATCATGGCGGTGCGGCCGTAGCGGTCTGCGACGATGCTGTTGCCGGGGCCCCAGAAGTGGTTGTAGCGGGTGAGGATTTCGACGGCTTCGTCGGCGGTGCGGGCGTAGCGGCCGACGATGGCGTAGACGGGGGCGGGGAAGATTTCGGGGGATTCTTCGTCGAGGAAGACGCCGGAGGAGACGCCGCCTCGGATGAGGTGCTCGTTGAGCATGGGCCATTCGGGGGGGCCAAAGCCTTCGCCGGGGGAAGTGTCGAGGTTGGAGCCGTAGAGAGCGCCCTGGTCGGAGTGGGGGAAGAAGACGACGGAGCACTTGGCTTTGGGCGCCTTGAGCTTGCCGGAGGCGATGAAGCGGTGCGCGTAGGCATTGCCATCGCGCCAGCCGATGAATTCCAGATCATTCATCTGAGCGCCTTCACGCACGCCCTGCTGCTGGGCGAGGATGAGCTCCCGTACGCCGCGGAGCTCGGGGTAGGTGGTGAGGCTGGGGATGGCGTCGATGCGGGCTTTGGCGTAGTCATCAAGCCGCTTGAGGATCTGGGCGTCGGTTTCCCCGGGAAGCTCCTGGCGATAGAGCTCAATGATGAACGCCGCGCGCTGGCGCATGGGGCCGGGGTTGATGGCGGCGTTGCGTTTTGCTTCTTCGTACCAAGTTTGAGGAGACCACATTGGGAGGCCTTTGGGGAAAGGTGAAAGGGATAAGGGACAAGGTAAAAGGTAAAAGGTAAAAGGGATAAGTAAGAGGGAGGGAGATATGAGGGGGAGTCGTTGCGTGTGTGGTGTGCGGTGGCGGCCCTCACCCCCTGCCTTCTCCAGAAAGGTTCAGGACCAGAGGGGGGCGGCGCTGGTGAAGGCGTGGTCGGGCTGGGGATTTTCCCAGGAGGGGATGTTTTTGGCGTGGTCACGGGCCCACCACTTGGATTTGCGTTTGTCCAGGAGGATGATTTTGGTGGTGAGGGTGTATTCAAGCTGGCCGGTGCCGGGGACGCCGGGACGGCAGGGTTCGCCGTCACCTGCGCAGAAGCCCTTGACGGGGTCGCGGGACTGGAGCATTTTGCGCATGCCTTCGAGGCTGGGGGCTTTCCTGGCCTGGTCGAGCATTTCCTGCTGGAAGGCGTTGCGTTTGTCCTGCATGGCCCAGTAGACGACGTCGTCGCAGTTGTTGGGGTCCAGGCCGCGGGGGGCGAGGGAGGCGAAGCGTTTTTCGGTGACGAATTTTTTGAGGCCGGGGTCGTTTTGGACCATGGCGGTGACGAAACCAAAGCCGTCTGGCGACCAGCGGGTGGCGATGCGGCAGGCGGTTTTTTCAATCATGGCGGTGCGGCGGTTGCGGTCGGCGACGATGAGGTTGCCGGGGCCCCAGAAGTGGTTGTAGCGGGTGAGGATTTCGACGGCCTCGTCGGAATTGCGGGCGTAGCGGCCCATGAGGGCCATGACGGGGGCGGGGAAGATTTCGGGGGATTCCTCGTCGAGGAAGACGCCAGAGGAGACGCCGCCGACGACGAGGTGTTCGTTGGGCATGGGCCAATCCGGAAGGCCAAAGCCTTCACCGGGGGCGGTGTCGAGGTTGGAGCCGTAAAGGGCGCCCTGATCGGAATCGGGGAAGAAGACGGCGGAGCACTTGGCGACGGGCTTTTCGAGCTTGCCGGAGGCGATGAAGCGGTGGAAGTAGGCGTTGGAGTCGCGCCAGCCGATGT
>CAZIWA010000245.1:0-3837 GCA_964542875.1 uncultured Phycisphaeraceae bacterium
TGAGCGGGAGGTCGGGCTGGCGCCCGAATACCCTCGTTTGCACGTCGGGCTAACGGGTTTTTGTGTGAGGTTGGGGATGGTGTTTTTGTTGGCGGGGGCAAGAGCCTGCAAGATGATGGCCCTTTAGTTCACAAATGGGTTTGGGGCGCTGAGCGTGTAGTATGAATGTCGGGAGGGCGGAACATGGACTCGTCGACGCAAGCGAGGATTGAGCGGGCGCGGCAAAGCTTTACGGGGCTGACCGTGGGCGATGCGTTTGGGCAGACATTTTTTATCGAGCAGGATGAGGCTGAGCGACGAGCGGATGCGCGTGAGTGGGCGGAGGGCACGTGGTTGTACACCGATGACACCCTGATGGGGCTGGCGGTGCTTGAAACGCTGGAGCAGACCGGGCGGATCGATCAGGATTTCCTGGCGAAGGCGTTGGGATTGAGATATGCCGCTGATCGCGGGTTCGGGCCGGCGATGCATCGGTTGCTGACGCGTGTGCGTGAGGGAGAAGACTGGCGGGTGGTGGCGCGGGAACAATTTGAAGGCCAAGGGTCGATGGGGAACGGTTCGGCGCTGAGAGCGGGTGTGGTGGGGGCTTATTTCGCCGACGATCCGGAGCGGGCCGCAGCGGAGGCGAGGTTGTCTTCAGTGGTGACGCATACACATGCAGAAGGAGTGGCCGGCGCGGTGGCGGTGGCATTGGCCGCTGCCTGGGCATGCCGAACACCCAAAGCGGATCAGAAAGAATTTCTGGGACGCGTTGCTGAAGGGCTGCCGGCGAGCCGGGTGCGGCAGGGGGTGTTGACGGCGCGTGATCTGGGGGCGCGGGCGTCGATTCGATTGGCGGTGAGCGCGCTGGGCAACGGGACGGGGTTGTCGGCCCCGGATACGGTGCCGCTGGCATTGTGGTCCGCGGCGCGTTGCATGGGGAATTTTGAGGAAGGGATGTGGCTGACGATCGCGGCGCTGGGAGATCGGGATACCACGTGCGCCATCACCGGGAGCGTGCTGGCGTGCACCGGGCGGGTGCCGGAGGCGTGGGTGGACCGCGTGGAGAGGGTGGGCGGGGTGAGGGGTGAAGAAGAGGCTGGGGGCTGATACAGAGGAAGAATGGTGGATGTATGAAATTAGATGTCAGATGTTTTGAGGAGAGTTTTTGAGGCTGAGGAGCCCGCTACGGTGAGGTGCCTGGGGGGACCCAAGACCGCAATTTGCGGCGACTTGCTTGGTTGAATCCTCGGCGGGATTCCTGGGCAGCAGGAGACGACCGCTCCAGGCATCCATGAAGGTAAAGCGGCGTCAGGAAAGGGTGAAGAGCAGAAGGAGTTGGAGCACCGGTTTGCGGGTGGTGCTGGGTTGGTGATTTGAGTGGTGGTGGGTCTGGTGAGCGGCGTGGTGGGCCTCGCGGACTCGGCGCCACCCGACTGAAATGGAATGAATGATTGGGGGGCTATGGGGCTGCCGTGGCCTGAAACCAGTCCCAGGCATCCACACTACTTATAAAAACGAGGGACCCTCACAGGGAAAAGGAGAAGGACCCAAGAAATCCCCTCCGGATTCCCTGAGCCCTTCGTGTTGAACCTGTGCGTCTTCGATCAGGCGGGTTTCTTTGTCTGATTTTTGAGCAATGCATCGGCTTGCATGACTGCGGCGCGCTGTGTTTCGTCGAGTGCGCGCATTTCATCGAGCGTGCGGGTGCGCAGGCGGGCGGCGCCTTTGGTGGATCGGGTGCCGAGGGGCTTTTCGCCGGCGAGGTTTTTCCTGGCCTGCTTGATGGCGCCGGTTGCCTGGTATTGCGGGAGCCATGGCGCGTGGGCGACGAGCATTTCGTCGGTCATCTGCCACACTTCATCGGGGTTGCACACTGCGCCGATGAGCGGGTCGTGGAGCATGGCTTGCTTGAGAAGTTTCACATCGCCGGAGACGGCGGCCTCGACGGACATTCGCTGGACGGAGATGGAGGCGTTGCAGGTGGCGGCGCAGGCCAGGGGGAGGTCGCCGACCTTGGGCATGCGTATGCCGAGTTTATCGACGAAGCCGGGGGCTTCGATGATGCAGTCGTCGGGAAGGTTGGTGATGGTGCCGTTGTTTTGCAGATTGAAGAAGGACTTGAAGATTTTGCCGGTTTCGAGGGCTTCGATGATGTAGCTGCCGCGTTCACCGCCGCGGGATTCATAGGTGATGGGCTTGTCTTGGGCGGCCATCCAGCGGGGGAAGTCGGAGCGGAACCAGTTTCGGGCTTCGTTGCATGCGCGGAGATATCCGCCGGTTTCGCCAAGGAGGGGGGAGGAGAGGTCGATCCAGCGTTTGAGCTGCCTGGGGTCTTTGCGGTACCAGGGGAGGTATTCGGAGAGGTGGCCGTTGGATTCGGTGGAGAAGTAGCCAAAGCGTTTGAGGACATCGATGCGGCACTTTTCGGTTTTGGCGAAGAAGGCGTTGTTCTGGAACCCGGCGAGGAGTTCTTCGGAGGTGACTTCACGGCCCTGGTAGAGGATTTTGATGAACCAGGTCTGGTGGTTGATGCCGGCGCAGATGACATCGACTTCGGATTTGGATTTGGCGCCCAGGGCGACGCTGATTTTGTGGTGGCCGCTTTCCACGCCGTGGCAGAGGCCGACGGTGTTCACCTTGCCGTACTTGATGGCGGCCCAGGTGTTCATGGCCATGGGGTTGGCGTAGTTGAGGAAGAGAAGGTCTTTGCTGCCGACTTCGCGCATGTCTTTGCAGAAGTCGAGGATGGCAGGAATGTTGCGCTGGCCATACATGATGCCGCCTGCGCAGAGGGTATCGCCGACGCATTGGTCGACGCCGTATTTAAGGGGAATGTCGATGTCGTGCTGGAAGGCTTCCATGCCGCCGATGCGCGTGCAGTTGATGACGTAGTCGGCGCCTTCAAGGGCTTTGCGGCGATTCATTTCCTTCTTGATGGTGGCGGGCAGTTTGTTGGACTTGATGTCCTTGCGGCAGAGCTGGTAGATGATGTCGAGATTTTTTTCAGAGATGTCGTGGAAGACAAAGTGGGTATCGGCTAATTGCGGCACGGCGACGACGTCGCGGAAAAGGCCGCGGGTGAAGCCGACGCTGCCGGCACCGATGAATGCGATTTTGATGGGCATGGCTGGGTTCCTCTGGCTTGGCAGTAAGTGTGGTATTGGTGTCGAATGGTTTTTCTGATTCGACTGTAAATTATCGTAAATTTATGGAATAAATCCATGGCGCTGGTTGTCGTGAATTTATCAAAAAGTACCAAGTCATAGGTTTGATTCGAGGGCCCCAAAGAAAAAGGGGCCCAAGGAATCCCCTCCGGATTCCCTGAGCCCCCTGTGTTGATTTTGCCGTTCGGAGAAGACACAGCACGGCCTGGGGCCGTGCTGTATCTTCCGGGTTTGGCTATTAAGCGGACTTTTTGCTCTTGGTGGACTTGCTGCTGAGAACCTTGCCCTTGGTCATGCCGGACTTGTCGGAGTCGGTGACGGCGGCCTTCTGGGCTTCGCTGAGCTTGCGCATTTCCTCGACGCTGCGGGTCTTGAGGCGGGCGGCGCCGCGGGACTTGCTGGTGCCCAGGGGTTTTTCAGTGGCGAGACGCTTCTTGGCGGCGTCGACGGCGCCGGTGGCCTGGTACTGGGGGAGCCATTGGGCCTGGGCGACGACCATTTCGTCGGTCATCTGCCACACTTCATCGGGGTTGCAGACCGCGCCGACGAGGGGGTCATGGAGCATGGCCTGCTTGAGGAGGTTGATGTCGCCGGTGACGGCGGCTTCGACGGCCATGCGCTGGACGGAGATGGACGCGTTGCAGGTGGCGGCGCAGGCGAGGGGGAGGTCGCCGACCTTGGGCATGCGGAT
>CAZIWA010000246.1:0-3817 GCA_964542875.1 uncultured Phycisphaeraceae bacterium
TGTTAGTTGGCCAGGAAGGCCGCTTTTACTATTGGCCAGCCTCGCGGCTGGCGGCATCTCCCCGCTTACTCAAAGGTGATCTATGAAAGTTGGTACTCTCGAACTCTCCGTCGAAGCCACAAACTGTGAGCAGGTGGGCGAACTGATCGCTCGCATCCGAACTTCACTTGACGACGCGAATGCTGGCTTCCGCGAGCTTGCTGAATTGCTTTGCATTAACTCAAAAATCGACGGCGAGCAGGCGGGGTCACTTCCCCTCAAGGCCTGCCCGTAATTGCTTTGCGGCCTCTTTCATTACTTGCTTGCGAACCTCCGATAGCACGGATTTTCGGGTTGTTTTAGTGCCGCACTTCACGCACTCAATCTGCGAGTCGTCGGTCATGGGCTGTTCCTGAATCCAGTTGGTGCTTCCGCACTTGCAGACGACCTGGGCCTTGCCTTCGATTTCCATCCCACGTTCCCCCTGTAGTTGCCAGCCTCTGACCTGTTTTTCCCTCAGGCCCTTGACTCGACCGCGCACGCAATTAGGGTGGGGATTCACTTCCCACCTACGACTCCGAACTCTTAATTGAGTACACCCCACAGGAGTCGAACCTGTAACCTTCGGATTCGTAGTCCGATGCCTTACGCATTTACGTAGTTTTTTATCAAAATGTGATGATGCAGAAACCGACACACCCACCCATTAGCGGGGGTGAGTACGATGAAAGACTCTTCTCTTCTCATCACCGGAATCTGCGATGACGAAGGCCGCTGGACGGCCACGGATCGGACCACGGAAGGCGTACCCACCTGGACGCCATGATTGAACACGCAGAATCGTATCTACTGTCCCGCCCCACTTGCCCGCAGTACGCCCGCCAGATTCGGAGTCGAGCCAAGTTGTTTCATGCTTGGCTTGACGGTCGCGAACCCACGTCCAGGCTGCTCAACGAATACCTGACCAGCCTGGAGAAACGAGGCCTGACCCCCGAGACTCTGCGGGGCTACCGCACCTCGCTCTTAGCAGTCCTCAAGTTTGCAGGATGGTCGCCAGAATCGCCGGTTCGCCATGTGCGGATGCGGGAGAAGCAAATCGATTGCTACTCGCTCGACGAGTTGCGGACGATCATTAAGACGGCCGAGCGAATGGAAGGCCGACTACCCAACGGCATCGAGTACAAAGAGTTCTGGCCCCTAGCAATCCGCAGTGGCTACGGCACGGGGCTTCGGTATGGCGACTTGATGGAGATCCCAACCCACGCGATCGACGCGGACGGCGTGTGCCACGTTACCCAGAGTAAGACGGGCCGCGGCGTGACAGTTCGGTTTCCACAGGCCTCGCTGCGGATGATCCGGCGCCATGGGCTCGACAAGGCCCTCCCCTGGCCCTACAGCGGCAACCAGTTCCGCGCCGAGTTCAAGGCCCTCATCATCGCAAGCGGCGTCCGGCGGGGCTCGTGGAAGTGGCTGCGACGTTCAGCGGGGACGTACATGGAGGCGGCCAAGCCGGGGTTCGGTCACAAGCTGCTGGGGAATGCGGCTGATATCTTCCGGCAGCACTACTGGGCATTTAGATTGTTGAATCCAGGCCCGGTCTCGCCCCCCGAGCTCTAATCAGAATCCCCCCGCCCCGAAGCGTCCGGCGGTCTGTGATTAGTTGTTGATGCCCCGGCGGCGGTTAGAATGCGGGGCATGGAATGGGCGATGTTTTACCTCGTAGCGGCCTCGGCGATTGTCTCTCTGTTCCTTTACTGGCGAATAAGGAGGCGAGCAGAGTGGAGAGACTTGCCACTTAAACATAAGGCGACCAGCATCGCGACGATGCCCATTGCGGTCGCTGTTATGCTTCTGTTGATGATTCCGGCGTTGTTCTTCATCGCCGTCGTCAACATCATAGGGGCCACGTGCATCCTCGCTCGGCTCGTGCTTTTGGGAAAGCGACCGCCACCCAAAGCTCTCCCTGCCCCCGTCCGGGAGGCTGGGGGCTAGGAAACTCGATTGGCACGCCGTTTGCGCAATTGCGATGAAATTTCTCGCTTTATATCATACACTGGCGTTTGCAGCTGAGATTCGCCGAAAACGGCTAGTGGCGCACTGCTTTTAACCGAAGGTGTACTTGTGTACAGTTAATGAGCGCCCGGCGAGGCTGGACGTGGACAACTGGTACGACTACCTACGGTGCGAAAAGCGGCCGATCAAAGATCAGTCGACGGCAAATGATTCCTACTGGCTATATCACCGCTCGTTAGCCAAGAAGATTAGCCTCAACCCTTTTCTTCTCGTCAACGAATGGGTTAGCGCCCAGATCGCATGGCACATGGGATTGCCGATCCCGCCGTTCGCCATGATGAGAAAAGGCGGTTCGCCTCGCTTCTTTGCGTCGCTGGACTTTGGAGGTGGCGAGGAGCTGCCGCCGGACGATGTCGACGCGAAGGCGGTCGTTGAGTTTATGCCGTGCGAGGCGACCGGGATAACGCTCTATGACATTTTAATCGCCAATCCTGATAGACATGCGAAGAATTTGCATGTGGACGTAGTGGACCTGCCCACGCGGCTGGAGATTTTCGACCACGAGCGCGGTCTTTTTGGTCACTCCAAGAAGAATCACGGGGTCGCCCGGCTACAGCACGTATGGGATCGATTGGGTTTGTGCAAAGGATTGGGTGAGTCCAACTTTCATAAATTAGGGCCATTGCTGAAATCGGCCGAGCATTTCCAGCGCTGGTACGACCAGATTTACTGTATCCCCGATCTTTTTATAGATCGGATATGCACTGAGGCTCAGGTCCTCGGTTTTTCGCAGTCTGACACAGGAGACCTTGCAACGTTCCTGAAGCACAGAAAACGAAACATTTCGGTATTAGTTAACAATAACAGGGCGTTTTTCAAGTCGATCTCGTCCTGGGGAATCGTGTAATGGACAATCAATACCTAGTAGCGAAGTATGCGCCCGATCTAGATCGGATGGAGCCTAAAAATATTGGGGTCATTTTCTGGGCAGACGGCAGAGTGCGCACCCGATTCGCGAACCCAGAAGCTGTCGGTCTGCAAGTTGACGATGGCAACTACGTTCGATGGATAACTTATTGGCAGCGACTAGCTGGTGAGAAGAGGATTCAGATTGAAGATCGACGCGCTGCTTCCGTGAAATCGCGGCGGTACATGCAGGAGTTTCTACGCGCGCAGCGAGGTAACTACATACTTGAATCGGGCGGTGAGATTGCCGACCCCGTCAATAACATTGACGACGCAGCGGATTTCCTATTCTCGCGACTGGTGAGCGCGACAGGACGCAGAGATGCTCGTGGTGCCGAGACGTTCAAGGGCACATGCGACCTTGTACTAAAATCCGCAGGAATTTTTGAACGCCCGAACTTCGTGCAGAATTACCCTGTCCCACTGAAGTTCGGTGAGTTCGAGAAGCCGCTGCATTTTCACTACGCGCTCGCCTCACAAGGCGGCAATCCTCATGCACTTCTACTGCGGGTGCATATCAATAACGAAAACAATGTAACTAGCGCCGCAGGGAAGTTTGGTTCCGTTGATAAGACGCTGGTGTGCCCCAAAAATCGCTGCATTTCTCTGTATGAGCCACCAGAAGATGACGAGCTGCATCATGAATCAATTGATTTTCTGAAGCTATGGAGCGTTCCGGTAGACGTTACGTCCGCCAGTGCGCGAAACACATTGCTGCAACAATTGCATATTTCCGCTTAATTGCCGTTCTCTCGGAGAGCGGCCCGCGTCTTGGCGGCGCAGCAGCCGCAGGGCATTTATGCCGGTTTCCTGCCCTTCGCGCCGCCCCCGCGGCCGAAGAAAATAAGCGGATGGCCCA
>CAZIWA010000247.1:0-3752 GCA_964542875.1 uncultured Phycisphaeraceae bacterium
CTCCACCAAAACAAGGTCCCTCACGTCGTCGTCGGCAACATCGTCGAGCCTCCCGGCAAACCCAGGCCCAGCCCCTCCTGCATCGTCAACTTCGACCCCCTCGCCATGGGCCAGGCCGCCACCAACTACCTCCTGGCCCGCAAGCACCAGCACATCGGTTTCCTCTGCGAAACCATGCCCGCAAACTTCCAGTCCGACCACTGGTGCCGCGGCTACAAGCTCGCACACATCCAGGCCGGACTCCCCATCTCTCCTGACATCATCGGCGTCTCCGCAAACGTCCCCGCCGGCGTCGCCGGCATCGCCGACGCCTGGGTCAAACTCAAACACCGGCCCACCGCCATCAACTTTGCCGAAGCCACCCTCGTCCCCCAGATGCTCTACGAGCTCAACAAGCGCTCCATCCGGATCGACCCCAAGGACACCGTCGTTAACTGTGTCGAAGAAACCGCGCGCCCCTTTGGCCTTGTCGACTTCCCCCGGATCGCAGGCCGCACCGACCTCATGGTCAAGCACGCCATCGACCTCCTGCGCCAGCTCATCGTCGAACCCATCCACGACGCCTACGAAATCCGCGTCCCCTATGACTGCATCAACATGGACTAACCACCCAATTCCCAAGCGCTCACTCGAAGCCCCCCGATAACTCGGCCATCCGACAACTCGGACAAAGAAAACACCTCAACAGCTCCCCCCTAAAATCCCATGCTCAAAAACCTCCGCCCCGACGCCCGTCACCTCACGCTCCTCCCCTCCAAAAAGCTCGATCTGGCCTCCGCCCTGCGCGCCATCGACACCCAGGCCCAGCCCGGCGGCGGATTCGTCCACATCCACACCCCTCTCCCCGCCTTTGAAACCACCCGCATCGCCGCGCTCATCTCCGGCAAGCAACTCATGATCGCCGTCGCACTCGACCACTCCATCGCCGGCCCCGTCCCCGGCGACAGCGTCGACATCTTTTTCGACCCCTACCACGACCGAATCGGCTACGCCCACTTCCATTTCCCCTTTGGCCAAGACCCCTACAAGCTCCACCACTGGCCCTACCCCGAAGCCCGCTCCACACGCTTCAAATACCCCACCCCCGTCAAAACCCAGTGGACCAGCCGCGTCTCCGTCGACGTTGTCGGCGTTGATTCCCCCGAACATGTCCTCCTCGCCTGGTTTGATGTGAAAGACATCTTCCGCGCCGGTTCCACCGTCGGCTTTAACGTCTGCCGCGCCCGCGCCAAAACCAACGAACTCACTGCCTGGAGCCTCGCCACCGGCAACGGCTTTGTCGACGCCTCCAGCCTCGGCACGCTCCACCTCACCCCGCCTGATGTCACCATCGACATCACCAGCGCCTCCCTCACTGGCGGCACCGCATCCCTCACGCTCCTGGCCAACAGCGTCAACCTCGCCCCCATCACCGTCAAACTCGTTTCCCCTTCCGGCAACGCCGTCACTGCCACCACAAAATCATCCGGCAAATCCATCACGCTCTCTTTCAAAGGTGTCACCGAACCGGGCCGCCACCTCATCCACATCGAATCCCCCGGCCTCAAAACCTCCCCTGAACTCTTCGTCGTCGACAACGTCACCCAGGCCAACCCAAAACGCTTCGACATGGGCATGTTCCTGGACTGCCCCGACGACCTTCGCACCTCCCCCTACACCCCCGCATCGCTGCGCGGCCAACTCGCCACACTCAACAACTGGGGCGTCACCCGGCTCAACTGGATCGACTACCCCAGCCCCGGCCAGGCCCCCGGCTTCTGGGTCGCCGTCTGCAATCAAAACTACGCCCTGGAAAGCTACAAGGCCTGCGGCGATCTTCTCCAGGCCGCCTCCAAAATCTGCGAATCCCTGAACGTCGATTGCGTCGCCACCATCAAGCCTTACGAGCAGGGTTTCGACCTCGCCCACAACTACCCCCTCGCCGCCGATGTCGTCCTTAACTCCGATCAAAACCCCGTCGGCCGCTACCCCCGCATGCTCGCCGCCGACGCCGGCACCTGCCGCGCCAACGCCGCCTGGCACACCCCCATCGCCTTCCCCATCAAAGAGCTCACCTTCCTCTCCGAAACCCCTGTCCCCAAACTCACGCCCAGGGACCTCGCTCTCCTCACCAGCAAAGACAACCGCAAATACGCCAAATACGCCGGCCCCCTCAAGGTCACGGTGGAACATAAATCCGTACCCCACCTGCGCTGGTCCCCCGCGGGCCCGCAGACCGACAAAGGCACCCGCAAAGTCTGGGTTGTCACCCTCAAAGGCTTGAACATCAAGACGCCTTACGCCTGTCTTCAGATCAGGAAACCCGGCATCGCCATCACCGGCCGCGCTTTCGCCCTCGCCCAATCCCTCGACGACGCCGGCACATCCCGCTCCATCAACCTCCATCGCGCCTCAAGCATCAAGAACGGCTTCGTTTTCCAGGGTATCTGGAAAGGCTGGCAAAACCATTCCGAAGGCTACATGGACATCATGACCCTCGCCACCGGCGACAACGGGCTCATGTTCACCGCCCATCAAAACCTCCCCAGCATCCTCGACCCCCTCACCCCCGAAGCCCAAACCCTCTGGCTCGCCGACGTTCAAGACGCCCTTGACCGAGGCGCCAAAGCCGTCGACGTCCGCCCCCTCTGCCATCACACCAACTGCATCGATTGGAGCCTGCTGGCCTTCCACCCCGCCGTCGTCGAAGCCTTCACCCAAGCGCACGGCCGCACGCCCGAGCCCACCGAAGCCGATCTCGAAAAAGTCCGCATCCTCCGCGGCGCCGCCTTCACCAGCTTCCTCCGTAAAGCCCGCGCCCTCACCCAGGCGGCCAACGCCCGCCTCGTCATGCACTTTGAATCCGGCATCGAAGTCCCCGTCAAATACCACACCCGCATGGCCCTTCACCTGGACTGGCAAACCTGGGTCAACGAAGGAATCATCGACGAGATCATGCTCAAGTTCTTCTCCAGCCAATCCCGCTGGGTCCATGAACACCTCATGCCGCTGGCCAGGAAGGCCGGCATCAAAATCCACTCCTGCGACCCCAACAACACCTTAAACCTTCCCCAGGGCATCGAGCGCGCCCGGAACCTGGTGCGCGAATCCCGCCAGGCCGGCATGGACGGGCTCTCCTTCTACGAAGCCAACAGCTACCTGCGCATCAACCGCGCCGGCCTCCCCGTCCCCATCGCCCACGCCGACATCGCCCTCACCGCAGCCGGCCAGGAAGCCAAATAAGTCGTCGCCCACCTCGCCCCGAAAACTCTGAAAACATCTAACATCTAACTTCATACATCTAACATTCCCCTACACCCCTTCTCTCCGAATCACCTCATCCACCAATATCTCCAAAAATTCTTCCCGGTCATAAAACCCAGCCGCGATAAGCGCGCGCACGCGCTCCACCATCCGCATCCTTACCGGCTCTTGAATCAGCGAATGATCCACGTTCAGCACGCCGGAATCCGGCGTCGCCAGTGCCTCGTGCACCACGTGTGAATCCGCGCCCAAAACCTGCGGCTTATTCAAACCCTGAACCTTATTCGTTTTAATGATGGATGACATAAACCAACTCCTTCCAATCCCCGACGCCCCGCGAAACACAACCCCAGTGACCAATGTTCAATTCCTTGACACACCAGTGGTGTGCCTACCTTTATATCGCCCAAACAAGACCCGAAACTTGAATCTTTTTCGGCAATAATCACATCTCTTCAGGGTAAAAGCATTTGTCGATTTCCCACGCGCCCGGGTGACCGGGTGACGGG
>CAZIWA010000248.1:0-3693 GCA_964542875.1 uncultured Phycisphaeraceae bacterium
ACTGCCGCCCCTGATCGCCGCTATCGACAGCCAGGCTGCGCCCGGCTCCTGCTCCCTCACCGTCAACACTCAAAGACTGCGTCATACACCCTCACAAGGCAGATTGTTGAATAAACTTGATGATTCGATTCTCAAACACTTGCCGGCCAAATCTATCTTGCTTCTCTACCCCGGCGTACCCGGAGATTGCGTCCCCACCGCTTTCATCGGGCTTCCAGGGCCTTCGCCCCGAATCTCATCCCCGTCCGTCGGCATCAGTTTTCCCATCTTGGCTTCAAACTGCCGGCACAACTGTAAAAACAGCGCCCGATGCTCCGTCACCACCTCAGGCGGCAACCCCGGGTCCAGCCAGGTGATCCGCACCGTGATCTTCGTCCGCTTGGACCTCACCCGGTCGCTGCCCTTAAACAGCGACGAATCACGCGCTCCCGGCTGCGACGCGCTGACATGCTCCAGATGATTCGAACCCGCGGGCCTCACCCACACCGAACGCCGACGCCTGTTTCCCTTCGTCGGCGGCACGATGATCAGCAGCCCCTTCACATTAAACAGCGGCGCATGCGTCGTCAGCGCCACGATCGCTTCACGCCGGCTCTGCGCCTGCGCCAGCATCCGCCGGCTGCTGTCGAAATGGTCAAACGCCGCCTTGAACAGCGGACGAATCGTCGTCAGCGACTTGCCCGAAAACGCCGACCGGTAACCCAGCCGGAAGTACCCCAGGCCAAGCGCGCCCACCAGGCCCGCCCAGCCTCCCAGCACCATGATCGGCTGCCCCAGCGCCAGCCCCAGCGCCAGCACGCAAAACAGCCCGCAGAACAAATACAGGATCAGCACCGCCTGCCGCGGGTTGAGCCCGAATTGAAGCAGCTTGTGATGGATGTGGCTTCGGTCGCCCGCGAACATCGGCTTGCCCCGGAGCTTGCGCTTGATCATCACCAGCGCCGTATCCAGCGTCGGGTACCCCAGCAGGAGGATCGGCACCATCATCGAGCCCGTCACCACCGTCTTGTTGCTCGTCTTCAGCGACAGCGCCGCCAGCGTCATGCCGATAAACAGTGTTCCCGAGTCGCCCAGGAACACCCTCGCCGGGTTGGCGTTGTACCTCAGGAAGCCCAGGCACCCGCCGGCCAGGCAAGCCGCCAGGCACCCCGTCAGGTACTCACCCTGGTTCACCGAGATCAGCGCGATCGACCCTGCGATGATCAGCGACACCCCGCCCGCCAGGCCGTCCACGCCGTCCACCAGGTTTGTGGCGTTCGTGATGCCCGCCACCCAGATGATGGTGATCGGCATCGCCGCCCACCCCAGGTCGATCATCCCGAAGCCCGGGATGTTGATCTTTTCAAAAGTGAAATTCCCCAGCCACACCACCAGGATGGAAACCGTCAACTGGATAAACAGTTTGAGCTTCGCCGGCAGGTCCAGTTTGTCGTCAAACGCGCCGACCACCAGCATCGCCGTGCCGCCCAGGAACACCCACCCGATGTCCGCCAGTCGGTGGGACTCGATGGTCAAAAACCCCGTCTTCACCAGCACGCCGAAGCTGATCCACGTTGAGAAATAAACGATCAGCCCGCCAAGCCGGGCAATGGTTCCCCGGTGCGTCTTGCGCCCGCCGGGACGGTCCACCGCCCCCACTGACCGCGCGAATCGAATGCAAAGCGGCCCGATCACGATCCCCGCGATCGTAGCCAGCATGAAACCCAGCACCATCGTGATGGGCCCGGACAATTCCGAGATTTGCAGCGTCGGCCAGTTCATGGCATCCATGTTGAACCGGCCTGAATCGACCGGGAGATTGGTATCAAACAAAACACTCAGCAACGCCCGATGGCTAGTTGAGGTTTACGGCGCTCGTGTTGATCCCGATGGTGAATTTCAAGATGTCAGGTAAAACCTGCCGCAGGGTCGTGTACACCGTCGGCTGCACAGCCACCACATCGCCAGGTTTCAGCGGTATCCCTGCAAATTCCGGATGCTTCTCTCCGCCGACGTCAAACACCGCGGCCAGAAGGTTGCCGTTGGCGTCCACACGGTAAACCGTCGCACGCCGGGGGTCGGCCTTGTAGTTCACACCACCCGCAAGCGCCAGGGCCTGCGCGAGACTGAATTCCACATCCACCGGGTAATCAAACACGCCCGGCTTGCCCACCAGCCCAAACACCGTGATCTGCCGCCTGCCCAGTTGTTCCACATCCACCGTCATGCCCGGCGTCAGCGGCGCATCGACAAACGGCACGTCCATGTCCTGCACCGGCAGCATCACCGTCTGCACCGGCCCGCCCGCGCCATCCGCCGGCGTCAGCTTCACCACGCCCGCGCCGGCATCCTTCACGCCCTTGGCCTTCGCCAGGATCGAAGCCAGCGACAACTCATCGCGCCGAAGCTCATAAACACCCGGCTCCTTCACCGCGCCGGTGATGCGAACCTGGTACATCCGGTTCTCCGTCACCGTCACCGTCAGCGCAGGCGGCAACACAAAAAACTTCGGCGAAAACGCCCCCTGAAGCTTCGTTTCAAAATCCCGCAGCGTCATCTCCGACGCCTTCACACGCCCCAAAAGCGGCATCGTGGCATAACCCTCGTCATCCACGCGCGTCACAAAGGAACTGGCCTTATCACCCGCATAGCCCGTACGGTTGGAAATCGTCGCCGCCACCTGTGGAGCGTAAATCTCCAACTGGTCGCCCACGTCGATCAGGTACTCGCCCACCACCGAACGCGCCGCCGTGATCTTGTCCCGGTCAAGCTCCGGCTCAATAGGCCCCGCCTGGTTAAATGCATCCAGCTCCGCATGCGACGAAGGATCAGCACCGCACCCGGCCGACATCACAACCACTGCGGAAAATACAAATAAGCACGCCAGACGCAGAACGCCTGCCGGCGACACAATACATCTAAACGCCGAAGCCTCGACCCCTGTTTTGCAGGCCAAGTCCGACCATACCCAAAAACGTTTCATTCAATCCGTCCCAAAAGTGTGCAATAACAACCTGCCCAACGGCTTCCGAATGCCGCCCGGCCCATCAACCGGATAACGGTCAACGAACCAATTAGGATAGTTTACCGTCCGTACTTGTCAAGAAATTGCAGGTACGGCAAACCTTTATAAAACCTAAACTTCTAAAACTTATCGGGCCTTTGGCACTGTGGTTTTACGTCCTACCGAGAAGTACACAAACCCGTGCTCCGCCATCACCTCCGGGCGATACAGGTTTCGACCGTCAAAGACAATCGGCGTTTTCATGCTCTTTCGGATCAAATCCAGGTCCGGATGACGGAATTCATCCCAATCCGTGCATATCACCAGCGCGTCCACACCCGTCACCGCTTCCATCAGCGACTGCGAATAACCAATGCGCACACCAAACACCTTTTGCGTAACCTCTTGCGCCACAGGATCATACGCCTGAACTCCAGCCCCCTGGTTCAAGAGCGCTTGAATGATCGTCAAGCTCGGCGCCTCGCGAATGTCATCCGTCCCGGGCTTAAACGCCAGGCCCCACACCCCCACCACCTTGTCCCTCAAGCCCCCGACCGTGGCGAAGTAATCCTCGATCTTCCGGATAAACGTCTGCCGCTGCCGCTTGTTGACATCATGCACCGACGCCAGAAGCTGCGTCGGGCTCCCCGCTTCATCCCCCATCGACACCACCGCCAGCACATCCTTGGGAAAGCACGACCCGCCATACC
>CAZIWA010000249.1:0-3617 GCA_964542875.1 uncultured Phycisphaeraceae bacterium
AAGGGAGAGGGGGCCGGAACGAGCAGGCCCACAGAATTTGCCATGCATCGTTTTTGTCCACCTGGGCTTAATGTCGTGTTGAGAGTTTGATCGCGTCCGGTAGACTCGCCTTTGTCATTTCATTGCATTGCTGACAGAGTCAAAAATTAACCCCTGGGACGCAAGCCTTTGAGTCAACAGGACACGCAGCAATCCGGAGCGATCAAGAGACGGTCGGAGGTGATCCGAGCGGGCAAGGCGTGTGCGCAGATCATTGCACAGCTTGGGGACCCGGTGCAGGGCCCGGCGGCGAGGATGCTGCAGGATTTGATCGCCGCGCGCACGGGGGTGACCGTGCCGGTGGTGGAGCCAGCGGCGGCAGTTGGAGAGCGCCAGTGGCCGGGAGGCATGACGCATATCGTGGTGGGGGTGCTGGGGACCAATCAGGTGGTTCAGGAACTCTACTACCAGTACCTGACGCTGGTGGACCATGTGTTTCCCGGGCCTGATGGGTTTGCGCTGCAGACGGTGGCGGACCCTTACGGCAAAGGGAGCGATTTTGTGGTGGTGGCGGGGACCGGGGCGCGCCCGCTGGCACGGGCGATTGCCCGGCTGGCGGATCTTCTGGCGTGGGACAACGAACAGATCTATCTGAGCCACATGAACATCGTGGATGTGCCGGATCCGGCGCTGCGGCAGGCCGGGGTGATGCATCCGCGGAAGGAACCGGGCATCCCCAAAGACCCAGGCACGCACTTTTTATGGCTGCGCGATGAAGTCGACCGGCTGGTCAAGCAGGAAAGCACTGAGCGTGAGGCGGGCGGCACGCTGCTGGCCCACGCGTGCTGCGCGGCGACGTATTACCTGATGTCCGGCAAGACGGGGTTTCTGGACTCGTTTTACGCGGCGATCAAAGGTCACAGCCGGTTGAGCGGGCCCGGCGAAGGGACGCACAAGCATCTGCATCAAGTGATGGCGCTGTGGAATCTGGTGGGGGCGGCGGGATTGTGGACGCTGGATCGGCAAGAGATGATCACCGGCCGGCTGCTGGAACTGATGCGGTCAGATGAAGGCCCGGCGCGGACGGGGTTTGCCCGGACCGCGGGCATGCAGGGCGTGTTGGGTGAGCGGGCGGCGTATGACGCGCTGAGCGCGTACTTCGGCGGACGGCATTTTTCACTGAGGCATGCGCTGCCGGAAGCTAAAGGATGGCTGGGGATGGCGCACCGGGCGTTTGCGATGCAGGAGGGGGCTTCCAAGCCGTTTTGCGATTCGGCGGTACAGGAAGGCCGGGTGATGTGGGCGATGGCGACGTACGCGCTGGCATCAGGCGAAATGGACTTTTTTTTGAACAACGCATGCCGGCAGTACTGCCGCGCGGTGATGACGGCGCGCGCCAATCGGGGGGACGTGCCGGGGCACGGCGCCAGCGCACAGGGCATGAAGATTCCGGTGGGGCTGATGGCGATCGGAGCGCACATCTACCAGCGGCCGGGATATCTCGGCGCGATCCATGGGTTGGCTCGGCCTCTGGGGCGGGCGTTTGCGACGCAGATGAAGCCTTCGGACCCAGGCGAAAACTATGTCGGCATCATGCGAAGCCAGGTGGACCGGCAGTTTTTCAATCAAGCAATATCGCCGGAAGGCGATGTGCAGCGGGATGATCCGCAAGAGCCCAAGGTGTGGCTGCCGGACTTTCAAAAAGCGTTCGACAAGCTGGCGTTTCGCGCCGGGCCGGGGATCGATGATGAGTTTTTGCTGCTGGATGGCATCGGGGCCGGGGAGAGCGCGCACAAGGACGCCAACACAGTGCTGGAGCTTTCGGTGTATGGGCGGCAGTTCATTGTGGAAGAGGATTCGCCGTCGCACCCGGTGTCCTTTGCGCGCGACCACAACGGGGTAACGGTGGCGCATGCCGGGGTGGACCACGGTACGGGGCCGGGCGCGGAGATGGACATGCTGGGCGATCTGCCGGGCGTGGGATTCGCCGTGACCCGGATGAATGGGGTTTCCCGCAGCGACTGGACCCGGCAGGTGCTTTGGCGCAAGGGACATGGGTTTTTGTTTTTCGACCAGATGACGGCCAGGGAATCCGGCCGGTACCGGTATCGAAATACATGGCGGGGGCTGGGCGAAGCCAAATGCCAGGACGACGGCACGCTGAGGCTGGTGCAGAGCCTGGCCGGCGGGCGCATGGGTAAGTCCGCGGCGTCTGGCGCCACGGAGTTTTTCATCGTGCCGGGCGAGGGCGGGCGCGTGCGGGTCGTGGAGGAGCCGGAGTGGACTGCGAAGGCATTTACCGGCTACGCGCATGCCCCGGCGCGGATTACGCGGATGACGCGGACGATCAAAGGCAAACGGCAGCCGGGCGATCATGATGAGTTTGTGACCGGGCTGTTCTGGCGCCGCGGGACAGGCGAACCAGCGCCAAAAGTAAGGCGGGTGGCGCAGACGGCGGCGTTTGTGATGGACAAGGGCTTTCGGGCGCTGGGGTGGATGCAGCCTCAGGACAAGGAGAGCCAGCGGCTGCTGGGCTTGCAGATTACCGCTCGGGCGGGGTGGATCGAGGATGATCGGCTGAGCCTGTTTGGGGCGCGGCTGTTCTGGTGCCGGTTCTTGTCGTTTAGCGCGTCCAATCCGGTGAATATCGAATGGTCACGGGCCCAGGGGCTGACGGTGGAAACCGAGGCGCAGACGGAACTGAGGTTCCGGATGGGGCCCGACCGGTACACGCTGGCCGTGGATGCGGGGAGGCACAGCCTGGGCCGGGTGGTGATTGAACTGCCGGACCTGTACCCGGTGATGGACCTGGTGGAACGGGCCGCCGAGGGGATGGGGCATGTGGTGAAACGGGTGGATACGCCTCAGGCGCGGGCGCGGCCGACGCAGCGCGGGGTGCGCAACGCCCGGGTGCTGATGCGAACGGTGGCGCCGACGAGCGCACTGGCCTGCGTGCGCGACGGCGACCGGACACTGGTGGCGGCGGGGGATGCCGCAGGGACGGTGTTTGTGCTGGATGCGAATGGCCGGGAAGTGTTTCGGCATAAGGTTGTCGGCCCGGTGACGGGATTGAAGTGGAGACGGATTTCCCTGGAGGCCCAAGAAGGGGGGCGCGGGATGGCCCTGGAAGTGACTGGGCCGGGATTCGCCCGGACATGGCTGGACACCGGGGGCAGGCCTGTTGGGTCTGCGGAGCTGCTGGAGGAACTTCTGGACAAGAAAGCGCGGCCTGACCCGGAGAGCCCTGGACTGACGGGGCAGACAGTGGGATACAGCCTGGCCGTGAAAGCCGGAACCGTCGCGTGGGTGGTGACGACGGAGACCGATCTGGCGATTGCCCTGGACTATCTGGGCCGGGAAGTCTGGCGTGCGAGCCTGGGAACAGCGGCGACGGCATTGGTGGGGCCTGATGGGCAGGGCCGGGTGTATGTGAGCACGGAATCGGGCCGGGTGATCGTGCTGGATGCGCAGACGGGCAAGGTGCTGTGGCGCTCGCGCGTGCCGGGGCTGGGAGCCTGGAGCCGGGGGTTGGTTTATGTGGCGGGTGAAGAGTCAGGATCGGTGTTCACATATGCCGGGGACGCGGTGTATGCGATTGCAAAGACGGATGGGTGAAAGAGATGTGACAGGGTAAAAGC
>CAZIWA010000250.1:0-2268 GCA_964542875.1 uncultured Phycisphaeraceae bacterium
TGTAATAAGGCCGTGCCTTCAGCACTCCGGAGAAGAGGTAAACGGCTTAACTGAACCGTATTGGCCCTCATCCCGGCTCTCTTCCGAAGAGAGAGGGGGGCAAGAAAGTGGGGTGTGAAAGAAAGAGCTATCTATTTTGGGGGAAGTTGATATAATGTTGCGCTTCCCTTGGACTTGAGCGTGTCAGAAGCCGATAAAAATGTCGGCGCTCCCAGCCAAGAGGATTACAAAGGCCGATGGCTTTTGAGGGCGCGATGTGCGCCCCTTGCGCATGCGTCCTTCCTTTTAGTAGAGATTGGTATTTCGTGACTTTTGAAGAACTCAGGCTCGCAGAGCCGCTGCTTCGCGCGTTGAATGAAGAAGGCTACACAACCCCCACTCCGATCCAGGCGCAGGCCATTCCGCAAGTAATGTCCGGCAAGGATATCCTTGGCATCGCGCAGACGGGTACGGGCAAGACCGCAGCGTTTGCGGTGCCGATTCTGCACAAGCTTTTGTCGGCCCCCCAGGCCGCGGCTCCCGCACCGGAAGCACAACCTGCGCAGGGCCAGCCCCGGCACACCGGCGTGCTGACACGCGGCGTGCCCCGGCCGTTTGCCCCCAAGCCGCCTTCGCGGAAAATCAAGGCGCTGATCCTGGCCCCGACGCGTGAGCTGGCGGTGCAGATCGGCGAGAGCTTCCGGAACTACGGTCGGCACTCACGCATGCGTTACACGGTGATCTTCGGCGGCGTGGGCCAGCACCCTCAGGTGGCTGATCTGCGGGCCGGCGTGGATATCGTGGTGGCCACCCCCGGCCGGCTTCTGGACCTGATGGAACAGGGCCATGTGCATCTGCAGAACGTTGAAACATTCGTGCTGGACGAAGCCGATCACATGCTGGACATGGGCTTTGTACCCGACGTCCGGCGGATCGCCTCGGAACTGCCGGCGAGCCCGGTTCGGCAGACGCTGATGTTCTCGGCGACGATGCCGTTTGAAATCCGGTCGCTGGCCAACTCGCTTTTGACCAACCCCGTGAAGGTGGAAGTGTCCCCCGTTTCTTCGACGGTGGAACGGATCGACCAGTCGGTGTTTTTCGTGGATCGGCGCAACAAGCCGGCCCTGATGATCCACCTGTTGGAAACAACGCCTTATACCCGTGCGCTGGTGTTCTCCCGGACTAAGCATGGCGCGGACAAGATCGTGCGCGTGCTGCGCATGGCGAACATCGACGCGGAAGCGATCCACGGCAACAAGAGCCAGGGGCAACGTCAGCGGACGCTGGCGAACTTCAAGAACGGGCGCACCTCGGTGCTGATCGCCAGCGACATCGCGGCGCGCGGCATCGACATCGACGACATTTCACACGTGTTCAACTACGACCTGCCGGAAGTGCCGGAGACGTATGTGCACCGGATCGGCCGTACGGGCCGGGCGGGCTCTTCGGGCATTGCCATCTCGTTCTGCGATTACGACGAACGCGGGCTGCTGAAGGCCATCGAACGCACGAGCAAGGCGAAGATCGCGCTGCGCGAAGATCACCCCAAGTACGGCGCGCCGATCCACATGCCCCGGGTCGAAGACGTGGAGCATGAAGAGTACGACAACGGTCCGCGCCAGGGCGGACGCCAAGGCGGTCGCGGCGGCTTCAACAACGGCCCCCGTCAGGGTGGGTTCAACAACAACGGTCCCCGGCAAGGCGGGTTCAACAACAACGCGCCTCGCCAGGGTGGGTTTAACGATAACGCCCCACGCCAAGGCGGGTTTAATGACGCTCCCCGGCCGCAAGGCGGCGGCGAGGGCGCGCCCCGGCAGGGCCAGTACAACGGCGGCGGCGAGCGCCGCGGGTTTGGCAACGGCCGCCCGCAGGGCCAGCCGAATGTTGCGCCTCAGGGCGTGGCGCTGAGCACGACGCAGGGCCATCATCAGCACCAGCCTCGGCTGGACAGCAACCCGGCACAGCCTCACCGGACGAATCCTTCGTCGACCCATTCGGCTCCCAAGCCGGCGGGTGGGCAGGGGCATCAGGGCGGGCACCAGGTGAACCAGGGCCAGCAGGCTCAGGGCCATCAGGGCGGCGGCGGTCGGCCTCAAGGCGGCGGTTTCCGCGGCCAGGGCCAGGGCGGCGGCGGGTACGGCCCGCGCCAGCAGGGCGGGAACAATGGTCCCGGCGGCGGCCCAAAGAAGAGCTTTAACTTCCGCAGCAAGAAGCCCAAGCGGTAAGGCCAGCGGGTTTTAGTTTGAATATATTTAAGGCAACCGGCGTGAGAACGCCGGTTGTTTTTTG
>CAZIWA010000250.1:2368-3580 GCA_964542875.1 uncultured Phycisphaeraceae bacterium
TGTTTAGAGGATGCGTTTGAAGTGGATTTGCTGGATGTTGAGAGCGGCGAGGTTGGGCTGGATCTGGAGCCAGAAGCGTTTGGCGTCGCTGCCGTAACCCGCGGTGGGTTTGATGTCGGGGTGGCGGGTGGAGAAGTAGGCCTGGAAGCGGGCCATGAGGAGTTCACGGGTGTATTTAGCCAGGACACTGGCCATGGCGGCGGGCAGGTGCTGGGCTTCGGATTCGACCTGGAAGAGGACGGTCATTTTGCGGTCGGGTTTGCCGGGGCCGCCGGGCTCGACGATGCGATAGGAGCTGGTGTTTTCGTTTTCGTCGAGGATGGAGAGCTTGGCGTGGGGGAAGGTGAACTGGAGGAGTTCGCGATAGTGGGCGCGTCCGCCTTGACGGTCGACGACGGTGATGGGGTCGTGCTGGCCGTAGCGTTCGAAGATGCTGGCGAGGTGCTGGGCGACGAAGGTGAAACTGACGGAGGCTTTTGAGCGGGTGGCCTGGGCCATGTTGTTGAAGCGGTTTTCGAGGACGGGGGCGACGGCGAGGTCCGCCAATTCGATGCCGGCTTTCTGCATGGCCTGGCGGAGGGTGGCGCGGTCGATGGCGAGTTTGCCGGCGTCTGCGCTGGCGGGGAGGGATTGCCAGGGGGAGTCTGACGTGAGGGCATACCAGGGGAGGGACTGGTATTCATCAAGCCCGAAGGTGCCGATGCCGGCGAGCCATTGGCCCAGATCGGAAATGGTGAGTCCGGAGCAGCCCGTGAAGGCCAGGGCGGCGCGTTCGATGTTGGCGATGCCGGCGCTGGGGGTGTGAAGTTTTTTGGAGTCGTTGACGGCGAGGCGGCGCTTTTTGTCGTTGAGGTCCCGGCAGATGGCGCCGGAGAGAAGCTTCCAGACGTCGGGGGTGCCTGCGTCTGGGGCGTGGTTGTCGAGTTTGAGGACGAAACGAGCGACGGTGAGCGGGCCGAAAAAAGGTCCGTAGCCGGCTTCGTCGATTCCCGCGTAGATGAGCATGAGGAGGGGTCGGGGAGGGTGTTAAGTCCTGGGATTCAATGTGTAGTTATACAATAAGTTGTTCTGGATCAAGAGCGTGCGTGGGAATTGATTTTTCGAGACTTTAGCGCCAATAAAGACAAGAGATTCTTCAGCCCCCATCGAGGGTGCTGAAGAATAAGAAACAATCAATCGATCCTTACACCGGGGGCTGCGCTCGAAGACTCG
>CAZIWA010000251.1:0-3534 GCA_964542875.1 uncultured Phycisphaeraceae bacterium
CTGCGCCGTATTCACCCATGGCGCGTGCGTTGCAGAGGATGACGCCGTAGAGGAGCGCCCATTTGATGTTGGGGAGGGTGACGCGGAAGAATGTCTGAAAGCCGGATGCGCCCAGGACGAGCGCGGCCTGTTCCTCATCGGTGCCTTGTTCCTCCATGAGGGAGAGGACTTCACGGGCGACGAAAGGGAAGGTGACGAAAATGGTGGCCAGGACGACACCGGGGACCGCGAAGATGATCTTGATGTCATGCGCCTGGAGCCAAGCGCCCAAGGGGGCATTTTTGCCGTAGAGAAGGATGTAAATAAGCCCGGAGATGATGGGCGAGATGGCAAAAGGGATGTCGATGAGAGTGATGAGGATGTTGCGGCCCCAGAACCTGAATTTGGCAAGGCACCAGGCGGCAGCGATGCCAAAGACGGTGTTCAAGGGGACGGCGATGGCGGCGGCGAAGAGGGTGAGCAAGAAGGCCGAGCGGGCGTCGGGCTCGGAAATGGCTTCCATGAACTTTTCATAGCCGGCGCTGAAAGCCTCGCTGAGGACGGCATAAAGAGGGAGAAGGAGAAACAAGCCGAGGAAGCCGATGGTGATGGCGATCAAAAGATAGCGAACGAAGGGAGGCTCACGATGGGCGTGATTGGCTTTGCCTTTGGCTCTGAGTTTTCCTGCGGCGCCTGCCATGAACGATCTTTCCTTAAACGGAGGGGACTTAAACGGGGATCAGCGGATGGAGCCATTAAGACGGCACTGGACTTGCTGCCCTTGGCGGATAGGGGTTTGGTCAGCGGTGGCGGTGGCTGGCCCACCATTGGAGAAGGTTGATGGCGAGCATGATGGCAAACGATGCCACCAGCATGACAACGGCAATGGCGGTTGCGCCCGAATAGTCGTATCCCTCAAGTTTGATGTAGATCAGGAGGGGGGCGATTTCGGTTTTGTTGGGGATGTTGCCGGCGATGAAGATGACCGAGCCGTACTCACCCAGGGCACGCGCGAAGGCGAGCGCAAAGCCTGTGAGGAGAGCCGGGATCAGCGAAGGGAAGAGGACACGCCAGAACGTTTTCCAGCGGGAAGCGCCGAGGCTGGCCGCGGCTTCTTCAATTTCGCCGTCGAGCTCGTCAATGGCCGGCTGAAGGGTGCGTACGACAAAGGGGAGGCCGATGAAGGTGAGGGCAAGAGTAATGCCCCAGAAGGTGTAGACAGGAGAGGGAATGCCCAGTTTGCCCAGCAGGGCGCCAAGAGGTCCCTTTGCTCCATAGAGGGAGACCAACGCGAGGCCGGAGACGGCGGTGGGGAGGGCGAAGGGCATGTCGACGATGGCGTCGAGGAGTTTGCGGCCCCAGAAGTCGTAGCGGGTGAGTGTCCAGGCAATGATGAAGCCGAAGATGGCATTGACGATTGCAGCGACCATGGAGGCGCTGAAAGAGAGGCGAAGGGATGCGAGGACCTGGCGATCATTAATGACTTCCCAGAAGTGGGAAGGGCCGTCGGAAAAGGCCTTGAGCCAGAGTGCGCCCAGGGGGATAAGGACGATGAGACTCAGATAGAAGACGGTGTATCCCAGGGTGATCCCAAAGCCGGGAAGGACGCTGAATTGTTTGAGTTTTGGGAGCATGCGAAGGGGAGATTATCGACGAAGATGGGTCTTGGGTCTAGGGCTGGGGATCTAAGGGGAGGATCGTCCCCGATGGTGCGGGGTTTGCGGTGTGCTCAAGGGAAATGGCCAAGAGGGTTTGGATTCTTAAAAACGACCGGCCCTGGTCGAAAGGTGCCTGTTCGACCAGGGCCGTGGCGATGGTTACCTGGAGTTACTTGGCGGGCTGGTAGATCTGGTCGAAGACGCCGCCGTCGCCGAAGTGGAGGGGTTGGGCCTTAGACCAGCCGCCGAAGACTTCATCGATGGTGAAGAGTTTCACGTCTTTGAAGTTTTTGGCGTACTTGGCTGCGATTTCCGGATCGCGTGGGCGGTAGAAGTTCTTGGCTGCGATTTCCTGGCCTTCTTTTGAGTAGAGGTGTTTGAGGTATTCCTTGGCGATTTCGGTGGTGCCGTGTTTTTCGGCGTTCTTGTCGACGACCGCTACGGAGGGCTCGGCGAGGATGGAAACGGAGGGGGTGACGATTTCAAACTTGTCTTCGCCGAATTCCTTCAGGGTGAGGACGGCTTCGTTTTCCCAGGCGAGGAAGACGTCGCTGGGGACGGTCTGCTTGGCGAAGGTGAGGGTTGCGCCGCGGGCGCCGGTGTCGAGGACGGGAACGTTCTTGAAGAGCTTGCCGACGAACTCACGGGCCTTGGCGTCGTCGTTGTTGTTGTTCTGGAGGGCGTAGCCGTAGGCAGCGAGGTAGTTCCAGCGGGCGCCACCTGAGGTTTTGGGGTTGGGGGTGATGACCTGCACACCGGGCTTGATGAGGTCGTTCCAATCCTTGATGTTCTTGGGGTTGCCCTTTTTGACGAGGAAGACGATGGTGGAGGTGTAGGGGGCGGAGTTGTTGGGGAGTTCCTTTTGCCAGTCGGCATTCAGGAGCTTGGCTTTTTCGGCGACGATGTCGATGTCGTAGGCGAGGGCGAGGGTGAGGACATCGGCTTCGAGGCCGTCGATGACGGCGCGGGCTTGCTTGCCGGAGCCGCCGTGGGTGGTTTTGATGGTGGCTTCTTTGCCGCCTTTGGCTTTCCAGTATGCCTGGAAGGCTTTGTTGTATTCCTTATAGAGCTCACGGGTGGGGTCGTAGGAGACGTTGGTGAGTTCCTGGGCGAAGGCGCTGGAGCCGGAGACGACGAGTGCGAGGCCGGCGGCGGCGAGGGTGAGGAAGGTACGGTTAGAGAAGATGGTTTTCATGAGTCAGTTCTTTCTTGTCGTTAATGACGACTTATTTAGTGGTTAATCGAGGCAAATAAAAAAGAGGGCTTGGAAATGGGTCAGTTACGATTTTTGATGCTGTTACAACAGTGCTCGTTCATGTCTTGTGCCTCGGGGTGAACTCGAATGACGACTTACTAGGTGGGTAATAATAATAAGGTCAATTTGAATGTCAAGTAACTTGGTCGTCATTCGGAGTTGTGTGGAAAACCCGGCGGTGACGGGTGTGGTGGACGTGGGGCCGGAATGAGAGGGCTTGAAAGTATTTTGGGGTTTAAGTTCAGGTTTTTTAGAGATTTAAGTGGGCGTGAGGACGGGTTTTTCAAAGGCGGGCAGGCTGCCGGCGGGGTGCTTGAGGGCGGATGTGAATGCCGCATCGTCAAGCGCGAGAGTGGCCCGGGTGGTGTGATCGAGCAGGTTTAAAACCGTTAGACGGTCTAATCCCCGGTAGGTGGGGCAGGCGGCGCTGAGGCGGGCTTTGGCGGTTTTGGTGACGGCGCGGACGCCGCGGGCGTTTCCCCGCTCGTGGTGGACGAGGACGACGGCGAACTGGACAAGGCCCTGGGCGAAAAGTTTTTCCGGGCCTGTTTCGAGATGCCAGAGTTCTTCCCAGACTTCGTGGGCGTGGAAGTATTCGCCGTCGTTGAAGAGGGCGAGGCCCATTTCAAAGAGGGCTTGGGG
>CAZIWA010000252.1:0-3482 GCA_964542875.1 uncultured Phycisphaeraceae bacterium
AAAAGACCCCGGATCGCTCCGGGGCCCTTTTAAAGTCCAAAACTTCGAGCTTCTTACATCACACCTCTCAACCCTTGTCCCACTTGATGAGACCGGGTTCAGTCAGAGGCGCCATCAGTTCCCCGCCGGGGATCACCCGGATCGCCACACCGTAGCGGCCGGAGTTCTGAGGCTTCAGCGACCCGGCAAACAGGTGCTTGCCCGCGCCAAGGTCCTTGGCATGCGTGAGCTGTTCCACGCGCAGCGCGTTGATCCGCCCATCGTTATCCACGGGACCGATGCACGCCTGCACGCGCACTTCCTCAGGCTTAAGCCCACCCAGCGTCACTTCCACCTCCGCGCTCACTTCCTGGTTCACGCCAATCTGGCGGGATGTCGGCGTGCGCACGGCGTTGATCACGATATTGCCCCATTCATGGTGCAGCCATTGCTTCTGCTTGGCCTGCTCGATCGCCGGCGCAAGGTTGTTGGCATTGAGCTTGCGCGACCTGCGCAGCGCCGGCAGGTAAAGCTGCTCGGCGTATTCCTTCACCATTCGGTTGGTGTTGAACTGCGGCGCAAGCACGCTGATGCACTTCTTCATCCGCTGAATCCACGCCCGCGGCACGTTGTGGTCGTCACGCTGATAGAACAGCGGAATGATCTTCTCTTCCAGGTTCTGGTACAGCGACTGGCTTTCCACCAGATCCTGCGTTTCGTAGTTGGCGTACGTCTCGCCGCGGCCGATCGCCCAGCCAAGTTCGTTCTGGCAGGCTTCGTCCCACCAGCCGTCGAGGATGGACAGGTTCAGCACGCCGTTGAGCGCAGCCTTCATGCCCGATGTGCCCGAGGCTTCCATCCCGCGCCGCGGGGTGTTGAGCCAGATATCGCACCCTTGGATCAGGTACCGGGCCACATGGATGTCGTAGTTCTCGATGAACACGATCTTGTGCCCCGTTTCCCGGGCGAAGTTCACGATCTGACGGATCAGGTCTTTCCCGCCGCCGTCTGCCGGGTGGGATTTACCCGCGATCAGGATCTGCACCGGCCGTTGCGCGTTATTGAGGATTTTCTTGAGCCGTGCCGCGTCTTTCAGGATCAGCGTGCCGCGCTTGTACGTCGCAAACCGCCGGGCAAACCCGATGGTGAACGCGTTAGGCGAAAGCGCATCGCAAGCCGCCTGAATCTGGTCGGGGTCCACGCCGCGTGCCTGGAGCTGCTCGCGCAGCCGCTTGCGGGTCCAGATGATCAGCCGCTGACGCCGGCGCTCGTGAACGCGCCAAAGCTCTTCATCCGGCACTTCGTTGATGGCCTTCCACACCGTCTGGTCGGAAGGATCATCCGTCCACTTGGAGCCCAGGTATCGGTCCAGCACCTGGGTCAGATCGCCGGACATCCACGACCGTGCATGCACGCCGTTGGTCACATGCCCGATGGGCACTTCGCTCACCGGCACGCCGGGCCAGATGGTGCGCCACATGTCACGGCTCACCTCACCGTGCAGCCGGGAAACGCCGTTGGCGTAGTCCGCGGTCCGGATGGCCAGCACAGCCATGGAGAAGTGCTCCGTGCGCTCCGCGGTGTTTTCACGGCCCAGGGCCAAAAGCCCTTCCATGTCCAGCTTGAGGCCCGAGACATATTCGCCGAAGTACCGGGTGATCATCTCGGGTGGGAAGCGGTCGATGCCCGCCGGCACCGGGGTGTGCGTCGTAAACACGTGGCTGGCCGCGGCGCGCTGGCGCGCCTCGTCAAACGTCACGTTGTATTTGGCGATCAGGTTCCGGATGCGTTCCAGCGCCAGGAAGGCCGAGTGCCCTTCGTTCATGTGGCACACGTCGGGGTCGATGCCAAGGGCAAGCAGCGCCCGGGTGCCGCCGATGCCAAGCACCAGTTCCTGCTTGATCCGGTGCTCCATGTCCCCGCCGTAAAGCGTGCCGGTGATGCCCCGGTCCGAAGCGTTGTTTTCCGGCACGTTGGTGTCCAGCAGGTAAAGCGGGATGCGCCCCACGCTCGCCTTCCACACCGCAATGAACACCTCACGCCCGGGCATCTGTACGCTTACCTTCACCTGATGCCCATTGGCATCCAGCACCGGTTTGATCGGCAGCGTGGAGAAGTCCAGCTCAGGGTAATACTCCTGCTGCCAGCCATCATTATTCAGGTACTGCTGGAAATAGCCGTTGCGGTACAGCAGGCCCACGCCCACCAGGGGCAGGGCCAGTTCGCTGGCGCTCTTAAGGTGATCGCCCGCCAGGCAGCCCAGGCCGCCGGAGTAGATCTGCAGGCATTCGTTGATGCCGAATTCCGAGCAGAAGTAGGCGACGGTGAACGGATCGGTTTCGATCTTGTGCCGTTGCAGCCACGGCGTGCGCTCCATGTGCCGTTTCAGGCTCAGCTTGGCCCGGTCCAGGGAGGTCAAAAAGCCTTCATCCCGGGAGAGCTGGTCCAGCCGCTCCTGAGGACACACGCCCAGCATCTTCACCGGGTTGTGGTTGGTCTTGGACCACAGCACCGGATCAATCCGGACAAAAAGCTCAACCGCTTCAGGGTGCCACGCCCACCAGAGGTTATGTGCAATCTCCAGCAAAGGCTGCAACGCAGGCGGGAGTGAAGGAACGACTTCAAACACGCGAATCTTGGCCAAATCTGACCCGATCATGCTTTCTCCAGTTCTAGACGGCCATCCCGCGTTGCGCCGTCTGGGGTTATTTTTTTAGTTATACGGTTTTTTTGTTGGTGTGTCTTTCAGGCACATCGACAAACCACGCACCTGAGTACAAGACCGGGGAAATACTGAAATTCAAGCTTCCGTTTTTTTGGTGTCGCCCGTGTCAGCCACGCCACCCGCCTTCTGGGCTTTGGTTCCCTTGGCCACATCGGCGATCAGCGATTCAATCCGTCCCAGCGCCCGGTCCACCTGCGTCCGGTAAAGCGTGTAGGGAAACAGCGCCGAAAGCGCCACAATCAGCCCCGCGGCCGTATTAAACAGCGCCTCGGACAACCCCAGCCCGACCGAAGCCGGATTCGTGGATGTAATCTGGTCGCTCATCAGCTTAAACGTGCTGATAAGCCCCGTCACCGTACCCAAAAGACCCAAAAGCGGCGCGCCGGAGATCATCGCCGAGAGAATGTTCATCGACCGTTCAAACCGGTAGCGCTGGCCTTCCACCGCCGCAATCGCGGCTTCTTCGCTGTAGCCTTCTTCCAGCAACGGCCGTAACACGCCGCCATAAATGCTTGTATCGGCTTCGATTAAAACCTTCGCCTTCTCCACGTCGCCTTTGCGCAAAAGCGCCCCCGCCCGGGCCAGCATCGCCAGCCGTTCGGTCTTGTGCGTGCTGAGCCAGAACCACGCCCGCTCAAACACCAGCGTCAGCGTAATCACGCTCATTGACAGCAGCACCCACATGACGGGGCCGCCTTTGTGCATGATCTCCAGAAACTGTTTCATCTCTCAAAGCTTCCCTAAATCCCTAAGACGGGGCGAAATGGTACCACGAAGT
>CAZIWA010000253.1:0-3476 GCA_964542875.1 uncultured Phycisphaeraceae bacterium
CTTCGCCCCATCGGGGCATAATCTCATAGCCGTCAGCCCATGGACACGTTGCTTTTGAATAAAGCCTATTTTCTGCAACCTCGACGGTCGCAGAAAAAACTCTGCTCACGAACCATTTCCTCCTTCCTTTCCGCCTCTGAAATTCATACTTCGTAAATCACAATTCATACCTCTCCTTCCTCCGCTTTCCCCTCTCCCCGCGTATGATGTTCAACCCAGATTGAACATCCGCCGGAGCACACCATGACTCAAGACCGTATTCCCGTCACCGTCCTCACCGGTTACCTCGGCGCGGGCAAAACCACGCTTTTAAACCGCATCCTCACCGAGCAGCACGGCAAACGCATCGCCGTCATTGAAAATGAATTCGGCGAAGTCGGTATCGATCACGAATTGGTCATCAATGCCGATGAAGAAGTCTTCGAGATGAACAACGGCTGCATCTGCTGCACCGTCCGCGGCGACCTCATCCGCGTCCTCGGCAACCTCATGAAGCGGCGAAACAAATTCGACATGATCGTCGTCGAAACCACCGGTCTGGCCGACCCCGGTCCCGTCGCCCAAACCTTCTTCCTTGACGACGACATGCAGAAAAATCTCATCCTTGACGCCGTCGTCACCGTCGTGGATGCCAAGCACATCGCTTTGAACCTCAAGAACTCTTCCGAAGCCAAGGCACAGATCGCCTACGCCGATGTGATCCTGCTCAATAAATCCGATCTCGTCACCCCCGAGGAACTCGATCACCTCGAAGCCCACATCCGGCACATCAACCCCGCCGCCAAGACCCACCGCACGCTCAACGCCCAGATCGCGATGGACAAAATCCTCGACCAAGGCGGGTTCGACCTCGACCGCGCCCTCGAAAACAACCCCGACTTCCTCGAACCCGAATACCCCTTCGAGTTTGCCGGTATTTACAACCTCAGTCCCGGCGACCACACCTTCACGCTCGCCAAGGCCGATGGCCAACTGGTCACCGCGCTGGTCGTCCCCGCCCCCTCGGGCGACGAAGCCGGCCTGGAGGCCGCCATCAAGCAGGCCCTCCCCGTCTTCACCGACATCGCCATCCCCGTCCAGCCCGGCGAAGTCTTCAAACCCGGCTTTAAGCCCTCGGAACTCCAGCTCACCCAGCCCGGCGCCAAGTCCTTCACCCTTAAAATCGACCAGCCCGGCAACTACGCCCTGTTCACCGACAAGTGCCCCCACGAAACCGGCCTTCGCCTCACGGCCGGCCCCCGACCCGTCTCCCCTGAAATCGACCGGCACTACCACCATCACCACCATGATGAAGAAGTCGGTTCCGTGGGCATTGTTGAAAAAGGCCAGGTCCACCCCGAGAAGTTCCAAAAGTGGATCAGCGAATACGTCATGAGCCGCCCGCTGGACATTTACCGCTTCAAGGGCGTCCTGAACATGAAGGGCTCTGACGACCGTTACGTCCTTCAGGGCGTTCACATGCTTATCGACGGCAAAGTCCAGCGGCCCTGGGGCAGCCAGCCCAGGCTGAACCAATTGATCTTCATCGGCAAAAAACTCGACCGCGCAGAAATCCACAAAGGCTTCAAATCCTGCCTGGTCTAAACGCCTTCCTGCTCCCCCAATCCTCCATGACATGCTCACCTCAGTGAGCATGTCTTTTTGTAGGGTGCGGCCGAGTCTTCGAGGCCCACCACGCCGCACCCCAGGCCCCCTCAATACAAAGCCGGTGCTCTTCTTCCCCTCTCTTCCCTCACCTCTGCCGACTCCTGTTCCACGTTCTATTGCGGCCCATCGCGATCGGCCCACCACGCACCAGCGCTCTCTCCAAGCGCATACGTCCCCCCCCAATCACTCTTTTTTCCCGTCCTCATCTTCGGCCGTGGGTGCCGCCCCTTCCGGCAGCACATCTTCCCGCTTTTTAGTCTGCCGAAACAGCGCCCGTTTCTTCACATAATCCTCAGGTGAAACCGGCAAATCCGGCTCTTCCCCGCCGATGATGGACTGCTCATGAAGCTTCTTTAAAAACGGAATGCACCACCCGCACCCCGTCCCTGCCGACAGACAATCGCTGATCATGCTGGCATGTCGCGGCTTCTCCCGTTTGCAGTAGTTGACGATCTTCCGCATGGAGACGTGAAAACACAAACAAACATGGTCATCGGGATTCATGGGCCGCCTTGCAAATTTCTTAGGACGTGTTATTTTATCCGCCCTACCCATTCCTCGGTAGCTCAGTTGGTAGAGCAGGCGACTGTTAATCGCCGGGTCGCAGGTTCGAGTCCTGCCCGGGGAGCTTGAGCGACAAGCTCCTGTCCATCAAGATCCTCGCGCTTTTCAGCAGAAAGCGCGAGGATTTTTTTTGCCTGGCTCCGGAAAGAAATCACGTTGCCGCATGCAAGAAGTTGCACCGAACTGTAGGAAATGGCACCCGGTTCACTGACACTTTCACTGATAGTCATTTCGCATGGTCCCAGTGGGATTCCGGCCTGTTTTTCGGCTTCTGCGAAGTTCGCCCGGGGCAATTCGTTTACCACCTGCCGCAGCGCCTTGGCCTCCGTGTGCGCGTACCGCTCGATGGTCAGCCGCGCAGTGGCATGCCGCGCCAGCTCCTTGGCCTCCTTGGGGGTCGCACCGCTGTCGATCACGCGCGTGATGAAGGTGTGCCGGAGCCCGTGGAAATCGATCTTGGCCCCGTCTTTCTTCACCGTTTTGAGGAATTCCGCCGCCTTGATTTCTTCGTCGGTGACGCCCTGTTTGCGCTGCTCCTCTTCCCACGTAGCCCGAGCAGCCTTAAAGTCGCTGCGAAGCAGCTTGGCGGGCTTGTCGGCCATGGCAATCACACAGCCTTCCGGCTTGCCATCAAGCCAGCGATCCAGTTCAGGAGTGAGCAAGCGCGGGATGGGCTGGAAAACATCCTTGCGGTTCTTGGTGTGCTTGCCGCCCAGATGGACCGTGTAAGAATCGTCTGACCGAACGAAATCCGACTTCTTCACCTTCGCCAGCTCGTTCTTGCGCAGGCCCGAGTTGATGGCCAGGGTGTAGATCATGATCCGCTCAACCGGAGGCAAGCCGACCTTCACCTTGGCCTCCTGGAGGATCGCTTTGTAGAGAAAGGCCTCTTCATCCGGGGTGATAACTGCGCGCTCGCCACGCGGCGCCGCCGCCTCATTGACCTTCATCAAGCTCTTGAGGGGATCCTTGCGGACAAGGTCGGTCCGATCACACCACCGCGTGAATCCCTTGAGCGCCTGCCGGTACTCATTCTTGGTGCGCGCAGCCGAATCCGCCGTCAAAGCGTCCAAGGCGCTTTCGGCTTGAGCCACGGTCAGGTCGGTCAACGTCTCCATCTTGGCCTCAGCCAGGACGCGCTCCAGGATGACCCGGGTCTTCTCCAGATAGCGGGCCGTGTTCCCCTTGTTCTTCAGGGCCTTCATGTACGACGCCACGTGAATCGCAATCGGAGCCATCCCGGCGTCACGGTAACGCTCTTCCGC
>CAZIWA010000254.1:0-3392 GCA_964542875.1 uncultured Phycisphaeraceae bacterium
CTGAAGAGTTCACTTATGTCGGTGGAGGTGGTTGATCGGGAGCCGGCGGGACGCCGGCGCTCCCGGCATGCCCCCTTATTGTGGGTAATTGTTGGGTTGATTGACGGGGTGGGGGGTGGGTTTATAGGTTATGGGAGACTTCCTGTCGCCGCCCGGGGTTTTGCTTTATGACGAGCTTGTGGACAGTGCAGCAAGTGCTGGCTTTCGCGCCTGATGGAGCGTCGGCAAGCGCGGGTCAAGGATTGGCCAAACCGGGCAAGTGGTTGACGCTGGGGCGGTCGGCGCGGGCGATGTGGGGAGAGCTTCAGGGGTCGGGGAAAGATCCTTACCGGACACGGGTGGACCTGGCGGGGCCGGCGTATAAATGCAGTTGCCCGAGCAGAAAGTTTCCGTGCAAGCATGGGCTGGGGTTGATGCTCATCAGCGCGCAGAGCCCGGCGTCGGTGACGGAAGGGGCGGAGCCGGCGTGGGTGGCCGAATGGATGGACCAGCGCGCGGGCGCGGCGCAGGCGAAGGTGGAGAAGGCCAAAGAGCGCGCCGAAAAGCCGGTGGACGTCGAAGCACAGCAAAAGAGGATCGGGGCCCGGGAAAGCAAGATCAGCGATGGCATGGGGAGGCTGGAACTGCATTTGAAGGATTTGCTTAAGCAAGGCATGGCGGGGGCCGGGGCGCAGGACCAGGATGCCTGGCGGGAACTTCAGGCGCGGATGGTGGATGCGCAGGCGACGGGGCTGGCGCGCGAAGTGGGCCGGGTGGCGCAGAGCATCGGGATCGGCCCGGACTGGCAGCATAAGACGGCGCGAGAACTTGGCCGGCTGTGGCTGCTGATGAAGGCTTATCAAAACCAGGCGGCGCTGCCGGAGGGCCTGCGGCATGAAGTGCGGTCGCTGG
Source organism: uncultured Phycisphaeraceae bacterium (assembly GCA_964542875.1). Classification (GTDB taxonomy): domain Bacteria; phylum Planctomycetota; class Phycisphaerae; order Phycisphaerales; family Phycisphaeraceae; genus CAZGOM01. The sequence goes on from CAZIWA010000254.1 coordinate 892, forward strand.
TGGGGTGGACGGTGGAGCAGGCGGAAGTGGAGGCCGGGGCCAAGGCGCAGGATACGTGGCGGGTGTTGGGGCGGGTGGTTGAGGAAGATGAGCGGTTGACCGTGGAGCGGGTGTGGCTGTGGGGTGCGGGGACGGGAGAGTTTGCGTACACGCTGGCGTTTAAGGCGCCGGGCGGCCCGGCCAAGTGGACGGGGCTCGCACCGGGTACGGAGGTGGAAGCGGGGCTGGGGATGTATCCGGGGTTGTCGCCCCGGCGTGCGATGCCGCCTGGGGGGGTGGCGAAGCAGAGCGGAGGTTGGACGGGTGGGCATGGGGGGTTTGCGGAATTGCTGGAGGCGTATGCCAAAGGGCTGGCGGTAAACCCGTTTGTATGGCGCTGGCCGGGCGTGGTGGCGGATGTGATGATTCAGGTGGAGAACAAGGATGGGGAGATGGGCTGGCGGCTGGTGGATGCCAAGGGCCAGCGGCTGGAGATGATCGACACCGGGCTGGGGTGGCATTTGCTGAATTTCGCTTCCGGCCGGGCGATGACGGTGTTTGGAGAGCTGGAACCAGAAGGGTTCAGGGTGCTCAGCGGGTGGAACGGGTCTGGGTTTGTGAGCGTGTGGCGGGATGAGGTGGGCGCATCGCTGGTGCGCGGAGGCGGGGCATGAGCGCATCCGATGCAGAGCGGCCGATGTTTGCGGATACCGGGCAGGCGCGAAGCGCGGCGGGGGCGAAGCTGCTTTTGGGTACGCAGAGGCTGGCGGAGCCGGTGGGTGTGGAACCGACTTGGAAAGATGTGGTTTCCCCCGAAGGCACGGAGGCCGAGGAAGCCTTTGGCCGGGTGCTGGCGGGGCTGTATCTGCTGGGGCAGGCGGGGCGTGCCGCGGTGATGGACGATGGCGTGGGGCGGGTGGGCGAGCCTGCGGAAGATGGGCGGCCGATGTGTTCGGCGAATATGAATGCGATTTTGATCCGGGTGTTCGGGCAGGAGCCGATGCTGGTGCCGGCGTGGTGCCAAGCGGCGAGAAAACTTGGCGTGGCGCCGTGGGCGGAACATGTGCCGGCGTTGCTGTCGTACGCGGCGAACCTTCCGGGCGGGAGTCCGACGGCGCGGGGCATCGTGCAGACGGTGGGCCCGCGGGCGCAGTGGCTGAGCGCGCTGAACCCGGCGTGGCGCAGGCTTTCTGGTGCAGGGGCGCAGAGCAATGCGTGGGATCAGTGGGATGACCTGACGGGGGATGCGCGGGTGCGGATGTTTGAGGCGATCCGGGCGGCAGAGCCGGCCAGGGCGCTGGAGGTGCTGACCGGGGCGTGGGCTGATGAACCCAGTGAGACACGCGGAAAGCTGCTTGCGGCGCTGGGAGTGAACCTGTCGGAGAGCGATGAAGCGTTCCTGGAAGGGCTGCTGGACGACAAGCGCAAGACGGTGCGCGAGAAGGCCGCGGAAATTTTGGCGGGGATCGCCAAGTCCCGGATGGTGGAGCGGATGGCGGCCCGGGTGAGGGGGTGCATGCGTGTGGAGGGGGGCAGGCTGATCGTGGAACCGATCGCGGCGTTGGATAAAGAGATGATCCGGGATGGGATGACGGAGAAATCGCAGGTCCAGCTTCTGGGGCAAAAGGCGTGGCTGCTTTACCAGGTGGTGGCGGGGATTCCGCTGCGCCGGTGGCAAGAGACGGTGGGGCTGGGGCCGGAAGCGTCATGGAAAGCGGTTCAGGGGAGCGAGTGGGCGGAAGCGTTTGCGCATGCCTGGGGGGCAAGCTGGCTGCGCTGGCCCGATGCGGCGTGGACGGAGAGCCTGCTGGAGCGGGCGTGGCAAAAAAAGAACACCGAAGGCGTGGAAGCCCTTTTGGCGCGTATGGATGCCGGCCAGCATGAGGCGGCGCTTTTGCCCCGGCTGGACGGGGCGGTGTACGAGAGCCTGATGAGCCACAGCGTTCTCAGCGCGATCAAGCCGACGGAACATGTGTGGTCGGCCCGGCTGACGAAGGCATTCATGGAAGCGCTGGGACGGATGAAAGCCCGCTTTGATGCAAACGATAAGTGGGTGCTGCGCCAGTACGCAATGAACGTGGCCGACTGCCTGGATGCCCCGACGATGGCCGGGTATCTGGCGGCGGGCACGCAGCAGACACACAATGAAACGTGGATCGAGATGTTCAACAAAGTCTCGAACAAGATCGAGATCCGGGCGGCGATACAAAAGGAGATGGCAACGTGAGCAACGTAATCAGAAGGCATGCGGAAGATCAGTTTGCGCAAGAGCTGGCGGAGCTGGCCAAGAACGACGACAGGAAGCGGCCGGCGAGCTGGAAGCTTTCGCCCTGGGCGGTGAGCACGTATCTGCTGGGCGGCACGCTGCCCAACGGGTTTGTGGTGAGCGCGAAGTACATCGGCAGCCGGAGGCTGATCGAGGTGGCGGTGGCGACGCTGGCCACGGACCGGGCGCTGCTGCTGCTGGGTGTGCCGGGGACGGCCAAGAGCTGGGTTTCCGAACACCTGGCGGCGGCGATTTC
>CAZIWA010000255.1:0-3346 GCA_964542875.1 uncultured Phycisphaeraceae bacterium
GCGTAGCCGTCGCTGCGCTTGCGGCATGCAAAACACAGCCTTGCTTCGGCCGTGCTGTGCCACCCAGCAGAATTTTCAGATGGAGAGGAGGGTTTCAAAGACCGCGTTGGCGTGGATCTGGTGGGCGTCGCCGAGGGGGTGGTTAAGGCCGTTGGAGAGCATGAGGTTTGTGTCGACGCCGGACTTGGCGAGGGCTTTCCAGCGGGCATGGACGTCGGCGACGGGGGTGCCGGTCTGGGTGCCGATGTCACGCACGGCCTGGGCGTAGTTGTCGAGGCTGCCGGAGTTGGTGGCCTTGAGTATGGCGGGGACGTGCCTGCGGTCCGTGTCGGAGACGCGGATGTTGTCTGCGCCGGCCATCAGCGGGGGGGTGATGAGGACGGGCCAGCGGGTGCCGGCGGCACGGGCCAGGGTGACGAACTGGGTGAGGGCGTCCTTGAAAGCGCTCATGCCTTCTTCGTAGCGGTGGGCGTCGTTTAAGCCGAAGGCGATGAGAAGAACGTCGGGCTTGTGGCACAGGACGTCACGGTCGAAGCGTTTGAGGCTCGGGGGGGCGTTGCCGCCTGCGACGCCTGCGTTGATCACGTTGACGATGAGCAGAGGGAAAGCGTTGTGGAGCATCCGGCGCAGGCGGGCGTGGTAGACGTTTTCATGTTCCAGGACGCCCGAAGCGGTGTAGCCCGCGGTGACGCTGTCGCCGAAGGCAACCAGGGTGACGGGGCGGTCGCCGTTGCGGTACGCGGCGAGATGATCGGAGAGCTTGGCCGTTTGGGTGGTCATGAGGAACATCCGGTTCGCAGGGGGAATGGCGGAGCCAATTTACCTAAAAGAGGCCGTAGAGTCTGGGGCCGAAGATCACACCGGCAACGGCGAGCGCGGCGATGGCGGTGAAAAGGACGCCGGCGGCGGCGAGGTCTTTGACGCGGCCGATTTGCGGATGGTGGTCGGGGTGGATGGTATCGCAGAGGATTTCAATGGCGGTGTTGAACGCCTCGGCGGCCCAGACGGCGGCGATGGTGAGGACGATGATGGCCCACTCGACAGGGGTGAGCCTGAGGTACGCCGAGAGGCCGAGGGTGAGGAGGGTGGCCAACAGGTGAAGCCAGACGGGGGGCTCATGGGTGATGAGATAAGCCAGGCCGCGGGCGGCGTCGACAAAGGCCAGGAGCCTGCGGGAAAGCCAGGATGAGGATGAGCGAGGCATGGACTGTATTAGAAAGGAGAAGCGCAGGAAAGGAAAGCAAAGTGGTTAGTCGTTGTATTTGAAGCTGCCCTGGAGCCAGACGTTGGCATTGGTTTTGCCCCAGAAACTGCGGTGAGTCCAGGGGATGGCGGGGGACCAGGCATCGGCGGCGACGGCGGCGTTGGAGATGTCGATGGGCATTTCCTTGCCGTAGCGGACGAACTCGGCGCGGCCGTCAAGGTACGAGACACTACCGCCCAGGGATCGGTGCTGTCCTGAGTAATAGACTTGGCCGCCTGTGGCGTTGGCGTACTGCGGAGCGGTGTAGAAGGGGAGGGTGGTCCAATAGATGGAGTCGCCGACCCAGCCGTTGCACATGAGGAGGCCGGTGCTGCTGACGTTTTGAAGTTCTTCGACGCGGTAGGAGGTGTTGGGGTTGCCGAAGATGCGCCAGCGCAGGACCCAGTTGGTGGCGTAGAGGGAGCGGTTGAGGCTGCTGGCTTGGACGCCGGAGACCCGGGATTCGCAGAGGAGAGCCAAGGGGTTGTCCTGGCGGTAATTGAAAGTGGTGCTTTCTTTGCCGCCCAAAAAAACGTATGGGCGGAGATTGGTGTACCAGGAGCCGTAGTTGTAGCCCCACGTGCCGCTTAGGGGGGGCATGTAGCTTTTGAAGTCGTTGAAGTAGGTGAGGAAATGGTAAGAGCCCTGGCGAATGTTGGAGGCGTCTTTGATTTCCTCGGAGCGGATGCGCGCTTGAGAGACGGAGGGGATGAGAAGGCTTACCAGGAGGCCGATGATGGCGACGACGATGAGGAGTTCCACGAGGGAAAACGCACGGCACGATGAAGATGTGCTGAGGCAAGGCGAAGCGGTCATGGCTTGGTCCTATTTAAGATTTACTGAAATATATACTGAATAGATAATGCTGCCCCGTTGGTTCATTCTACGTAAAATAAGGCTGATTAAAAGAGTTATTTTGGAATGTCAACAGATGAAACGCAGTTGATTTCCGTGTAATTAAGTGGGATGAGAAGAGAATCAGGTGGTTTGGAGTCATGCAGGACGCGTGTAAAAAAGCAGCACGGCCTGGGGCCGTGCTGCTGAGGATTGAGCGGGATTGGGTTGTTGGTTCAGGGGGCTTCGGTGAGGGGGACGACCAGGGCGTTGGTGAGCTTCATGCTTTCCAGGGCCTGCATGGCGGTGGGTTGGCTGATGAAGCTGCCGACTTGAACCAGATAGAGCTTGGAGCCGGTTTTGGGGTCGGTGGCGGGGACCACGCGGGTGGTGTGCTTCAGCACGGTGGCCTTGCTGGCGATGATGGCGGCCTGGGTTTTGGCGCCGGCTTCGGTGGGGAATGCGCCGGTCTGGATGGTGAAGCCGGTGACTAGGAGCTGTTCAGCAATACGCTTCTTGAAGACGGGGTCGGTGGAGGTGCTTTGGGCCAGCAAAAGGGTGGTGCGGCCCGGGGGGATGCGGCCCATTTTCTGCTGGGCGACGCCGGCGTAGAAAAGGGCGTGGGCCTTGTCTTCGCCTGACATTTTTTCAGAGGCTTTGAGGTACTGCTCGGCGGCGAGGTTGAACCGGCCCTGGGAGGCGTAGACGCCGCCTAGCTGGGCGGAGGCGTCGGCGGAGAGGCCGCGGTCGGAGCTTTCAGCGGCCTGGCTGAGGTACTGAGCGGCTTCTTCGGGCTTGTTTAAGCGCATGGCGGAGACGCCTGCGAAGTAAGCGGCCTGCTGGCGCTCGCTGGTGGGCTGGGCGTTGTCGTCAGCGATGGATTTGCTGGCTTTGAAGGAGTCGGCATAGTTGCCGGCTTCAAATGCGCTTTGGCTTTGCTTGAGGCCTTGGGTGTCGGGCGCGCAGCCGTGGGCGACCAGGGCGCTGGTGAGGAAAAGGAAAAGAGCGATGGTTGAAAGTCTGCCGAGTGTTTTCATGATCCAAACCTCCGTGTCGGATGCGTTCATTTTAGCCGATGGGCGCGGCGTGTGGGCAGCCCATGGGATATCAATTGCTTATATCGTCACGAAGTGGCCGGGGGCTTGAGCAGGAGGGCTAGAACAGGTTAAAGCACAGGGTAAAAGCATTTGTCGATTTCCCACGCGCCCGGGTTGCCGGGTGACGGGTTGTCGGGTGTCCATGAGGAACCCAAAGGCGGATCATGCCGCA
>CAZIWA010000256.1:0-3325 GCA_964542875.1 uncultured Phycisphaeraceae bacterium
CTCCTCTACGGCGTCATCCTCTGCAACGCACGCGCCATGGGTGAATACGGCGCAGTCGCCGTCGTCGCCGGCAACCTCCGCGGCGAAACCGTCACCCTCCCCCTCCACGTCGAACTTCAATACACGGACATGCAGACCGCAGGCGCCTTTGCCTGCGCCACCATCTTGGCAGGCCTTGGGCTTGTTACGCTGGTGGCCAAAACAATCGTCGAGCACTTTGGCTCCAGAGCGATAAGCGAAACGACAACGGCTGAGAAAGAAGGAGATGCAAAGTGAGCATCGAAGCGATCAACGTTAGCAAGACATTCGGCACCTTCAAAGCGCTCGACAACGTAAGCCTCAAGGTTCCCGATGGTGAACTCGTCGCCCTCCTGGGCCCTTCCGGCTCCGGTAAAACCACGCTCCTGCGCATCATCGCAGGCCTTGAAGTGCCCGACGAAACCGTCCAGACCAACATCCTTTTCAACCAGGAAAACGTCGCCGGCGTCCCCGTGGGCGACCGCCGTGTCGGCTTCGTGTTTCAGCACTACGCCCTCTTTAAACACATGACCGTGTTTGAGAACATCGCCTTCGGCCTGCGCGTCAAGCCCAAGGCCACCCGCCCCGGCAACGACAAGATCAAAGCCAAAGTGCTCGAACTCCTGGGTCTCGTCCAGCTTGAAGGCCTCGCTGAGCGCTATCCCTCTCAGCTCTCAGGCGGGCAGCGCCAGCGTGTCGCCCTCGCCCGCGCCCTCGCCATCGAGCCCAAAGTCCTCCTGCTGGATGAGCCTTTTGGCGCGCTGGATGCCAAAGTCCGCCAGCAGCTCCGCCGTTGGCTCCGCAAGCTCCACGATGAACTCCACGTCACCAGCCTCTTCGTCACGCATGACCAGGAAGAAGCGCTCGAAGTCGCCGACCGGATCGTCGTCATGAACAAAGGCCGCATCGAGCAGGTAGGCACGCCTGAAGAGGTCTTCCACAAACCGGCCAACCCCTTCGTGATGAACTTCCTGGGCAACGTGAACCTCTTCCACGCCCGCGAAGGCACCGGCCTCCAGGGCCCCGGCCAGGACGGCCCGGCCTCCGGCGCCAGCAAATTCTTCGTCCGCCCTCACGATCTGGACGTTTTCGAAAACCCGCCCAACCCTTCCGCTGTGAAGGCAAAAATCCTGCGCATCCAGGCCGCCGGCCCATTCGTCAAAGTCGAGCTCGTCGGCGAACAAGGCGAACCCATCCACGCCGAAATCTCCCACGACCGCTACAAACAGGTCAAGCTCAACGTCGGCGGCGAAGTCTGGCTCAGCCCCCGCGAAGTCCGAGTCTTCTCAGACTTCTCCATCTAAAAGGGCCATGCTCCGGTAGGGTGGCGCCGAGTCCGCGAGGCCCACCACGCCGCCCACCAGACCCCTCGATGCATGCATCACCAAACCCGCACCACCAACAAACCGGTGCGGCCCTCCCCCCGCATGTCTGCGCCTTCGCACCACCGCAAACCGGTGCGGCTATTGCGCATTCTTCCCAACCCACTCCTGATACGAAATCCGCGGCAGCTCAAACCGATCCGTTGTCCTGCAATACTGATTCGGCGACCCCAGCCGCCCGATCGGCGCGTGTCCCTGCACATGGTATTGCGCATCCACCATCCCCTCCGCCACGTGCACACCCAATATCTGTCCAAACAGCACGGTGTTGTCCAACACCTTGGTCTCCTGCACAAATCGGCATTCCAGCGCGACCGGCGCTTGCGTAATCCTCGGCGTTTTCACCAGCGTGCTCGGGCTGGTCGTCAGCCCCGCTTTTTCCAGCTCGTTCACGCCCTGCGGAAAGTCCGTCGCAGTGATGTTCATGGCATTCAAAAGCGATTCCGGCACCAGGTGTACGACAAAATCATGCGTCGCCACGATGTTCTGCCGGGAGTGCTTGGGCTTGCCTTCGCCGTCCACGCCGATGCCCAGCGCGATGATCATCGGGCTCTGCCCCAGCATGTTGAAAAAAGAGAACGGCGCGCAGTTCAAATTCCCCTCGGCATCCTGGGAAACCACCCAGGCTATTGGCCGGGGAATCACCAGGCTTGTCAGAAGACCATAAGCCTTGCCTTGGGGGATCTTGGAGATATCGATATGCATGGGGTCCACACAGAGTTTTTTTAGCGGTTTAGGGTCCAGTGTTCAAAAAGCCGGCCTCACGCCAGCGGCGGCTGGGCCGCAGCCCCGAAATACCAGTGCGCCAGCTTCATCCCCGCGATCGTGGCAAACAAGCCCGCCGCCAGGCTGATCCCCACATTCAGCCCTGCCTTGGTGAAGTGCCCCTCAAAAAACAGATTGATCGTCTCCAGGCTGAAACTTGAAAACGTCGTAAATCCCCCCAGCACCCCCACCATCAGCGCCACACGCAAGGTTTCCTGATTCCGGTACGGGCCCGCAAAGGTCACCATTAAAAACCCGATCAGCAGACACCCCAGAACGTTGATGCCCACCGTGGCATAGGGAAACGTCGGCGCATACCGGTTGTGGACCGCAAGGCTGATCACATACCTCAAAACCGAACCGAAAGCGCCGCCCAAAGCGACGACCAGCACATTGCCCATGGCACACCTTGCTTTTGAAAAGTATTGAAAAAGCATACCTCAAAAGTCATTTAGGGCAGTCTAGAATCACTCAAATTGTTATCCTTAGAGTGAATGACATTACAGGCCATGCCTTTTGCCTGGTGTCAAATGGATAAAGAAAGACATTCATGGCCACCCCCAAGCGCGCCGGCAAACAGAACGATATCCCGCTCCATGAAAAAGTCAGGCGGTCGATTTTGCACCGCATCGAATCGGGCGAACTCAAACCCGGTGATCTCCTCCCCCCTGAACTCCAGCTTTGCACCCAGATGAAGGTCAGCCGCATCACCATGCGCCACGCCCTTCAGGCCCTTGTCAACGAAGGCTATCTCTCCCGCAGGCCCGGCTCCGGCACGTTCATCAAACGGCCTGAGCCCGCCAAGCCCGGTCAGGACAAAGTCGTCACCCTCATCCTCACCAATGGCATCGGCGCGTTCATGATCGAAGTCATCCGCGGCGTTGAGGCAGGCCTCCGCGAGCGCGGGCTCTCCCTCACCCTCGCACTCGCCAACGACAATGTCATGCACGAGCGCGAACTCATCGCCCAGGCCATCCAGGCCAAAATGGGCGGCGCAATCATCTTCCCCGTCGACTCCCCCGAAGCCTTCCACCCCAACTGCTACCACTACCTCAAATTCCAGGAAGCCGGCATCCCCATGGTCTTCGTCGACCGCTACCTCTCACAGCTCCCCGTGGGCTACGTGGTCGCCGCTGACGAACAAGGCATGTACCAGCTCA
>CAZIWA010000257.1:0-3310 GCA_964542875.1 uncultured Phycisphaeraceae bacterium
TACCCCAACGGCTGGCCCGCCGGGCACTAAGCTCTGTCTGAAAATTCTCTTCGTAGCGAGCTGGATACCCGGTGATTCTGCAAAATCACCCCGGGTTGAGCGTGTACTCACGCGACACCCGGGGTTTAAGTTTTGACAGATACTCTTGCACACGCCTTCGTCCATGCTAAACAATCTGCAGCAACCCAATCTCCCTGCTTTCTTTAGGCGTCGTCTTCACTGACTCACATCCCGCTCCGTTAGCTTCTCATCCCCATTTCCGAGGTATAATTTCCCGCACGCACCAAGGCGAACAGCTTCACCACATCATCCACTGGGGGACGCATGCGACATCACTTTTGGACACCGGCTTTCATCACCATCACGCTCGCCTGCGCCGCCTGCGCCATAGCTCAAACCACCGACACCCCCGCCACGGTCCCCTCAGACCAACCCGCTCAGCAGGCCCAGCCCAAAACCAAACTCACCGCTGAACAGATCTTCGAGCGTCTTCTTCCCAGCCTTGTTCAGATCGCAGGAAAGTCCAAAGAAAATTCCTGGACAGGTTCCGGCTTTTTCGTCACCGAGCAAGGCCTGATCCTCACCAATGCACACGTTGTGGGGGGCACCGATCCGGAACTCACCGTCACCACAAGCGACGGCAAAACCAGGAAAGCCAGGAAGGTGCTTTTCGAGGATCATCGATTGGACCTGGCCATCATTCAGATGCCCCCAGGCACTTATAAGCCTGTAGTAATCAACTCTGACAAACCCAAAGTCGGTGCAACGGTTTACGCACTGGGCAACCCTCGGGCATTCGCTAACACACTCTCTAAAGGCATCGTCAGCAGCCTTCGCCCTGGCACAATCGGCGAATCATTGAAATTTGGAACCTCGCAAAAAGATGCCTCCAAATCCGACGAACGTTTCAACGACATCATTCAACACACCGCCGCCATCAGTCCCGGTTCCAGCGGCGGCGCTTTGATCGACGCTTACGGCGAAGTCATCGGCATCAACGCCATGGTCATGCCCAACTCAAAAAGCTTTTACTTTGCCATCCCGTCATTGGAGGCAGTCGCCGCGATTGCGGCAGCCTCCAAAACCATGGAAAAAGCAGCCCCCTCCACGAAAGATTCTGCCTTATCCGGCGACATCCCTGATGCCACCCCCAACGCGCGTCGCAAAGCTCCCTCTCCGGCCAGCCTGCCAAAACAGCCTGAATTCGACCTTAACGCCATTGACCCTGCCTCCGCGCGCCGCATTCGCGAGAAGGCACCCGACTACGGCCGAATCGGTGTCGAAATCCTTAATGTTCAACTCAGCATTCTCGCGCAGTCACTCAAGGAATTAGGCGATAAACGTACTCCCGAGCAATCAGCCCAACTCGAATACCTGAACCTGCCGACCACCCCGCAGGTCTTTTCCGCTACTGGGCAACAATCCTGGCATACATTTGACGACATTCTAAAACAAAGGGGCATCACTGCCGGCAAAGGCACATTTAAACAACAAATTCTTAACGGCCTGCTGCTGGAAACCGATAAAGGTTTTGTCCTATTAGGTGGCTACCCATCCATACCTTCAGAGGGGGAGACCATCACTTATTACGCCAGGGTTTGGGAAAACGAGACAGCCAAAGTGAAGATAGACGATCAGATACATCTGGCCGTAGCAGCGCGCTGGCAAAATTGCACCCAGGAAGTCAGTCCAGAAATATTGGCGGAATTACTCAACAACACCCACCAATCGCAGCTTATTTCCGTGTCACTCCAGTACAAGTCATCCAAAGGTACCTGGACCACCAAAGTCACTCCAGAACTCATCGTTCTTAACCCATCTCGGCATGCTGATAAATAGTCCGGCATTAGCTGCCTGGGCAGCCCTGCCGCGGTATCTGCACTCCACGATAAATCTTGCTCGCCATCAACGCCTCACCATCCACCTCAAGTGCCTCTTTGATAAACTCATGCCCTTTCGCTTTTCACTTCAAATGGGGGAGCCATGCTGAATCATTCAATCAAACGTATTTCCGCACTCCTGATGCTCGTCACGGCGCTCGCTGCTGGCTCGCCTCTGCCGTCATTTGCCCAGCCCAAATCCGCCGCCGCACCGGCACGGCCCGCCCCTCAGCCGGGTGCCATGGACGCTGAACAGATCTTTGAGCGTTTTGTTCCCTGCCTCGTCGCTGTTGAGTGCCAAAACCTCAAAGGCCGGATCCTGGTCGGATCCGGCTTTATCGTTTCTTCCGACGGCCTCGTCATCGCCCACGATCGCATCATTGAAGGCGCCATCCGCATTAGCGTCACTTTTAATGACGGAAAGAAAGTGCCGGCCACCGCCATCATGGCCAGGGACTTCATGCAAGACGTCGCCGTCATTAAAGTGCCAGGGGAAAAGCTGCCGGCTGTTTCCATCTCGACCATCGCCAAACCCCGCGTCGGGGCAACTGTTTTCGCCATTGGCAATCCATCTGGCTTCAGCAATACCATCAGCCAGGGCCTCGTCAGCGGCATTCGATCTGGGAGCTCCAGAGGCTTCTCCAAAGCCGATGGCTCTCAACAGAACAATCCTTCCGCCTTTCTCATCCAGCACACAGCGGCCATTAGCGTCGGGTCCACAGGCGGTCCGCTCTTTGGTGATGATGGAACCGTTATCGGTGTCAATGTAGGAGAAAATAACACCGTCAACGACGCCTTCTTCAGTGCCCCCAGCACTGTTGTCGTCGCCCTGCTGGCCAAAGCACAATCCCCCGAAGCACAAAAAGAACCCGCCAAAGTCCTCGACACCTCAAAACTCGTCGACTCCAAAACACCTCCCAAATTCGACCTCGCGGAGCTCGACACCGACGTCGTAAAACGCCTCAACAACACCGCGCCTGACTACATCCGCATCGGCACTTCACTCTGGAACATCAAGCTTCTTAACAGGCGAAACGCGCTCTATAAAAAAGGCAACCTGACCCCCGCTGAAAAAATCGAGGTCGAGCAGCTCTCAGGCCGTAACGTCCCCCTCGTGGTCAGCGCCGACGGCCAGATACGCTTTCACTCCATAGAAGACGTCGTCCGTGAAATCGGATTCCTCAAGGTCCGTGCCACCCTGGTCAACAAAATGAGCAAGACGGACTCCCTCATGCGCACCTCCGGCGGTGAGCTCTTGATGCTCCGTAACTGCCCCACCCCCCTTGCTGATGATGAAGATTTTGTCTTCTCATACATCCCGGGCGACACCACGCCCGTTAGATACAAAGACCAGGTCAAACAAATCCGCATCGCCCAATGGGTGGATGGCGGCGTCTACAACGTCTCCGCCGAAAACCTCGGCTGGCTCC
>CAZIWA010000258.1:0-3285 GCA_964542875.1 uncultured Phycisphaeraceae bacterium
GCCTCCCGTGACGACATCTCCCTGGACGCCGCTCCGCTCTGGTACCTCATCGTCGGCAGCGTCATGTTCATCATCAGCGTCCCTCTGCTGGTCGCCACCTACTTCTATGACATGCACCCCGCCTTCCCCTACATCGCCTGGTTCTTCATCTTCTGCGCCGTCGCGAACTTTGAAGGCGCCCACCGCTTAAACGGCCCGCGTTCCCGGCACCGGCGCCTCATGGCCCGTTACGGCAGCCTCCCCTGGACGCGCGATTACCCCTGGGACCCCGACGGCTACACCGTCGCCGGCCCGCGCATCACCCTTATCACCGCCATCGCCGGCCTCTTCTGGCTGGTCATGTGCAACATCCCACTCATCCTCCTGCTGCGCGGCGTCACGGGCCTCTCAACCGACACCGCCTTCAAATTCATCATGGTCCCCCTCTCCTTCCTGACGAGCCTGTTCTTCATCTACTTCCTCACCATCCGTCCCGTCGCCCGCTACCTCAGGCACGGCTCCAGCCGCCTTCTCTTTGACCATGCTCCCTTCCTCACCGGCTCCACTCTCAAAGCCTCCCTCAAACCCTCCCGCGCTCTGGGCCACTTTGACACCTTCACGCTCACCCTCCGCTGCATCCAGCCGACCTACATGTCCGACGAAGGCGGACGCATCCAAAAAGTCATCTCCGCAAACACTTCCGACTCCGACGACGACCGCCGCACGCGCTTTCGCCAGGTCTTCATCGCCCAGCTCGCCGCCCACGACATCACCCTCGACGCCAGCCCCCTGCCCTTCCAGTTCAACATCCCCGCCGACGCTCCCCCCTCCCTCCTCTCCCAGCGCGTAGCGGATTATTCCGACGACGATCAACTCAACAACGTCCCCCTCCCCGACGGCCTGCGCTACTGGGAACTCGTCGCCCACGGCAAGCGCCCCGGCGTCGACTACCACGCCTCCTTTCTCGTCCCGGTCTATGCGCCAAATCAAACCCTCTCCGCCTATTCAATTGTTATTGACATCTAAGCCAAGCAACATATGCTAGGTTTTTTATTTGCTATTCCCGGGAGTCATCTATATGTTCGTTCCTTCTCGCCAAATCCCCTGTCTTACTCTTCTTCTCAGCGTTTTCCTCACCAGTCCGGGCTGCCAGCCTGGCGAGAATTTCGCTCCGCCAGGTGATCTTTTCGTTAATCCGGAAGCTGGCCCTTCAATATGCGTTAAGCGAAGTGAGTTGGGCGAGGCCCTTCCTAACTCCGCATATCAGGTGCTGACAGAACGGCCATCACTCGAAGATGTGGAACTGACCAACCCTGACCCACTCACTCCACCACCCCCGGGCTCGATCACACCTCTCATCTCCACAACCCTGACTGGAATGCTGTACAGATTGCTGGGGCCTCTTCCAACGCCCCCGACAACCACCAAGCTCCCCATTCCGGATGAAGGTGTGGCTGCCGTCAAATTCGTCGGCGTCCGGCCACTTCTCTTTAGATCGATGCTTGCCTCACCGGACTCGCAAGCTACATCGTATTTTTCGACATGGCACGTACCCGCTGTCTATTCGTCGACTTTCCAAATGGGCAGCGTCAGGGCGAAGCCGGACCCGTACGGAAAAAAATACGAAGCCAAAAAACCGTATCTGATTTATGAGGTCTGTGCCACAGATAAGCTCACCTTCAAACAGAAACTCCACGTTGAAGGGTCTTACAACGTAGCTGGAGGCTACGGCCCGGTCTCAGGCAGTTCATCGGGTTCCGCCCACCATACCGCCGAAGTCAACATGACCAGTTCCGACCCCATTTACGGGGTCATATTTGGAATCGACATCACCCGTCTCTATCGCATCTATGCATGCACGCCATCCAACCAACTCAATTTCCTGATCTTCTATTCAGCGGTCGGTGCTCCATCATCGGTAAGCATCTCGCGTGAAATCAAAAATAAAAACGCAGGTAATTTCGCAAGCTTTGTAAACGGCTCCAGTGACTTCCAGCAAACCGGCGCGAGCGACTTCTCGTCCCGGTTTGTCTTGTTCAAATACGCCAATCCGGACCTCGTCAAATCGCTGGTGGATCGAACTCGAAAATCTGACTCTCCCCGCATGATGAAAGAAGTCACGGTGGGCGAACATCTTGAAACACAGAAGCGGATCATCCTGATCTTCGAAGATGAGGAACTCGCTAAAAACACCCAATTCAATCAACACAACAAATCATTTCTGCCCGAAGTGTGCGTCTTCATTCCCACGACCAGCAGCTCAGTCCTGTCGTCCGGAACTTTGAAGAAAATCTCACCTGACTGGCTCCCGGCGATTCAGGGAGAAATACTCAAAGCAGTACCGCCCACCCCCGTGAAATATATAGACCGCAGTGCAAAATTGGATGATGTCATAAAAGCCGGAAAAGAAATCCTGTCCCTTAAGGGTTACATCGTGGATACCCCTTATCTCTGGCATTTACAGGCAGAACGAGTCCATTTGGTCAACTACGGAACGCCTGACGACCCACCAGTTCCAACAGTGCAACCAGGAAGTTTTCATCCAGTCCGATAACACGTGTATCTTCCCACTCCCCTTCCACCACATCTCCACACCCGTCAACACCCGATTTACGCCCACCACCCCTGCACATAACAATATGCCTCAAAAGACCTTGCCCGCCATCTCGGGCATCCAGGAGGCACCGTGTCCGAAGAACATCACATCCCCCATCAAGCCTCGCTCGACGAACCCACGCCAGACGCCTCCGGCAAGTCCTCTCGCAAGGCAGAACCCCTCCTGGCCGAAATCGCCTGGGAAGTCTGTAACCAGCTAGGCGGCATCTACACCGTCATCCGCTCCAAAATCCCCTCCGTCATCCAGCACTGGGGCTCCCGGTATTTCCTCATCGGCCCTTACGTCCATAAAAACGCACTCGTTGAATTCGAGCCCGTCCCCCTCACCGGCCCCGTCGGTCAGGTCGTCCGCCAGATGCGCGAAATCGGCATCGGCGCCCACCTGGGCCGCTGGCTCGTCACCGGCCGGCCCCACGTCGTCCTCCTCAACTACACAGACCTCTACTCCAGGCTCGGCGAAATCAAATACCGCCTCTGGAAAGACCACGAAATCTCCACCCCGCACCAGCACGACCTCATCAACCAGGTCACCGCCTTCGGCGAAGCCTCCCGCATCTTCCTCCAGCTCCTCGCTGCCAAGGAAGCAGGCCGCCGCAAGCTCATCGCCCACTACCACGAATGGATGGCCGGCGTCTCCATCCCCATGCTCCGCAAGGAAAACTGGCCCGGCTCCATCGTCTTCACCACCCA
>CAZIWA010000259.1:0-3278 GCA_964542875.1 uncultured Phycisphaeraceae bacterium
CCCCGAAACCCGCTGGTTCGGGAAATTGGTTAGCGGAGCTTGTCTTCCATCCGGTAGGAGTGGCCGGCGACGCCGGGTTTGAAGAGATCGGGGTTGAGGCGGGTGCCCATGCCGGGGCCGATGGGGAGCTGGACGTGGCCGTTCTTGATGACGACGTTGGTGTCGATGAGGTCTTTATAGAAGCTGCGGATGTGCGCCCGGACGGTTTCCTGGAAGCAGCAGCCGGCGACGGAGGCGTTGACGTGGATGCCTGAGAAGAGGGTGAGGGGGCCGGTGCAGTCGTGCATGGTGGCGGGGACGTTGTAGGCCTGGGCCAGGTGGGCGAGGCGGACGGATTCGGAGATGCCGCCGACCCAGGTGGGGTCGATCATGACGAAGTCTGCGGCGTCGGAGGAGAGAGTTTTGGCGAAGTCGGCCCGGGCCAGGAGCATTTCGCTGACGGAGACGGGGACGCGGGCTTGTTTGCGGAAGTTGGCGAGGGTGTCGATGTTGTCGGTCTTGAGGACGTCTTCAAGCCAGAGGGGGCGCAGGTCGCGCACGGCGTCGGCGATGCGCAGGGCTGCGGGGAGCATGAAGAAGCCGTGGCCGTCGATCATGAATTCCATGCGGTCGCCGAAGTGCTTGCGGATTTCGCGCAGGGGTTTGACGGCGTGTTCGAGGTCGGCGAGTTCGATGCGCATGCCGCCGTTGCGGTGGGCGGCGTTGTCGAAGGACCAGGTTTTGACGGCGTTGATGCCTTCGGAGAGGAGGGATTCGCACAGGCCGATGGGGTCGTGGAAGAGGTTATAGGAGTCGCTGAGAGGGCCGGGCTCACCCAGGGGGCCGTAGGCGGACCAGCCGTGGAGGCCGGAGGTGGAGGAGGTGCGGCCGTAGGAGGGGTTGCCGCAGGAGTTGTAGACGGGGACGGCTTCGCGGACGGGGCCGCCCAGGAGCCGGTAGATGGGCATGCCGGTGTGTTGGCCGAGGATGTCCCAGAGGGCCAGATCAATGGCGGAGATGGCGCGAAGCTCGGTGCCACGGACGCCGAAGTTGGCGGAGCGCTCGTAGAGGAAGCGCCAGTGGGATTCAATGGCGAGGGCGTCCTGGCCGATGAGGCGCTGGAACATCCAGTCGTGAATCATGGATTGGATGGCGTGCGGGACGTAATAGGATTCGCCGTGCCCGATGTAGCCGCGATCGGTGTGGATGCGGATGAGCATGAGCCCGGGCATGATGGTGGTGGGGCAGACGGTTTCGATCTTGGTGATGATGACGGCGGTTTTGGGATCGGGGTTGGGGGGCAGGTACATGGTGGGCAGCGGAGGAATGCCGGGCATGAACGTGCGGTTGGGCTGGGCTTGGGACATGTAGGCTCCGTTTTTCGGGAGTTATGGTGCGATGCGCAGAGTGAGTTAAAGGTAAGTAGATGTGGGCGCGTGTCAACGCGGGGGCGCGAATTGGGGCGAGATGCGAGTCCGTGTGGTGGAATGGCATTCAGGCGGATAGGGAACCGGATAAGATGACCGGCTGTGTCGGGGAAACACCATACGGGTAAGGATGTTTAATGGATTCGCTTTCAAAAGGCATGGCGTGGATGGCTTTGGCGCTGTGCGTGGGCCTTGGCTGGAGTGCGTGGATGGTGGTGCAGGGGGGACTCATCAGCGATGCGGAATCGGGCGCGGCGATTGGCGTGAAAGAAGAAACGCCCACCGGTGCGCCGGTGCGCGTGGAGCAACGGAAGGCCAGCAAAGAAACAGAAAATGCGCGGGCGGCTGCGCAGGAGCCGTTTGTGGAAGTGTGGGTGTTTGATGAGAAAGGTGAGCCGGCCACAGGCGTGGCGGTGAGCGTGGCGGCAGGCAACAGCGAAGGTGAAGTTGTGACGACGGACGCCAAGGGCCGATGCCAGGTGCCGATGCATCTGATTGAGAAGGGCTCTGTGAAATGGTTTCGGGCCGGGAGCGACAAGCTGGGCTGGGGTCAGGTGGAATACAAGCCGGGCGTGAGGCAGGAGATTGTGCTGTCGCGGGAATTGGTCCGGACAGTGCCGGAAACAATGCCGGCGGCGGATGTGGAGACGAAAGCCGTGCCGGCGCAAAAAGATGCGGAGCAAGCCGCTACGGCCCCTTCGACTTTGCCATCGTCACCGTGATGGGGATCTCAATTTGCTTGATGGTGGGGTGGTCCACCGTGATGATGAGCTTTTGACCTTCAAGCTTTGCGTCTGGGGTGAGGTTTGCGATGCGCACGCGCGCGGAGCGCTTGGTCGACTGCGTGATGGTGATTTTTATGTCCGATGGGGCTGCGGTCATCCGGGCGGACTTGATGGTGAGGGTTGCAGGGTCCGGGTCGTTTAAGTTCAGGACGATGTTTCGGGTGACGGGTTCGGGGTCGCCGGTTTTGGGGAGCGTGAGCTCAAGGGTGGCTGGGGAATAGCTGATGGGGCCCTGAACGGGGACGACGACGGGGATTTTCACCGCGGGGAATTTTGGGGAATTGGTGGTGAGCTGGACGTCGGCGGTGTTCATGCCCGCGGCTAGCCCAGGGGTGATGGTGAAGGTGAGCTTGTAGTGGCTTTTGTCCCCATCGACCGGAGCCGCGGCGACCTTCAGCCAGTCTTTACCGGGAGAAATGGAAGTGATTTCAAAGGGCGTCTGGTCAGAGGCGAAGAAGCTGGCGGTGGATGTGAGTTTTTCCGCTTGCTGATCGTCCAGCTTGATGGGGGGGAAGATGAGCTGACGGGGAATGATTTCATAGAAGGCGACGGCGTTGCCTTTTAACGTGAGCGTGACGTTGGGGGTTGCGGGTGCATTGGTTTTGAATGTCGCCTGGACGACCTGAAGGCCCGAGGAACCGCGAAGGTCGAGCCTCATCTGCAGGAAGGTTTGCTTACCGGGGGCAACGGTTTGGGA
Organism: uncultured Phycisphaeraceae bacterium; assembly: GCA_964542875.1. Taxonomy (GTDB): domain Bacteria; phylum Planctomycetota; class Phycisphaerae; order Phycisphaerales; family Phycisphaeraceae; genus CAZGOM01. The sequence goes on from CAZIWA010000259.1 coordinate 2,889, forward strand.
TTCAAATGCGGCGCTGGTGCAGCCACAACTGGTGGAGAGGCTGGAGAGGAACAGCGGTTTGTCGCCGGTGTTTTTGATGATGAAGCGCTCGTAGACCTCGGTGGTGTTTTGAGTGTCCGGGAAGATGCGCTCGAGTTGGTCAATCTGGGCGATGGGGGCAGCGAGCAGCGGGGAGGTGAGGGAGATGAGGATGAGGAAGAGCAACCATCGCATGGGGGAATGATAGGGAAGAAAGGTATAGGAGAAAAGGCACAAGGTATAAGTAAGAGAAGGAATTGAGATCTTAATGACTGATTACAATACGGCTTCTTGATTTTTGGGCGGTAAAAACAGGATGTCGGATTACGATGAATGCGTCTGATCCGACCTGCCTGAGAGTTTTATGGGCAA
>CAZIWA010000260.1:0-3272 GCA_964542875.1 uncultured Phycisphaeraceae bacterium
ACGATTTACAAGATTCCCAAGATTGACATGCTTGGTTGCGGTGGCCGGAGGTGGAATGTTTTTTGGGGATGGTGTGGGATGGAAAATGTGGTGCGGGGAAGTGGGGGATGACGGATTCCGCGGGGAGAGCGGATCAGGAAGATTTGCGACTGAAGAGTTCACTTATGTCGGTGAAGATGGTTGATCGGGAGCCGGCGGGACGCCGGCGCTCCCGGTACAGACGCAGAATCTGTCATGCACCCGGAGGGGATCGTGGATTCGACCGCGGCGTGCGCGGATCGGATAGATTGTGCGGTTGGCAGACAATCACACCTGAGGATGGACTTTCATGGGCGCACCCGATCCGAACAAGACGTTGTACATCATCGATGCGCATGCGCAGATTTTCCGGGCCTATTTTGCCATTCGGGGCGGGATGAACAGCCCAGTGACGGGTGAGCCGACGCAGGCGCTGTATGGGTTTGCGGGGGTGTTGATCAAGCTGTTTGAGACGTATCAGCCCAAATATGTGGCGATTGCCAACGACATGCCGGGCAAGACATTTCGGGATGAGCTTTATCCGGAGTACAAGGCGCATCGGCCAGAGCCGCCTAGCGATTTGATTTCACAGATTCCCAAGTGTTTTGAGATGTGCAAGCTGTTTGGGATTCCGGTGATCGGGCATACCGGTGCGGAAGCGGACGACGTGATCGCGACGATCACGGAGCGCTTCACCAAAGACCCGGCGTATGACGGGTTTCATGTGCGGATCGTGTCCAAGGACAAGGACCTTGAGCAGTTGCTGTCCGACCGTGTGGAGATGTTCGACATCCAGACGGATACGGCGATGGATGTGAAAGGGCTGATGGAAGCCAAGGGAATCCGGCCTGACCAGGTGGTGGATCTGCTGGCGCTGATCGGGGATACCGCAGACAACGTGCCCGGCGTGCCCGGGGTGGGGCCCAAGGGCGCAGCGGACCTGTTGAAGGCTTATGGGTCGATCGCGGGGATTTATGAAAACATCGAGCAGATCAAAGGGAAGCGTAGGGAAAACCTGGAGGCTGCGCGTGAGAAGGTGCCGCTGAGCCAGACGCTGGTGACGCTGAAGCGGGATCTGGATTTTACGCTGGATTTGAAGGACCTGGAGCTTAAGGGGATCAAAGGGGTGCGGCTTCGCGGGATGTTTGCGCAGCTTGGTTTCAGGACGCATACGGCGTCGCTGAATCGGCTAATCGGCGAGACCAAACCGGAGAAGACGGAAGATGCACCGGGGCTGTTTGCCGGTGGCGGAGAGCCCGCGGGCAAGGCTGCGGAGAAGCCCAAGGATGATGGACTGGCGGACTCACTGTTTGCCGAGGTGATGGGTGGCGGCGAGGCGTCGACCGGTGCGCCGGCGAGGAACGATGCGCTACCCGAGGGGTATACGACCGCTGCGGATTTTGATTACCGGGCGGTGCTGACGGCGGACGACTTGAAGGCTGTGGCCAAGGCGATGGCGGATGCGCCGATCATCGCGTTTGATACGGAGACGATCGGGCTGGGGCCGACGACGAAGATCTGCGGGCTCAGCTTTTCATGGGAAGACGGGAAAGCGGTGTATGTGCCGACGGTATCGCCGGAACAGGCGACGCACCTGACGCTGGAGCAGGCGCTGGAGATTCTGCGGCCAGTGCTGGAAGCGGAGAAGGTGAAGAAGACCGGGCACAACGCCAAATACGACCTGCGGGTGCTGCTGAATGCGGGCGTACGGGTGCGGGGCGTGGTGTTCGATACTTTCATCGCCAGCAACCTGGCGGGGTATGAGGCGCATGGGCTGGACCAGCTTTCGATGCATCTTTTGAAGCACAAGATGATCGGGACCGAAGAGCTCATCGGGCTGGAGATCAAGGGGCGGACGGAGCGGACGATGGACGCGGTGCCGCTTGCGCTGATCACCCGTTATGCGGCGGGCGATGCGGATGTATCGCTGCGCCTGTACCGGGTGCTCAAGAAGAAGCTTGATGACATGGGGATGGGGGAACTGGCAGACAGGGAAGAAATGCCGCTGGTGGAAGTGCTGGCGGTGATGGAGAACAACGGCATCCGGGTGGACGGCAAAACCCTGATGCAGCAGAAGCAGGAGATCGGCACGAAGGTGGTGGAACTGCGGGAGCAGATCATCGCGGCGGCGGGGGTGGAGTTTAATCCGGATTCGCCCAAGCAGCTTGCGGAAATCCTGTTCACCCGGCTTGGCCTGCCGGTGGTGAAGAAGACCAAGACCGGCCCCTCAACCGATGCCGAAGTGCTGGACAAGCTGGTGGAGATGGAACACCTGCCCCCGGAAAAGCTGCTGGTGCCGGCACTGATCGGAGAATACCGGCAACTGACGAAGCTGATGGGCACCTATATGGATGCGCTCAAAGACGCCATCGACCCGGGGACGCAGAGAATCCACGCGAGCTTCCATCAGACCGGCGCGGCGACGGGCCGGCTTTCAAGCTCCGGGCCGAACCTGCAGAACATTCCCATCCGGTCGGAGGTTGGGCGGCAGATCCGTAAGGCGTTTATCGCAGACACCGGCAAGACGCTGGTGGTGGCGGATTATTCGCAGATCGAACTGCGCTTCCTGGCGCACTTCTCCAAGGACAAGGCGCTGCTGGACGCCTTCGCCAACGACATCGACATCCATACCGCGGTGGCAGCGCAGGTGTGGGGCCGGGATGTGAAAGACGTGACGCGCGATGAACGCGCGGGGGCCAAGACGATCAACTTCGGGATCATCTACGGCGTGAGCGCGTACGGGCTTTCCCGGCAGGTGTCGGGGATGAACGTGGAGGCCGCCAAGAAGCTGATCACGGATTACAAGGCGAAGTTCACGGGGATCGATCGGTTCTTGAATGAGTGCATCGCCGAGGCCAAGGCCAGCGGGTATGTGAAGACAATCATGGGCCGGAGGCGGTCGATTCCGGAGATTTTCGAGAAGAGCCAGACGCGCAGGTCGCTGGGTGAACGGCTGGCGATCAACACGGTGATTCAGGGGTCGGCGGCGGATTTGATCAAGCTGGCGATGGTGAACCTGCAGAACCGGATCGACCGGGAGAATCTGCCTTGCCGGCTGCTGCTTCAGATCCATGACGAACTGGTGCTGGAGACGCCGGAAGGGGAGGCGGACCGGGTCGCGCAGATCGTGAAGGAGGAGATGGAGGGGGCGATGACGCTGGATGTGCCGCTTCGGGTGGAGACGGGGAAGGGGCTGAGCTGGTTTGAGGCGAAGTAAAGGGAAAAGGGACAAGGCATAAGGGAAAAAGGGAGAG
>CAZIWA010000261.1:0-3269 GCA_964542875.1 uncultured Phycisphaeraceae bacterium
AACAACCCTACACCTCCCCCTGCGGCGATTACATCGCCATGATCCGCTCCCCCTACGCAGACCCCCGAATCTCAAACCCGGACCTCTGGGTCATCGACATCAAACGCCTCAAGGTAAAACCCCTTGAGATGAACATCTCCGGCCTCATGGTCGGCACCTCTTCCTGGTCCGGTTGGATCTACTACATCAGCCACGACCAATCCCTCATGCGTGTCGACCTGGCCACCCAGAAAAAAGAAGTCGTCCTCTCCGAATGGTCCCTCCCGCCGAACTTCATTCTTCAAAGCGTCACCCCAAACCATGAATACATGGTCGGCGTCCAGTTCACCCCCTCCTTCACCTCCGAGATCATCCGCATCGACCTCGCCACCGGCGAAATCAAAGTCATCTTTGAACACCCCGAAGTCCTCTGCCACCTCCAGATCGACCCCGGCGGCGGAAAAGACATCCTCGTCCAGCACAACCGCGGCCAACGCGTCAACCACATGCACGACAGCAAGGCCCACCCCACCAAATACACCGGCGCAACCCACTTCATCATCGATATCGAAGGCGGCAACGTCCGCCCGCTTGCCATCGGCGAACCCTACACCAAATCCTCCTCTGGACACAGCGCCTGGCTCCCCGGCAAAAATCGCATCGGCCTCGCCACCCACTTCAATTACGACCAGACAGGCGGCACCCTCGATCCCCGCTACCCCAAAGGCAACTTCTTCACCGTCGGCCCCGGTGATTCACAGCCCACCTGCTTTGAAACACCCGAACACCGCTTCAACCACGTCAACATCTCCAAAGACGGCAAATACTTCCTCTGCGATTCCTACTACAAAGGCATCCCCGGCCCCATCCCCCTCGTCGTCGGCAACATCCAGACCGGCAAATACGCCATGGCCGTCTCCGACTGCAAAGCCCAATGCGGCGGCCCCGCCTGCTCACACCCCCACGCCTACTTCACCGCAGACAACAAAAACATCATCTACAACGCAGACCCCTACCACCTCCCCCACGTCTGGGCCGCCCGCATCCCCGACTCCTTCTACCAAGCCCTCGAATAACCAGAAAATCGCTCCTGTTCCCCGATCCGCATGGCATGCTCCCGTCTGCGTGAGTATGGCTTTTCTTTCCTCCTCCCTTCCGCTCTTCCTTTTACCTTGTCCCTTTTTCCTTATACCTTTCTTCCATGACCACCCTCCACCACCTCCTCGCCGCAGACCGCGCCTATGTCGCCTCCGCCCCCTCACGTAAACAAAAATCCCCACCAGCCAAATACATCACCTTCCATCACCCGATGGACCATGAGCGCCACCTGCTCACCCGGCTTCGCCAACACGCGCACGAAACCTGCAATTACATCTTCTTCCCCGGCACTCACCTCTCCCCCGCGGGCGTCGTCCATTTCAAGATCATCTACCCGGCCAATCATCCAAACCGGCTCGCCTTCCACGCCTCCGGCCCCGCCAAGCTCCACTTAAACGGCAAAATCCTCACCCGCATCACCCAGCCGAATCAATCGATCAATCTCACGCTCAAGCCTCTTAAAAGCGAATCCAAAAACCACTTCAACGCCATCGTCACCCCCGCCTCCGGCGCCGGCATGATCACCCTCCCCGCCAAGTGGCTCACCGATGACGTCACCATCGAGTCCTCCCACGACGGCCGCGTCTGGCTCCCCTCCACCCGCATCCCTCACGCAAAGCCTGTTCTGGACGAACAATTCCCGGAAACCATCCTCAACCCCCTTTCCTTCAAAAACAACATCGCGGACTTCGGCACCATCCTCCTTGCCCAGCCCGGCGTCACCGTCTCCGGCAAAGGCACCCTCACGCTCTTCCCCGGCGAATCCCTCCCCGAAGCCAAAAACACCAACCCCGGCCACTGCGAACAGGTCACCCCTTCCTATTCCCTCACCGGCAAAAAACAAACCATCCACGGCCCCGCCCTCGCGCTGCGCTATCTCCGCGTCAAAGCCTCTCCCGGCGTCAAAATCCATTCCGTCAAGCTCTCCGTCCGCCAGCCACTTCTCCCCTACGCCGGCTATTTCAGCTCCAGCGACCCGCTGCTCAATCAGATCTGGGCCCACAGCGCTTACACCCTCCGGATCTGCACCCAAAACCTCCTTGTCGACGGCATCAAGCGCGACCGCCTCCCCTGGTCCGGCGATATCTACATCGCCACCCTCTCAGGCGGATGCGTCTTCGACGACCACACCATCGCCAAGCGCACCGCCCTGGCCATCGCCGGCGCACCGCACATCGACGGCGACCACGTCAACGGCATCTCCGACTACACCTTCTGGTGGCTGCTGAGCGTCCAGGAGCTCCACGCCCTCACCGGCGACACCGTCTTCCTCCGCCAGGCCTGGCCCAGCGCCCTCAAAATGCTGGACTTCCTCGCCGCGCTGGAAACTCCCCAGGGCTTCATCCAAAAGCGCCCCATCGACTGGCTCTTTCTTGACTGGGCCCCCCTGGAGCGAAACGGCATCTGCGCCTCCCTCCAGATGATCTACATCATGGCCCTCCGCGCCGCCTCCCGGCTTGCCCTCGCCATGGACGAAGCTCAGCGCTCCGCAGCGCTCACCGCCAAGGCCGACAAACTCACCCTCACCGTCCGCAAACACTTTTGGGACGCCAAACGCAGCACCTTCGTTGACGCTTTGATCGATAACAAGCAATCCAGCGCCGCCAATCCCCACGCCGGCGTCTTCGCCGTCCTCTCGGATGTCGCCAACCCTATTCAACGCAAAGCCTGCGCCCGCCTGCTCGCCAACCCCGCTTCCCACGCCGGTATCGGCACCCCTTACATGCGCTTTTTCCTGGGCCTCGCCCTCGCGAAGCTCAACGAAAAACAAGCCATGCTCGACATGGTCAAATCCTACTGGGGCGGCATGCTCGCCCTCGGCGCCACCACCTTCTGGGAAGCCTACGATCCCGCCAAATCCGGCGATCAGCACTACGCCTTTTACGGCCGCCCCTTTGGCAAATCCCTCTGCCACGCCTGGGCCGCCGGTCCCGTCTATCTCCTCTCCAAAGCCCTCTGGGACGTCACCCCCAACCCTCCCTGCTTCAGCTTCAACACCCAAAACGCCCCCATCCAAGCCTCCATCAACCTCCCGCTGGATAAGCCCGGCCACATCTACGCCTTCGCCACCCCCAACCGCACCCCCGAATAACCCTCTCTCCACCAGGGTAAAAGCATTTGTCGATTTCCCACACGCCCGGGTTGCCGGGTGTCCATGAGGAACCCAAAGGCGGATCATGCCGCAAAATGGC
>CAZIWA010000262.1:0-3189 GCA_964542875.1 uncultured Phycisphaeraceae bacterium
TTCAAAAGAGGTGAGGACGGGGGGCTATTGTGCCTTAAATCAGGTGTGAACGGAATTTGATGAAATTTTTTAACAGGATTTTCAAGACAGGCGACAGGGTTTAGAGGATTAGTTTTTGATTAGATGGCGGAGATGGTGGGGTTTGTGTTGTGCTGTGCCGCCCGAAGTGGTTGGCGTGGAGGTGGGCGGGGTATTTTTTTGTGGAGTTGGTGGGAGGTCGGGCTGGCGCCCGAATACCCTCGCTGGCGCGTCGGGCTTACGTGTTTTTGGTGGCGCGTTCAAGACACAGCACGGCTGCGGGCCGTGCTGTGCCACCCAGATTGGGGTTGATTGGCTAGCTGAGGAGTTTTTCGAGGTCTTCGCGGGTGAGGGATTTGAGGAGGTTTTCTTCGCCGCCCACGATTGCGTCGGCGAGCTTGCGTTTGTGCTGCTGGAGCTCGGCGATGCGTTGTTCGACGGTGTCCTGGCAGATGAGCCGGTAGGCGAAGACCTTGCGGCTTTGGCCGATGCGGTGGGCACGGTCAATGGCCTGGGCTTCGACGGCGGGGTTCCACCAGGGGTCGAGGATGAAGACGTACTCGGCGGCGGTGAGGTTGAGACCCAGGCCGCCTGCCTTGAGGCTGATGAGGAAGACGGGGCAGGCGGGGTCGCTTTGGAAGCGCTGGACGCGTTCCTTGCGGTTCCTGGTCTGGCCGTCGAGGTACTCATAGACGATGCCGTGCTTGTCGAGCCGTTGCTTGACGAGGGCGAGCATGGAGGTGAACTGGCTGAAGACCAGGGTCTTGACGCCTTGTTCGATGAGGACGGAGAGGCGCTCCATGAGGGTTTCGAGCTTGGCGGCCTTTTCCTCGGAGCGGGCGGCGTCGATGAGGCCGGGGTGACAGGCGGCCTGGCGAAGGCGCAGGAGCGCTTCGAGCACCATCATGGTGCCGGCAGGCTGCGCGGGTTTGGCGCCGGGTTCCGGAGGTGCGCCGGTGGCACCGGCGGGGGCCGGGCCGTCGCCCAGCAGGGCCGTCTGGTAGTGCTTGCGGAGCTGGTCGTAGAGCCGTTGCTGTTCGGGCTCCATTTCGCAGTAGAGCGTTTGCTCGGTCTTCTCCGGGAGATCGACGAGGACTTGCTGCTTGGTGCGGCGCATGACGAAGGGCCGGATGGCGCGGGTGACGTTGACGACGGTGCCCTGGTCGATGGGCTCCAGGGGCGCTTCGCCGGCAGCGGGCGCGGCGCCGGGGGCTCCGTCGGGGTCGCCGAGGTTTGCGGGTTCGACGTCTTCAGCCTGGTCGTCGGCCATGTCGGGGGAGGCGAGGGAGACGGTGGGGCGGGATTTTGCGCCCGGGCCTTCTTCGCCTCGGATCAGGCGGCCAAAGCCGGTCTGGCTGCCGAGCATGCCGGGGTTGAGGAATTCAAAGATGGACCAGATGTCGCCCAGATGGTTTTCAATGGGCGTGCCGGTGAGGGCCAGGCGGTGGCGGCTCTTGAGGAGCCGGACGGCCTTGGCCGACTGGGAGGAGGGGTTTTTGATGGCCTGGGCTTCGTCGAGCACGATGTACTCAAACTCACAGGTCTGGAGCGCGTTGATGTCGCGGCGCACCAGCCCGTAGGTGGTGACGATGATGTCGTGCTGATTGAAGGCTTCAAGCAGGGCCTTGCGGTCGGTGCCGGTGTAGGCCTGGACGCGCAGGTTCGGGGCAAAGTGCTGGGCTTCGTCGATCCAGTTGAAGACGACGGAGCGGGGCACGATGACGAGGGTGGGGCGGTGCTCTTCCTTCTTTTCGGTGTAGACGCGGTCCAGCAGGGCGAGGATCTGGATGGTTTTACCCAGACCCATGTCGTCGGCGAGGATGCCGCCCATGCCGAGCCAGCGGAGGAAGTAGAGCCAGCCGAGGCCTTCGCGCTGGTAGGGCCGCAGGTTGCCCTTGAGGCCGGGCGTGGGTTCCAGGGGCTGGATGCCGGCGAACTGGCTGAGGCGCTGGCGGGCCTGTTCGAAGCCTTCGTCGGTCTGGAGGTCGGTCTGGTCCTTGAGCATTGCTTCCAGGAGGACCGCCTGCGAGGAGGCGAAGCGGATCTTGTCTTCGTGGGTCTGGCCCAGGCCGGCGAGGGCGTGGTATTGATCGATGAACTGCTGGGGGAGAAGGCCTTGGGAGCCATCTTTCAAGGTGATGAACCGGCTGCCCTTCTTGATGGCGGCCAGGAGTTCGGGGAAGGGGACGCGCTGGATGCCGTGGCCCGTGTCGAAGTCGATCATGGCCTGGATATCAAACCAGTCGACGCCGGAGCTGACGGTGAGGCGCGGGGGCGATGCCTTGCGCAGCACCTTCTTATCGACGCTGACCTTCCAGCCGGCGGCGAGGAGTTTTTCGGTGGCGACGTGGAGCTGCTTGGAGGGCAGCAGGAGCGCATCGGGCGCGTGGACGGGGTGCGGCCGGAAGCCCTGGTTGACGAGGAAGGCCAGGTGGGACTGCTCCTGAAGGGGGGAGCGGCGGATGATCTTGCGGCCCACCAGGTTGATGGGCAGGGGGTTTTCGGGGTCGAGGTTGAGCTCTGCGCCCGAGTCGTCCAGGCCGGTGCCCAGGTCGCCATCGACGCCGGGCTGAACGCCGGAATCTTCATCGAAGACGGTTTCCTGCGCCTGGAGAAGCTTGGCCTGGCTTTGCTTGGCTTCAAGTGCGACGGCGTCGAGCACCGGCGGGGGCGGGGTGGGCTCTTTCTGAATGATGAAGGCGCCGGGGGAGGAGGGAGCAACGCCGACGGTGGCGTAGAGGAACTCGACACGGGCGACGAGCTGGCCCTTGGGGGCGTCGACGAGGGTGCCGGAGTCCTGGGAAGCGCCGTTGATTTCGACGTGGGGGATGGGTTCGGGTTTTTCGACGGCGGGGCAGTGCTCCTCGGGGAGGTCGATTTCCGGGAGGTTGGGCATGGAGAAGAGGCGTTCGACGAAGCGGGGGACGTCATCGAAGGGGACGATGAAGTCGCCGCGTTTGCGGCCGTAGCGGGCGTCGTCGCGGAAGAGGGAGACCCAGCGGGTGGCGCCGTGGTCGTCAAAGGGGGTGCCGACGTGTTCGGAGATGAGGATGCCGTCGGGGCCGCCAAGGACGAGGTCCGGATCGTCGATGCCCATTTGCTGGTCGTTGCGGCGGAGTTCGAGCTTGAGGTTGATGCCTTCGCGGTCTTCGAGGCCTGCGGCCCAGAGGC
>CAZIWA010000263.1:0-3154 GCA_964542875.1 uncultured Phycisphaeraceae bacterium
TATCGCCTTATCGAGCACCCGCCTCCCAAACCATCATCTTGAAAGGGGGTGGAGTAGGGCGTTTCGGAAGTGTCGGGCAGTTATGGCAAAAGCAAAAATATCAGAATATGACCTGAGGCCCGACGCGACGGCGCCGGTAACGTTGACGCTGCCGATCATGCCGCCCACCACGAACAACCTGTTCGTGAACGTGCCCGGCAAGGGCCGCATCAAATCCGCTGAATATAATCGCTGGATCAATCAGGCCGGCATGTTGATCAAAGCCCAATGCCGGGAGCGCATGGCCCAGCGCGCCAATGTTTCAATCTTCATCGAAGAGAGGCAGGGCGCCGATATCGACAACAGGATCAAGCCGGTCCTGGATTTGTTGGTGAAGGTTGGCGTGCTGGCCGGCGACTCTGCGAAATATGTCCGCAGCGTATCCGCCACCTGGTCGCCCATCATTGAAGGCATGAGCATCCAGGTCTGGCCCGCTGTTGTGGGGGCGCCATGACCGAAACCCCCGTCGATCTCACCTTCTCCCGCGAGAACGAATCCGGCCAGCCCTTCGCCCGCATCGAATGCCGGGACAAGCTCAAGATCGTGGCCCGCATCGAACTAAGCCATGACGATCTTTCCCGGGCCCTGCTCGGTGAAGTCGTCCTCGCCCGCCTCACATTGCCTGGGGGTGGGGGATGATCGATCGGTTTGGAAACCCCATTCAGGTTGGCTGGGCCGAACATGAGGAAATCTGGCTCAAGGCCGCCATGTCCCTGGACATTGGCGAACGTGGCGCGGCCTACAAGGACATTGCAGACATGACCGGCAGGACCATCCAAGCCGTCCATGCCAAGGTGAGCGCGATCCATCGCGAACGCCGCGCCCTCGCCTTCAGGGAGGCCAGGCGTGAGGCATTGCGCCGGGCCGCCATGGTGCCGGTGTCCACCGCCCAGATGCGCCCGGGCCCTGGCAAGATCATGGGGGCGCGCTGATGGCCCTCCCTTGGTACGCCCACAACATCGCAAAATACGAGCGAAAGACCGCGCACCTTTCCATGTTGCAGCATGGTGCCTATCGGCTGTTGCTGGATCACTATTACAGAACGGCTGCACCGCTGCCCGCAAAGCTTGAGCAAGTGCACCGCATTTGCAGAGCCGTTGCAGAGGAAGAGCAGCAGGCGGTAGCGGCCGTCCTGGACGAGTTTTTCGAGCTGAAGGGTGACGGCTGGCATAACCAGACCGCCGACGAAGAGCTCGAAAAAATGGCCGAGTTGAGCAAAAAGCGCAGCAATTCCGCCAAAAAACGGCACGCATCGGCCGCCGATGACCATGCAAGTGAACATGCAATTGAAGATGCAAACGCTGATGCACATGCAGGTCCAATTGCAAACACACTTAACACCCAACCCATACCCGTACAAAACCAGAAAGAAATAACTTCTTTTGTTGTGGGGCGGGGACGGGCCGGGAAGGGTGACGTCACTATCGAAGACCCGAACGACAGGCTCGCGATCTTCCAAAAAAAGATTGCGCAGGAGCTTGGAAAAAACGGCTGGACCATCGTCGCGGCGGCGGCAGATCCGACCAATCCGAACTACGACCAGGCGCTTCAGGCTTGCAAAGCAGCAGCCCAGCGCCTTGGAAAAGGCTGGCCCCGGCTTTGGCCGACGCCCCAGCACCGAGGCGCGGCATGAGCGCGAAAAAGCCAAAACCCTCGCTCTCCCGCCCCCTCCGCTGGTGGACCCAGCACAGGAAGCTTTGGCACCCGTCCTGGCATGAATCCGAGGTGCCGGAAGGGGAGAAGCTTCGCGATCCCAAGACCGGAGAATGGCGGGCGCCCTATCGCTACGAGGAGTGTCAAACGTGAAACAATATGAAACCCGACCACATAAGCGATCCGGCATATGCAAATGCGGGAAGCCCTCTCGCAGTCCCGGCCAGCACTATTGCCTGGAACACCATAACGAGGCGAACAGGCGGTATGTCGATCGTCTCAAAGCGCGCCGCGCGCAAAACGACAGCTTTGGCATCAAAGCCATTGGCGAGCATGTGAGGGGCGAGTGATGAGCAAGCCGCACCCGGAAAGCAAAACCACCCGCACATGCGCGGACTGCCCGGCGACAATTCCCGCCTATGGCAACCGCAAGCGATGCCTGGAGTGCCAAGACCGGGCATATCGCGCCCGCAAAAATAACCGGCGGAAAAAGGGGAAGTCCCCATGAGCGAGGATTTTGACCGAAGCAGCATCCTTGCCGGCCTGGATTCGATGGCTCGGCAGATCGATTGGGCCCTGACCTTTGACGTCGAGAGCCGGCGCAAGAGCGGGCTGGAAACGACCGATGACACGCATCTGATGTCGCCGCCTGTGTGGCCGTCGCACGGGTGCCTGAAGAATTGGGTCAAGGCACTCAACGGTGCGCATGCCCTCCTGGCGCCGAAAGCAGATCCCATGACCACCCCCAATCCCCAAGAAGGACAGAACGGATGAGCACGCACACAATCAGGGCGGAATTAGAAGTCTCGTTTCCAGGCACCGACCCGGAGGAAACGGAGCGCGCTTATCCCGAAGTGGAAATCGAATTTAATTATGTGCCCGGCTATCCCGAAACCGGGCCGACCTATTCGAGCGGCGGTGAGCCTGCCGCACCGGACGAGATTGAAGCCATAAAGGTCACCGTCATCAATGGCGACGGCATCGGCATGACCGAGCGCCAGTGGCTTGAGCGCGCGCAGAGTTGGCTGGACGACGGGGGCTATAACGCGGCGCGCGACATTGCCAACAGCGGCCCCGACCCCGACGAAGCCAGAGAGCGCGCTTACGAAGACCGGCAGATGGACCGCGACGACGGGCGGGATGATTTCTGATGGCGAAGTTCGTCCCCCAATCCCAGACCAGGACCGATACGGTGCGGCACATCAATTACACTTGCTCTCCCGCCCGATATTCCGAGCTTGAAAATCTGGCCACCAAAAGCGGCATTTCGCTCAAAGAGCTTTTGCGCCAGATGGTCGAATTTTCTTTGAGAAACATGTAGCCATGACCCCCTCCCACAAACTCGTAGAGCGTGAATAGGAGATACGGATGATGAAGGGCTGGTACAAATTTGTCTGGTTGCCGTTCTGGCACCTGTTTTTCTGAGGTAACCCTATGCCTGAATCACCAGACAGAATGACGA
>CAZIWA010000264.1:0-3113 GCA_964542875.1 uncultured Phycisphaeraceae bacterium
GGAATCAGCCTCAGCCCCCAGAACGCCCCCTCCATCGACGCCGCATCCACCGGCACATGCCGCAGGTTGTACCCGCAGCCCACGCACGCCAGATCCACCACGATCACCCCGCCGGATGTCGCGTCCCTGGCCTTCAGATTCTCCTTGCCTGCCACATTCAAACAAACCCCCGCAATATTCCTGCAAGCCAACGCCTGAAAAATAAAAGCTTACTCCGGTGTCTTCGCCCCCGGCTTCCCCGGCCACCACCCCTTGCCGGGCACACTCGAAAGCTCCCACCCGTGATTGATCGTCCATGCGATGGTCCGCGCGTTCACCCGCTCGATGCTCGGCACCCCGCGATACACATCCGCCAGCGCGCTGTATGCAAACTCAATCTCCACCCGCGCCGGGTAGGTCGGCTTCACGATGGGCGCATTCTTGGCCCCCTTCGCCGCCCGGGCGATATCGGCCCGGATGTTCCTGCGTACCACATCCGTCGGGTAAAGCTCGCACGTCGCCCAACCCGTCCCTTTTTTGGTCGGCGTCGTTATCACATGCGGATAAAGCCGATGCGTCTCCGTGCAAAACGCCTCATCGCCCGACGCGTAGATATACGGCACGCCATAATCCGCACCGTAAAACGCCACTTGGCACGGCTCACCGCGATCCACCCCATTGACCGTCAACCGACACATCTCCTTGGGGGATTGCGTGTGATCCAGAAACCCATTCTCCGTGCCCGCCATCGCGTGCTGGCCGATCACCGCGATTCCATCGATCCCCGCGCCCAGCTTCTCCCAGATCACCGGCTCAAAACAGCTCGCATGCACCCGTTTGCATCGCGGGTCCAGCCCCGGCAGAAAACCCTTGTTCCCATTACGCCCATGCCCATCCAGCACGAACACCTCATCCGCACCGGCATCAAAGCACCCCGCAATCGCGGCGTTGGTGTCCCACGTCAGTTGCTGCCGCCCGTGGTAGTACACCGGCGAACGATCATCCGGGTCATAGCACTGGTCCCAGTGGTCAATCCCCGAAATGCCTTCCATATCCGTGCAAATCCAGATCTTCATAGCTGCCTCTCTGTAAATCGATCACCACGCTTTGCCAACACTCCTCCCCCTTCGTATCCCCGTGCCTTGGCGGTTAACTCTTCCTCCCGCATCTTATCCAAACCGCGGTACCATCCCTCCTAAATGGACACCGTGCCCACCATCCCGCCTTCACCCCAAAACCGGCTCGACAAAGCCGACTGGTACCTCCTCCTCTTCATCGCAGTCGTAGGCGGCCTCCTGAACATGGCCAAGCCCATGGTCGTTGACGACGCCCCCTACCTCGCCCACGCCATCCAGATCGCCCAGCACCCGCTGGACCCTTTCGGCTACACCTTCACCACCTCCTTCTGGCCTGAAAACGGCCTCCTCATGCCCGCGCCCCCCGTCTTCGCCACCTACCTCGCCATCGGCGTAAAACTCCTGGGCGATTCCCCCGCGCTCCTGAAACTCTGGGTCTGGCCCTGGTTCATCCTCCTCACCTGGGCCTCCCTCAAATTGCTCAAACCCTGGGCAGGCGGCTGGACGCTCCTCGCCGTCGGCACCCTTCTTCTGGGCCCCACCTTCCTCCCATCCGTCAATCTCATGCTGGATGTCCCCGCCCTGGCCCTCACCATCACCGGCATCGCCCTGCTGCGTGATTACCTGAGTCACGACAACCCCGGCAAGCTCTTCCTCGCCCTCGCCATTCTCGCCCTGGCCCTGGCCCCCCTCACCAAATACACCGGCTTCTCAGCCCCCGCTGCGGGCGTCCTTTTGTGCCTTCTCCATCGAAACTTCAGGCTCGCCGTCCTCTGCGCCCTGGTTCCCGCCCTTTTTTTCATCGGCTGGGAATCCTTCGTCTACTCCATCTACCACGTCACGCACCTGGGCTATCAAACCATGGTGCAATCCGGATCGCTCAACAAGCTCCCGCTCGTTCAGGGCTTCTTCATCCTCTCCTGGTCAATGTCCCCGTTCCTCCTCCCCCTCGCTGCGGTCGCACTCGGCTACCGGGAACGAGTCTGGCTCCCCCTCTTCCTGGTTTCCTTCGCGCTTTACTTCGTGATGGCCTTTGTCGATATCCCCGCCCCTGTCCTCTATGCCGGCTCCATCCTTTTCTGGGCAAGCGTTCTTTGCGCCTGCTTCAGGCTCATCAAACCGACCTCACTCCCTCCAGTCCAAAACTCCAACGGCGCTCCCAGCGCTCCCACGTTTGATGCCCGGATCGATCTTTTCCTGGTCCTCTGGCTCGCGGGCGAAATCACCCTCATGTTCATCATCAGCCCCTTTCCCGCCAGCCGCCGGCTCATGGCGGCTCTCCTTGTCGCCACCTTCCTCCTCGCCCGGCTCGCCTCCCGGCGCGCCCCCAACCCCCCAATCCTTGCCACCGCCGCCCTCCTGGTCGGCAGCCTCGCCACCGGTCAATGCTTCTACTGGGCCGACCACGACTTCGCCTCCGCCACCCCGCTGGCCCTCACCGCCTTCGCCCGTGAAACCCCCGCCCCCGGCGCCCGCCACTATGTCCTTGGCCGCTGGACCGTGCCCTACTTCGCACCCCGCCTCGGCCTTCAGGAACTCACGCTCGACCAGACCCAGCTCAACCCCGGCGACAAAGTCCTCATCGTCACCGCAGGCATGTACATGCCCCCCTACCTCCTCGACCCGCAAGCCCTCACCCCCATCCAAACCCAGGCCCCCTCCACCGCCCCCATCGACACCTCCACCACCTTCGGCGGCCCTCTCGGCCTTCGTCACACCCCCAACTGGACCCGCACCGGCCCCTCCGGCCCCCAGTTCACCACCTACCTCGTCACCCAGCCCACCATCATCCGCTCAAACCCCTCCGAACCCTTCATGCGCAGCGCCCTGCTCACCCGCAAAATGCCCCCCAGCCCCCTCGCCGCCTGGGCCCTGGTCGATTACGCCTTGAAAGACCCCAAGCCGCTCGATAACGACTTCTCCAAAAAACTCCTCCAGTGGGGCGAGCCCTTCCTCTCCCGCGCCCTCGACCACCCCGCCCCCCAGGCACGCGCCTACACCATCGTCCTCCTGGCACAAAACCCATCCGCCCTCACCTCCGCCCTCTTGACCAAAATC
>CAZIWA010000265.1:0-3077 GCA_964542875.1 uncultured Phycisphaeraceae bacterium
AGGGCCTACGCGCTCAGAAGCGCTGCGACCCTGGCTGTCATAGGGCCGTGCCTTCGGCACTTCGGAGAAGAGGCCAAGGGCTTAACTGAACCGTATTGGGCCTCACTCCAATACGGTTGAGTTAAGAATGAAAAGGCCAAAAAGAGGGCAGAGGGAGTTGGGTCGTTACGGGTTGATTGGCATGGACGCAGGCGCGTGCAAGAGCATTCTTTTTACATGTTTACCAGGGCCTACGCGCTCAGAAGCGCTGCGACCCTGGCTGTCATAGGGCCGTGCCTTCGGCACTTCGGAGAAGAGGCCAAGGGCTTAACTGAACCGTATTGGCCCTTACCCCAGCCCTCTCCCTGATGGAGAGGGATTGGAAAGACATGCTCACGCGGACGAGAGCATGCCATCGGGAATTGTGGATTTTGGTGTTAGTTGAATTTGGCGGACGGGGGGAGGCCGCCGGTGGGGAAGTCGTTGGTGTTGTAAAGCTGGGCGTAGACGTTGATGCCGGTGTAGCCGGCGGCGCGCCTGGAGATGGCGTGGCCGTCCCAATAGAGCACATTGGCCGTCTGGTTGGGGTGCCGGTAGGGTGCGAGCCTTCGTGCAACGGTGAGCGGTGCGCCGATGATCTGGCCTTCATTGATGAAGTGGGCCATGCTCAGACCGTCGAGTTCCAAGCCGTCCATGATGATGGGGGCATCGCTGAAGCGGCCTCGGATCATGTCAGATTGGGGGCCTTTGGACCAGCCGGCGCGGAGCCAGCCGGCGTAGAGGGATGAGTAAGGCCGGTTGTTGAAGCTGGCGTTGAGTCCGTAAGAGGTTCTGTAGAAGGTCTGGAGGTAAAAGCCCGCAGCGGGAACCCCGGAGGTGGGTTGCTGCATGGCGCTTTTTTCTTCATCAGGGCAGGAAAGAGGGCTCCAGCTTTTGAGTTGGATGGCGTTACCCGCGGTGTCGAATCCGGAGTAGGAGACGACGGGGCCGATGGCGCCGGTGTCGCCGATTTTGCACTGCCAGGAGGTGTTAGCGGCGCCGCCTGCGTTGTTGTTGTTGGCGGTGGGGACGTAGTCACGGCCTTCGCGGGCGTATGTGTCGAGACCCATGTAGAGCTGGCGCACATTGGCGGAGCACTTGAGCGAGCGGGCGGCGGCCCGGCTCTGCTCCAGGGCGGGGGTCATCAGGGACAACAAAAGCGCTATCACGGCAATGACGATCAGGAGTTCTACGAGGGTGAAGGCTTTGGTGAAATGGGCGCAGGATGGTTTGTACGAGCGAAGTGATATATTAGGCATTTGAGCAAATCTATTGAGTTTGATGGGAAAGTCAATGGATTCTGCGTTGGCGCTGCTTCAAAACCTATCAACCGGAGAAGAAAAAGGGTTGGCGATACAGGTTGGAGAGACACTAATCGTGTTCTTCGAGGTCCAGCTTGTCGACGTCCTGGGCATCGAGAATAGGGGCGCCATCCGCCTTGAGGTAGTTGCGGGGCAGGTGAACGATGAAGGTGGTGCCTGCGTCATCGCTGGTGGTGACGTCGATCCGGCCGCCGTGGGAAGTGGCGATTTCGCGGGCGATGTACAAGCCAAGGCCGATGCTTCCAGGGCGATTTTGCTTGGGTTTTCCATTGGCCGCGCCTTGCACCATGGGTTCAAATATTTTCGACAAGTCGCTTGGCAGGATGGCTGGCCCGCAGTTGTGAATATGGAGCTCAACATTTTGAGATACACCATTGAGCTTCAAGTTGATGGGCGTGTAGGGAGCGCCGTGCTGGACTGCATTTCCCAGTAGATTGGAAACCATCTGGCGAAGCCGGTCGGAGTCCCAGTTGCCTTTGAAGTCGCCGTTGGATTCGAATCGGAATTCACGGGTGGGGTTGGCGGATTGGAATTCCTTGAAGAGCTCTCTACAGAGATGTCCGAGGTTCATTGGGGTTGGTGAGACCGGCATGCCGGCGCCGAGCCGGGTGCGGGTGTAATCAAGCAGATCGCTGATCATCCTTCCCATGACCTGGGCGTTGGAGGTGATCTGGGCAGTGCAGATTCTAAGGTCCGTATCACGGGTGATCATGTGCGGCAATATGGCCGCGGACATGACGATCGAACTCAGGGGGCTGCGGAGATCGTGGCCCAGAATCGCAAGGAACATGTCTCTGGCTTGATCGACTTGCTTTGTGTAACTGCTGACGGCTGTGGCCAATGACTGATCGATGGACTCATTGAAATGGGTTACATCCTGGGCATGGTGTTCGTTGGGTTTTGGTTTACTGTCTCGCCACAACCGGAGCACGCTGGTGCGTAGCGCCCGGTATTCTGAAACGACCTCCATTAAATCAAAACCCAATCCTAGCCGGCCCATGGCATGTGATTCGGAGGCACTGTTCAACTGCGTGTTTTCCCCGGGGGTGCGTGATACTTTTTTTGAATAGTCGGGCGTCTGTGAAGAACTTTGTGCTGAGTTCATTTCGGCGACCGTGGCGAGCAGGATTTCTTTGGCGTGATCCCGGAGTGTGTGTGGGTTCATCTTGGCCCCGGCGCCGATGGTTCGCGCAAATGCTTCCCATTCCAGCATGATGGACTCAAGGTTTGCGGTAATAAACTCAGATAGGCGCATGCGTTTTCCTTGGAAAAGCGGTAAGGACTCGGTGCGCGTTGAGCCGTGCACCGCAGTTAGATCGCATACATTCGCTGTAATTTGGCCAGAGAAGGGATGTGAAGGCCGAAGTGAAGTATAGGCGGCCAGAAGCGTTATCCAAGACAAATCTGTGAATATTGATCCAATTCTTTGTGCGGCCCGGGAGTTTTCGTTTCGAAAGGTCAAGAAGAAGACGTCGGTGGAATGCGTGCAAGAGGGATAAAGAGGGGGATGCTGCATTACTGGCGCGGCGTTATTATTTCGCCTGTTTCAAACCTATCGAATCACTTCAGGGGAGTTTTCAAATGACGTTGGACAAAGCAAAATCAGGTTCTTCAAAACAGCCTGATATCCGTGAGGATTTTTGGGCGGATGCTGTTGCGATCGGGCTGCTGGCTACGCAGGAGCGGGAGGGGTGGTATTCGCCGGTGTACGGCCAGCTTGAGCCGGCGCCGAATCTG
>CAZIWA010000266.1:0-3075 GCA_964542875.1 uncultured Phycisphaeraceae bacterium
AGCAGACGGCCTTCGCCGATCTCGACCACGGTGGCTTCCTGGGGCTTTTCCTTCGCCGATTCAGGCAGGAAAATGCCGGACTTGGTTTTGGTCTGGGCCTCAACACGTTTCACGAGAATCTTGTCGCCAAGCGGACGAACCTTCATATCACGATCTCCTTTAGCTGACCGGCCAGAATCCCTGGCCTCTTGGGGTTAAACAAGTACACACACTGCGTCAGGGCTCCGATGCCCCGCCGATATTTGATGATTGATTCGGGCCCAAAGGCCAAAGCCCTCGGTACTCTTTGTCCAGGTATCGCCGGAGCACCTCCAGAAGCTGCTCCACGTTGACCGGGTCCGGCAATACGGAGAAGACGCCCAGCCTGAGCGATTCCCGAAGGAGCGTCTGCACTTCCCGCTGCGTGACCGCACGGTGTTGCACCGCCACCACGCCCGGCTGATTCGGCAGCCTTCGGAAAAACTCCAGAAGCCAGAACCCCACCGGTGCGCTTGATCCTGGCCCCGCTCCACCCATGTTGGGCCTGCGCCCACGGACATCGGTTGGCAGGTCTTCAAGCCGCCCCCTTGGGGTGGACAAATCGATAACCGCCGCATGGATAACCATTTGCTGCGCCATCGAAACAGCCTCAACGCCCGACCTTGCGACAATCGCGCGCACGCCCTGAGGCTCCAGCAGTCGCGGGACCACTTTTGCCCAATGGGATGCGCCGGGGTGTCGATCGCAAGTAAACAGGACATTAAGCCTGGTCCCTTGATCGTCTTGTTGTGAACGAACGTCGGCCACAACCAAAACTCCTTATTCCACCCCTCATTGAGCAACTTCCATGCCGATCTCTCATACCTCCCTTGCTTTACCCCGATTACCGCCACAACTCTCAATAAAACAACAACTTAAAATCATCACCCCAAACACATCCAAAGACTGCCACTCACACCCCTCCCTGCCATCATCCCACCTGCGCCCTCACTCAAATGCCAGAATGACAGTCGCCGCCTCCCGCACCCTCCTGCCCTAAAACGGATACATTTGCCTCCAAACCTCCCCATCGCGCAAAATCCCTCCTCATGACAACCCCAAAACTAAAGCTCTTCGCCTTCGACCTCGAAGGCACCCTCATCACCCAGACCCCTCTCCCAGACCTCGGCGAGCCCCCAGACCACCGCTCCCCAGGCCTGTGGCCGCGCATCGCCCACGCCCTTGGCCCAAACGCCATCAAAGCCGACTACGAAATGGCCCACGCCTGGAACACCGGCCAGTACCCCACCTACACCGATTGGTGCCACGCCAGCCTGCAGTCCTTCCAGCACCACGGCCTCACTCAAAACCTCTTCCACCGCCTCGCCTCAAGCTGCGCCTTGAGCCCCGGCGTCCAAACCCTCGTCGACCACCTCGCCGGCCAAAACATCATCATGGCCATCATCTCCGGCGGCTTCTACTTCCAGGCCCGCTGGGCCCAAACCCAACTAAACCTGCGTCACGCTCACGCCGCCGCAGACCTCACCTTCGATGCTCAAGGCCGTCTCCACAGTTGGTGCCTCTCCCCCTCGGACTTCCGCGGCAAAGTCGGCTACCTCCGTCTCCTCCTCGAAGAATACGGCATCAAGCCCTCCGAAACCGCCTTCATCGGCGACGGTTCCAACGACCGCCACATGGCCACCTTCGTCGGCAAATCCTTCGCCTACCGCGCCACCCCCCAACTCAAAGCCGCATGCGACCACTCCGTCGACCATTTCGACCAAGTCCTCCAATACCTTCAATGACTCAGATACACGCCCCAACCACAACCCCCAACCCCTCATTTTCCCGCTCAAAATTACACATTACAAATTTTAATTTCTAAATTCCCTTACTTTTTCACCTGCCGCATCGTCTCGATCGCCCAACTGATCCCATCTTCTTCCAGCTTCATCCCCACCGGCATCGTCGCCGACGCACTTAAATCCAGCGCCCGCATGCCCGACCTGCTGTGCCAGAAGTGCAGCACCAGCAACTCGCACATCGCCCGCTCCAGCTTGCCATTTCGGATCACTGTCCAGTTGCGTGCCCCCGGCACCGCTTTCAGCGGAGCGTTGTTCTGCAGCAAAAACGCCACCGGTTCGATTCTTCCTTTGTACAAGCACCTGGCGGTAACAATCGGCCACGTTGTTCGGCAGTTCAATTTCCCCTGGTGAATCAGCGCCCGCACCGCCGCCTCGGTATCCGTCCGGTTTCGGCTGTACTCCGGCAACGCCTTGGGAACGATTTCAAAAATTGCGCTGGAATCCGGATCCAGCTTCACCAGCCGGCCCTCAACGATCTCATGCACCAGCTTGTCCAGTTCCATGTCATCGATCTGCGATAACTTCTTATAAGCCATCCGAATTCCTCAACTTCTCACCCGAAAATGAAAAACCCAGGCGCATTCACACCCATCAACGCACGCCTGAACTCAACATGGAATTCAAATGAAATAAGCCAGGATGAGGCCGACTCCTTCAGCGTCACCCAATCAGGAAAGTCTATCGGCCTGCCAAGCACTGTCAAGCAATTGCCGCCGAATTACCGCCGCCGTCAACACTCGCGCGCCTTCACACAAATTGCATCTTTTACGCTTAGCCCAACTTGTACTGCTTTGTATGATTCAAAGAACAAGAAGTCTTCCCCACCTCCATGATCGGGCTTCACCATGCCGAAATTCAACCTCTCCGATGGCGGCCAACTCCACTATGAAGACCAAGGCAAAGGCGACCCCATCCTTTTCCTCCACGGGGTCTGGATGAGTGGCGCCTTCTTCCATAAACAGCTTCCCGCTCTCTCCAAGACCCACCGTGCCCTCACCCTCGACTTTCGCGGCCACGGCCAATCCTCCCACATCCACACCGGCCACACCATGGGGCAGTACGCCCGGGATGTTCACGCCTTCATCACCGGCATGGGCCTTAAAAATGTCACCCTTGTCGGCTGGTCCATGGGCACCTTTGTCGTACTCGACTATTTCGGCCAGTTCGGCGCAGCCAACATCAAAGCCGCCGTCCTCGTCGAAGAATCCACCTCCGACTTCAAATGGCCCGACTGGCCCATCGGCTTCATCGA
>CAZIWA010000267.1:0-3052 GCA_964542875.1 uncultured Phycisphaeraceae bacterium
CGGGTTTCGGGTTTCGGGTTTCGGGTTTCGGGTCAAAAAATGCACAGGACGCCCTCACGGGCGTCCTGCTCTGCTTCTCTATCGTTCTTCCTCCGCTCTTACCCGATCCCCGAAACCCGTACCCCGAAACCCGAAAAGGCCGCAGGCCTCCCTCCGCCCAGACCCCAGACCCTAGACCCCAGACCCTTCTCCATCCTTCTGCTAAAATCTCCCCCCTATGACCGACTCCACACCAGCCAAAAAGTCCTACAAAGAGACCCTCAACCTCCCCAACACCAAGTTCGGGATGAAGGCCAACCTCGTCCAGACCGAGCCCGCCTCCCAAAAGCGCTGGGCCGACGCCAAAATCTACGAAAAACTCCGCCTGGCCCGCAAAGGCCGGCCCAAGTACGTCTTCCACGACGGCCCCCCCTACGCCAACGGCAACATCCACCTGGGACACCTGCTCAATAAAGTCCTCAAGGACATCGTCGTCCGCTCCAAAACCATGGCGGACTTCGACTGCCCCTACGTCCCCGGCTGGGACTGCCACGGCCTCCCCATCGAACACAAAGTCGTCGCCGACCTGGGCCCCAAAGCCCGTGAAATGTCCCCCCTCCAGATCCGCTACAAGTGCAAGGACTACGCCGAAAAATTCGTCAAGCTCCAGTCCGGCCAGATGCAGCGGCTCCTCACCCTCGCCGACTACGCAAACCCTTACCTCACCCTCCAGCCCGCCTATGAAAAGGCCTCCCTGGAAGTCTTCGCAGACATGGTCGGCCTCGGCTTGGTCTACCGCGCCCTCAAGCCCGTTCACTGGTCCATCGCCAACCGCACCGCGCTGGCCGATGCCGAACTCGAATACGAAGACCGCGAAGACACCAGCGTCTATGTCCTCTTTGAAGTGGTCAACGCCGCAGAGCTCCCAGGCGGCCAAAAGCTCCCCGCCGGCGTCCCCCTGAATCTCATGATCTGGACCACCACGCCCTGGACCCTCCCGGCAAACCTCGCCGTCGCCGCCGCAGAGCGCGCCGAGTACGGCATCTACCAGTTCACCCACGCCGGCAAAACCAAGCTCGCCGTCATCGCCGCAGACCTGGCCGCCAAGGTCCTCTCTTTCATCGGCGCATCTGCGGAGCCCGTTCTTGTCGTCAAAGGCGCAGACCTCGCCAAGCTCCGCTACAGGCACCCCTTCATCGACCGCACCTCTCCCGTCGTCTTCGCCGAGTACGTCACCCTCGAAGACGGCACCGGCCTCGTGCACACCGCCCCCGGCCATGGTGTGGAAGACTATCAAACCGGCCTGCGCGAAAAAATCCGTTTCTCCGCAGACCGCAAATCCATCATCACCGGCGAACTGGATAACCCTCAGGTCCGCGCCGACACCTACTGCCCCGTCCGTGAAGACGGCACGTACGACCCCGCGGACACCTCCATCCCCGCGTGGCTGCTGGCTGAAGGCGTCGATGTCTGGAAGGCCAACTCCCTCGTCGTCGACCGCATGAAGGCCGACGGCACCCTCTTCCACGACCACAAGTTCATGCACAGCTACCCGCATGACTGGCGCTCCAAAACACCCATCATCTTCCGCGCCACCCACCAGTGGTTCGTCAGCGTCGACATGCCCATCAGCGGCGGCGGTTCCATCCGCCAGCGCGCCATCGCCTCCACCGGCGAAGTCACCTTCTTCCCCGAATGGGGTAAAAACCGCCTCAAAGGCATGCTCGAATCCCGCCCCGACTGGTGCATCTCCCGTCAGCGCGCCTGGGGCCTCCCCATCCCCGCGTTCTTTAACGCCCAGGGCGAACCTCTGCTCACCAAGGCCTCCGTGCTCGCCGTCGCCAAGAACGTCACCGCCGCCGGCTCCGACCTCTGGTTCAAGGCCGATGCAGGCCAGATCCTCGCCGGCTACGACGCCAAGAGTGACCCCGAAGCGCCCGCCTGGGCCAAGGATGTCGATCTGGCCACCCTCACCAAATCCAACGATATCTTCGACGTCTGGTTTGATTCCGGCACCTCCTGGGCCGCCGTCATCCGCCAGCGCGGCCTGGGCCACGAAACCGGCCCCATCGCCGATCTCTACCTCGAAGGCTCCGACCAGCACCGCGGCTGGTTCCAGGCCTCCCTGCTCCCCGCCATCGCCACCACCGGCCACCCGCCCTATAAAAACCTCCTCACCCACGGCTTCATGGTCGACAAAGACGGCCGCAAAATGTCCAAATCCCTGGGCAACACCCTCGAAGTCGAAGCCCTCATGAAGGAGCACGGCGCAGACGTCTGCCGCTGGTGGGTCAGCTCCATCAACACCGACAACGACATCAAGGTCGATCCCGAGTTCTTCAAGCTCGCCGGGGAGGAATACCGCAAGGTCCGCAACACCATCCGCTACCTCCTCTCCAACCTCAGCGACTTCGACCCCGGCACCGACCGCTACGTCTTCACCGACAGCGATGCCACCACGCTCGACGCCTGGGTGCTCCACGAGCTCAACCGGGTCATCAAGACCGTGCGCGAAAGCTACGACCGGTTCGACTTCAAATCCGTCAGCGAAACCCTCTTCAACTTCTGCAATCAGACGTTGTCTGCGGTCTACCTCGCCGCCACCAAGGATCGGATGTACTGCGACAAGGCTTCCAGCATCCGCCGCCGCCGCGCGCAGACCGCGATGTACGAAATCGTCTCCGCCATCGTGCGCCTCGTGGCCCCCATCCTGCCCCATACCGCCGATGAAGCCTGGACCTTCATCCCCCAGGGCTCTGGCCCCAAGGAAGACAGCGTCCACTTGGCGGTCTTCCCCACCCTCGTGGACATCTCCGTCCACAGCGATTGGCCCGCCATCATCAAGCTCCGCGACGGCTGGCTTAAGCTCATCGAACAATGCCGCAAGGAGTTGGGCATAGATAACCCCCTGGACACCGGGCTCCACCTCCCCGCCACCGACGAAGGCATCCAGCTCTGGCCCTTCGCCGCCACCGACCTGGCCGACCTCTGCGGCATCTCCCGCGTCGACCTCAGCGGCGGCGCCTCCGACGCCAAAGCCATCGACCTCCGCGGCCAACCCAAGTGCGAACGC
>CAZIWA010000268.1:0-3047 GCA_964542875.1 uncultured Phycisphaeraceae bacterium
TGTTATATTGCTGAGTTCCCTGCTGCTGGCCCTGATGTTTCGGCCGCGCGGGATGGCGGGTTTTCCTTTTCTCAACTAAAGAGTGTTATGCCGCTGATTGAAGCCCAGAATCTGGTCAAGTCATTTCACGTCGCCACGCGCAGGCCTGGGATGGTGGGGGCGTTTACGGGCTTGTTTAAGCGTGAGTACAAGACGGTGCACGCGTTGGAGGGGGTGAGTTTTTCGATTGAGCCGGGCGAACTGGTGGCGTACATCGGTCCCAACGGGGCGGGGAAGTCCACGACGGTGAAAATCCTCAGCGGCATCCTGGTGCCGGATTCGGGGGAGTGCCGGGTGCTGGGGCGGGTGCCGTGGCAGGAGCGCGTGGAGCATGTGCGCAACATCGGGGTGGTGTTTGGCCAGCGGACGCAGCTTTGGTGGGACCTGCCGGTGATCGAATCGTTTGAGATGATCCGGGACATCTACAGCGTGAACAAGAGCGACTATGCCAAGCGGTCTGACGAGTTGATTGCGCTGCTGGAGCTGGAGCCGATCCTGCATGTGCCGGCGCGGCAACTGAGCCTGGGGCAGAGGATGCGGTGCGATCTGGCTGCGGCGTTGTTTCATGCGCCGCCTCTGCTGTTTTTGGATGAGCCGACGATCGGGCTGGATGCGGTGTCGAAGCTGGCGGTGCGGGGGTTCATCAAACGGCTCAACAAAGAGCGGGGCGTGACGGCGATTTTGACGACGCACGACATGGACGACATTCAGGCGTTGTGCAGCCGGGTGATCGTGATCGCCAGTGGGCGGATTCTTTCTGATGGACCGCTGGAGGCGCTGAGGGCGAGGGTGTCGCGCGAGCGACGGCTGATCGTGGATGTGACGGATGCCGCGGCGCAGGTGAGCGATGAGGAAGCGACGCTGGTGAAGCAAGATGGGCAGCGGTTTGAGCTGGCGTTTGATCCGGCGAAGACGCCGGCGGCGGCATTGATCGGACGATTGGCGAGCCGGTATCCGGTGAAAGATCTGTTTGTGGAAGAGCCGGCGATCGAGGAGATCATTGCGCAGCTTTACGCCGAGGCGCGGGCATGAGCCAGATGAGCGCACAAGTGGACGGATGGAGCCAGATCAGAGGTTATGGCGCGGTGCTGCGTGCGCGATTCAGCATGCTTTTGCAGTACCGGGCGGCCGCGCTGGCGGGGCTGGGGACGCAAGTGTTCTGGGGCATGATTTTCCTCATGGTGTATGAGGCGTTTTATGCCTCCAGCACGGCGGCCAAGCCCATCGGGATGGATGCGCTGATCGCGTACATCTGGCTGAATCAGGCGTTTCTGGGGATGCTGCCGTGGAATGTGGACAAGGAAGTGATGGCGATGGTGCGGACGGGGTCCGTGGCCAACGAACTGTTAAAACCGCTGGACTTGTACAACCTGTGGTTTGTGCGGGCGCTGGCGTGGCGGAGTGCGCCGACACTGATGAAGTCTGTGCCGCTGCTGCTGATCGCGTGGATGTTTCTGGGGCTCAAGCCGCCGCCGGACTGGGCCAGCGGGGGGATGTTTCTGCTGACGATCACGGGAGCGCTGTTTTTGTGCAGTGCGATGACTTCATTGTTGAACATTTCATTGTTGTGGACATTGACCAATCAGGGGCTTACGCGCATCGCGACGGCAGTCATCACGCTGCTTTCGGGGAGCCTGGTGCCGCTGGTGATGCTGCCGGACTGGGCGCAGCCGTGGCTGATGGCGTTGCCGTTTGCGGCGATGCGGGATCAGCCGTTTCGGGTGTATTCGGGGCATATTGCGCCCAGTCAGGCGTGGGGCGTGCTCTGCCTGCAACTGGGGTGGACGCTGCTGCTGGTGATGTTTGGAAAGTGGCTGCTGGCGCGGGGGATGAGACGGCTGGTGGTGCAAGGCGGATGAGAAGGATCGTCCCGGGTCGCGAGTTTCGTCTCCTGTGTCCAAGAGAAGAACGTTAAAGAAGTGAGGTTGGACGGATGTCGGGATTGGCGCTTTATTTGAGGTTGGCGGGGGCTTCGATCCGGTCGAGGATGCAGTACCGTGCTTCCTTTTTGATGGAGGCGACAGGGATTTTTCTTTTGCATCTGGTGGAGTTTGGCGCGCTGTGGGCGTTGTTTGACCGGTTTGGTGGGATCAAAGGGTGGCGGCTGGAGGAAGTGGGACTGTTTTACGGAATCATCAATGTGGGGTTTGCGATTGCCGATGCGCTGGGGTCAGGGTTTGATGAATTATCCAACATGGTCAAGGCCGGCGAGTTTGATCGGGTTCTGGTGCGGCCGCGCAGTACGGCGCTGCAGATTGCCGGGCAGGATATTTCCATCAAACGGATGGGGCGGCTGGTGATGGGGCTTATCGTGTTGTCATGGGCGTGCTGGAGCCTGGGGATGGTCTGGTCGGTGGCGAAAGTGACGTTGCTGGTGATGGCGGTGGGGGCCGGGGTGGCGACGTTCATGGGTGTGTTTATCCTTCAGGCGACGATGGCTTTCTGGACGGTGGAGTCGCTGGAGATCATGAACACGCTGACGTACGGCGGAATCGAAACGGCACAATACCCGCTGAGCATTTATCGGCCTTGGATGAGGCGGCTGTTTACGTATGTGGTACCGTTGGCGTGTGTGAACTATTGCCCGGGGTTGGCGATTTTGGGTCGTGAGGATCCGCTGGGCGGGCCGGGGTGGCTGTGCTGGATTTCGCCTGTGGCGGGGTTTGTGTTTTTGTTTGTGGCGCTGAAGGTGTGGGGCGTGGGGGTGAGGCATTACCGGTCGACGGGGAGCTGAGAAAGTAATTGACGAAAGATTTCGTTGACTTTGGAAATGAATGACGATAGATTTCGTCATATGGTTATGTTGTGCTGATTGTGCGAAGGGATTGGGCCATGGGACGAAAAGCGTTGTCTACGCCGACGGAAGCGGAGTTGGAGATTCTGCAGGTGCTTTGGGGATGTCCGGAGGAACGGGGAACGGTGCGGCAGGTACACAATGTGCTCAAGGATCGGCGGGATACGGGGTATTCGACGACGTTGAAGATGATGCAGGTGATGGTGGAGAAGGG
>CAZIWA010000269.1:0-2998 GCA_964542875.1 uncultured Phycisphaeraceae bacterium
CGGGCGTCCTGCTTTCTTAAATTTCGCTCTTCCTCTGCTCTTACCCGATCCCCGATCCCCGATCCCCGAAACCCGAAAAAGCCGCAGGTCTTTCCTTCTGCTCGACCCTGGCTGTCATAAGGTCGGGCCTTTGGCCTCGAGAAAAAGCGCAGATTGAAGAGGAAAGACATGCTCACGCGGACGAGAGCATGCCACCCAGAATTGCGGATTCCAGCGTTAGTGTTAACCGAATAGCGCTGGCGTTTGGCCTCACTCTGGCGCCCGGGGTTTCTTATTGAATGCTTGTTGGCGCTCTTCATGCGTCCACAACGTTTGTGTGATGTTGAATACTTCAGAGGGCGGATGAGGTAACCTTCCCAGCCTGTTGGCTTTATCAAGCCAGGTTGGCATTTCCCAAACCAGGCCCATCGGCCTACTCGCAAAAGGAAACATCATGAAGACTCCCGTGACCCTGACGACCCAAGGCTGTGATCGTTCAACGGCTTACCACCAGGCCAATAAGATCGTGCGCACCGAGCGCGGCGTGTTTGTGACCTGGCTGGACAACCAGTACCGGTGCGTGCTGGCGCAGATCGACGAGGCGGGGAAGGTGGTGCAGGAGTACCCCTTTTCGCAGCAGTGGGACAACCACTGCGGCGCGGCGATCACGCTGACGCCTGATGGGGTGCTGCACATGGTTTCGGGAAGCCATGGGATGGCGTTCATGTACATCAAGAGCGCGACGCCGTGGGACAAGACGTCGTGGTCGCTGCCGGAGGTGGTGGGGCAGACGGCGACGTACCCGAGCCTGACGCACACGCCCGATGGGGTGCTGCACCTGGCGCACAGGCGGTCTGGCCTGGCGGGGGATGAGCACTGGGGCGTGGGGCACCATATGACGTCCAAGGGGCGTCCCTGGGGCCCGCAACGGGGGATGTTCTGGCGGATGCCGGCGCCGCTTTATTCGTACCCGACCAATTCGCTGGCTTCGGGGCCCGATGGCGTGATGCACATGGTGATCGAGTGGTACAAGACGTGGCCGGGCGGGAGCGCCGGGCCGGCGGCCAGGAGCCTGGGGGTGAGCCATTTTGAGCTTGCGCCGGGGCCCGGCGGCGGAGAGTACGCACGGTATGCATGGAAGCATTCGGATGGCAAAGAGGCGTATGCGCTGCCGATCAAGTTTGAGGAATCGCAGCCGGTGGCTTATCCCGGCGGGCAGAGCCCTCGGCCGGGGAACGTGGTCGTTTTGCCGGATGGACGGCCGATTTTCGGTGTGTGGAATTCCGATGTTGGCGGGGCGGCGCTGGCGGTTCGCCAGGCCGATAAGAGCTGGAAGAGCTTTGACCTGGGCGAACTTGGGCAAAAGACGGACCCGGGGAAGAAATTCAGCAGCCAGCCTCAACTGGCTGTGAACTCCAGGGGGGAAGTGATCGTGGCGATCGCACGCGACGAGACGGGGGAGTGGGGAAGCGTGACAAACCAGTTGCACGTGTACGCGGTGAACCCCAACACGGGGGAAATGCTGCGGCATGAAGCGATCCCCAAGGTGGAACCCAGCCAGCCCGACTGGCTGGCGAGCCTGGAAAAGCCGGGCGCGGGCGTGTACCCGGATGAGTTTCATCTGATCTATCAGACCGGTATCCGGGGCAAGGGCTGCGTGAACGACGCGATCTGCCGGGTGAACTATGTGAAGATCGGGTGAGCCTCGGCGGCGAAAGAGGCCTGGAGCACGCTTAAGGCAACCGGGGTGGCCTCCATTTCCGAGATGGTGGGGGTTTTCCCGATGGCTGGTGAGAAGCGGCGGGTTTACCATCTGGGCGTGGGGTCAAGGCTAATCAAGTGTTAGTCATGACCAAGCCGGTTTCCCACCGGAAAAATCTTTTTTGAAAAAAGAAGGTTTTCCGAGAGTCCGGTTTTATAATCCAACGTGACGCCGGTCTGGAGGCCATGCCCTGGCGAGAGATCGGCGCCCACGTCACTGTTCCACATTCCAAACATTCATTAATCGTTGGTTGAAAGGAGGTCGGCATGGGTCTTCGCGAAGACATTTTGAAGGATCCTGTAGCAAGCCTGGAGATGCGGGCGGCGCTTACGGCGACGGGCGATGAAACGATCCGTCAGGTGGCCAAGCGCATGCGCACCACGCATCTGGGGTGTGCGATCGTGGTTGACGGCGACGGCAAGCCGGTGGGCAAGTTCACCGAGCGGCTTTATGCCAAGCTGGTGGCGGCGAACCCCGCTGCTGCGGGCGACCCGGTGGCCAAGCACATGTACCACGACCCGGATGCGATTTCGCAGGATGCGAGCGTGTCCGAGATGGTGACGATGATGCAGGCCAAGAGCCTGAGGTACATCTGCGTGACCGACGGCAATGGACGGGTGATCGGGCTTACGGGCCAAAAGGGCCTGATGCGCTATATCGCCGAGTATTTCCCGAGAATCGTGATGGTCCAGCGGATGCGTCCGCTGGTGGGCATGGACCAACCTGAAGGAGCCTGACCATGAGCAGCATGCGCCCTAAACGTTCGTCGGACCTCAGCTCCGCGGATGAAGAATTCAAAGACCCGCTTAAGAACTACGACAAGCGCGAGTACAGCGATGACCTGGAAAGATCGCTGGCCGAAGACCCGGTGACGGCGGTGCAGTACCGTCCGTTTAAAGGGTTTACGCCGGACACGCCGATGGGCACGGTTGCGCAGGAGATGAACAAATCCAACATCTCATGCGTGATGATCATCGACCGGGACGACCGGCTGGTGGGGGTTTTCTCCGATCGTGATCTGCTGGAGAAGATCGGCGAGAACTACGAACGCCTGGCTTCGCGCCCGGTGAGCCAGTTCATGACGGCGGACCCGCTTTTCGTCTATGAAACCGACCCGGTGGCGAAGGCCATCAACCTGATGTCGACGGGTGGTTTCAGGCATATCCCGATCCTGGATATGAACGACAAGGTGGCGGGGATCATCGGCCCGAGGCGGATGATCAGCTATCTGCAGGCATTCATGCCGCATTGAAGTTG
>CAZIWA010000270.1:0-2940 GCA_964542875.1 uncultured Phycisphaeraceae bacterium
AAACCCGAAACCCGAAACCCGAAACCCGAAACCCGAAACCCGAAACCCGAAACCGTCGCAGATTTTTCCTCTCCTTCAACGCTAGTTGTCGTATTCGCCGAATTTGAAGGGGCGTTCGGATTTGAAGTTGGTGCCGAAGTGTTTGCGCAGGACTTTGCCGACGTGGCCATCCAGGGCGAGGAAGTTGGCGGTGTCCTGGTGGGGGATGCGGAATTCGCGGGTTGCGGCGATGGTGTTGGTGTAGACGTTGTAGGGCTGTTCCTGGTCCATGTCGATTTCTCGGCCGGTGGTTTCGTCGCTGGCTTCCATGAGGAAGACGGTGTCGGAGTCGGTGCTTTCCTTGATTTCTTTTTTGGGTCGGAGGCCGGAAACGCCATTGATGACGTTGGTGATGGTGGTGGAGCGGTTGACTTGATAGGAGCTTAGGGTGCGCAGATAGACCTTGGCGGTGGGGTACATCTTGTCGAGGGGAAGGGGATAGTTGTAGAGGTGCATGTCGACGATGTCGACGGAGGCGGCGTCCCACTTGCCGTCGCCGTTGGGCCAGGCGCGCTGGCTCCAGGCGCCGAAGGTGGCGCCGCCTGAGATGGAGTTGCCGAAGTATTTACCGGAGGGGCAGAGGAAGGTGCTGGTTTTACGGAGGTTGGCTTCCCAGTAGGACTCCCAGAGCGCCGGTGCGGTGTCGTCGGCAAGCATCTGGTTCATGGAGGAATAGCCCATGACGCAGAGAATGCCGGTGAAGCGGTAGCCGACGGCCCAGCGGGAGTTGGCGGCGAGGCCGCCTGTGGGGGTGGCGGGGTCGAAAGAGGTGGAGACCCAGGGGAGGATGTATTTGGTGTCGGCCTGATATTGGGATGCCATGATGCCGGTCTGGCGCATTTTGCTTGCGCAAAGGGCGGTGCGGGCGGCATCGCGCGCTTTGCTCAAACCGGGGATGAGCATGGAGGTGAGCACACCCATGATGGCGATGACCACCAGAAGCTCAACAAGGGTGAATGCACGCTGGGAAGACTGACGCATGATGGGGCCTCAAGGCGCGAAATGGGAGGTTTCAGACGGCTGACGTCGGCGCGAATCTAACCGGATATGCATCCGTATACCAGCGAAAAATCACCTATTTTGAGTGGTTTGGCGCGATACGGTAGGGGTGTTCATAGAGGCAGGATTTTTAGACATGAGGCGGGAAAGGCATAAGGGAAAAGGTACAAGGTACAAGGCAGAGGAACGGGAGTGTTTGGGGAAGATGTCTAATCCGACCTACAAGATCGATAGACCTTCCTTTAAAGCATCGTCAGCATTTCGGGGCCGGTGAACCATTTGAGTTCGGAGTGGAAGTCGCTGGGGGTTTTGCCGAAGGTGATTTCAAAGCAGGCGACGCCGGCTTTTTTGAGTGGGGTGGAGCCGCGTTCCATGCGGCCGGAGATCAGGAGTTCCACCAGTGCGCCGAGCGTGGGTTCGTGGCCGACGATGGCCAGGGAATCTTCCTTGCGGCCGGCGATGAGGGTGATGAGGTCGACGGGGTCTTCTTCCTGGATGATGGGGCTCAACTGGACCTGGATGTTGAAGGCGTCGGCGATGATTTTTGCGGTGGCGTGCGCGCGGGCCTTGGGGCTGGCGAGGACGATCTGAGGTTTTTTGGCGATTTTCACCAGGCCCTGGGCCACCTGTCTGGTTTTTTCAATGCCTTCGGGCGTGAGCCTTCTGCCGGAATCCGTACCGTCGGGGCCGATGTCCTCTGCGATGCCGTGGCGGATGATCAATAGACGCATGGGGCTCTCCTAAGCGATGAAACGGTTCATGTGTTGTATCATGACCGGTCTGACCCAAACCAACCACAATCAGGACGAGCTTTTATGAAAAATGTAGTCATCCTCGGCACCGCTCACCCGCACATCTATGCGCTGGCAGACAGCGTGAAAAAGCGGGCCGATGCGAAGCTGGTGGCCGTTTACGACAGCGATCCGGAGCGCTGCAAAATTATTTCCGACAAAATCGGCGTGCCGATTGCGCACACGGTGGAAGAGGCACTGGCGTTTAAACCGGCGCTGATGATGACCGCGGCGATTCCCAACGAGCGCGCCAAGCTGGTGGAAGCATCACTCAACGCCGGCGCCAACGTGCTGGTGGACAAACCCCTGGCCGTGACGCGCGAAGGCCTGGAACGGGTGATGAAGGCGCAGAAGAAGTCGGGTAAAGCAGTGATGGTGTATTACCCCTACCGGGGTTATGCCCACACGGTGGCGGCCAAGGCGGCGCTGGACGCTGGACGCATCGGCAAGCTGGTCCGGGTGTTTTCCGCAGGGCCGCACAAGCTGCACCCGGCGGGCCGGCCGAGCTGGCACTTTTCCAAAGCTGAAAACGGCGGCGCGCTGATCGATATCGGGTCGCACCACTTTGACATCTGTCTGTGGATGGCAGGCTCCAAGCCTCACGTGGTGACGGCGATGCATGCCAACTTCGACCAGCCCAACCACACGGGCTTTCAGGACTTTGCGCAGGCGCAGGTGAAGTTCGCCAACGGCGTGATGGCGCACGTGGAAGTCGACTGGCTCAACCCCGTCTCCATGCGCAACTTCGGCGATACCCGGATGTGGATCCTGGGGACGACGGGCAAGATCGAAATCCGGCTGGGGGACACGCAGAGCGCGGAAATCTGGACCGCGGAATCCGCTCAGCAGCCTTTGGACCTGACGGGCATTCCGACGATCACCGAATGGGACAACGACCTGCTTTCAGCGTTGATCCATGACACGAAAATGCCCATCACGCAGCAGGAAATCTGGGATACCAGCCTGCTTTCGCTGGCGGCGTATGATTCGGCCGTGGATGGCGGGGTGTCGGTCAAGCTTTGAGGTCGGGGTGTAAGAGCGGAGGGAGAGGCCTGCGGCCTTTTTCGGGTGTCGGGGTACGGGTTTCGGGGATCGGGTAAGAGCAGAGAAA
>CAZIWA010000271.1:0-1135 GCA_964542875.1 uncultured Phycisphaeraceae bacterium
CGCGTGCAAGACACGCCGTAGCCGCGGACGTCTACAGTGTGCCGCCCGGAGGGTTTGGGGTGTCGGGGGTCCATTGGTCGATGAATTGGGCGAGGGGTTTGTGGTTGCCGCCGAATTCGGCCCAGCCAGAGGGGGTGCCTTGAAACTGGTTGTCGCGGATGTCGCGGCGGGCGCCGTGCTGAAGGAGGAAGATGACGGCGGGTTTGTGGTTGCCCAGGGCGGCGTGGTGGAGGGCTGTGGCGTTTTGCATGTCGACGGTGTTGATGTTGATGCCCTGAGCCAGCAGGAGTTCAAGGGCGGGGATGTTGCCGTTGCCGGCGGCGATTTTCCATGTCCGTTCGAGGGATTTGGAGTCGGGTCTGGTTGTCTGGAGGAGGTTTTTCAAGAGTGGGATGTCATCGATGACGACGGCGACTGAGAGGTCTGGTGTGCCGCCTAGCTCCAAGAGGGTTTTGATGGCGTGGAGTTCCTGTTCTGAGACGGCGGATGCGAGGGCGCGGTTGGGGTCTGCGCCGCGGGCGACGAGTTTTTTGATGAGGGGGGTCTGCTGATGCGTTTCACGTGGAACCCGGCCGGAGCAGATGAGGCCGAGGGTGTAGTTGATATCGTCCAGTGATGCGCCGGCGTCGATGATGGCGTCGGCGATGTCGCAGATGTTTTGGGGGAGGGTCGCGTTACGCACGGGGTTTTCGGCGATGAACCAGAGCAAAGCGGGGTGGGCGAAGTAAGGGCCGGCGTAGGAGCCGGGTTCATCGGCCTTGGCGGTGGCGAGGTGGGGGTGGGACTGAAGGAGGTTTTTGAGGGTGGGGAGATCACCGGAATCGATGGCGGCGACGGCGGCGGCGAAGTGGGGATCGGAGATGCGGGGTTTTTGGATCAGGGCGATGATGGCTTGTTTTTCGGATCGGGAGAGGGTCGTGCTGTTTTGGGCATATTCGAGGGCGCGGTGTTGATTGTTGTCGTGGGTCCAGGAGAGGCCGCCTTGGTCCTGGAAGAGTTTGACGAGGCTTGCCGGGCCGGTGCGGGCGGCGACATGGTAGGGGGTGGTGTTGTTGTGGTATTGGCGGTTGGGTTTAGCGCCGCTTTCGAGGAGGAAGGCGGCGCAGGCGATGCGGTCGGCGTCGGGGGCGGTGGA
>CAZIWA010000271.1:1235-2935 GCA_964542875.1 uncultured Phycisphaeraceae bacterium
GAGGGGGGGCAATAGGTGCGCTGAACGCGGGCGGTGACGTTCATCTTGATTTTGGAGCCGAGGCGTTTGACGAGGTGTTCCAGGACGGGGAAGCCGGCGTCGTAGATGGTGGCGATGGCGTGATAGATGGGGGTTTGGCCGCCCCAGCCGTCGATGATGTCAGCGGGGAGGTTGATGTCGGCGTTGCGGTTTAAGAGCTCATCGACGCATGGGATTTCGCAGTGCTCGATGGCGCAGTGGAGGAGGGTTGCGCCCTTGAGGGGGAGGTTGCCGAAGGGCATGTCCGGAAAGCGGTGGGTGAGGAGCGCGGGGGATTGATCGAGAAGGCGGGCGAGGGTTTGGGTATCGCCCATGTGGATGGCGAGGATGGGGGGCGTGACCTGGGGCGGGATGAAGGCGTTGTGGGCGAGAAGGAGGCGGACCATTTTGTGCTTGGTGTCGTTGGGGCCGCGTTCGTAGGCGCTGAGGACGGAGGTGAGTGCGCAGTTATCGCCGTATTTGGTGGGGACGGGTTTGAAGGTGACGTCCGCGCCGGCGTCGAGGAGCCATTGGAGGCCTTCGAGGGAGAGGCATTCGCCGGTGCCGAAGATGATGGGTCCGTAGTTTGAGCCGTATTCGCCGTCGGGGTCTGCGCCGTGGGCGAGGAGGAGGTCGAAGAGTTGTTTGCGGACTTTGAGGACGTCGGGGTTTGATCCGCCGTACCAGCAGGCGTGGGCGAGGCCAGCGTCTAGGTCGTGGATGGTGAATTGTCCGGAGGCGAGGATGGCCTGGACAGTGGCGACATCGCGTTTGCGTACGGCGGCGGGGAGGGGTTCGTATTTGGAGGGGCCGGTGCCGACGAGGGTGGTTGCGCCACGGTTCATGACCTCGACGACGTGCATGAGCTGTGCCCAGGTTTTGCAGCCGTACGTTTGGGCGAGGGCGTGCTGGGCGTGCGCGAGGGGTTGGCCGGGGTTTTCCCTGGCGAGGCGCTTGGCCTGCTTTTTGAGGTGCTCGGCCGAGGGGTTGACGGGGAGGCGGTTTTGCCGGTTTGGCAGTGGAGACATGGGAGCCCTTTCCTGGTTTCCCGTTGTCCGCAGGTTCGGGAGGAAAAGGTTTGGATGTAGCAGACGGCGGTGGACGGGCCGGGTTGAACCCTTTGCGCGGACGGCGGGCCTGCTTTGTGACCTTGGGGTAGTTTACGGAGTGCGGCGGGGGAGGTCCAGAGGGAGATGGGTTTGGGTTTCGGGTTGAAGAGTGAAGACATCTCTTAATAGAGAGAGGGGCGAGGCGGTGGTTGTGGATTGTTTTTGACAAGGATTGGGGAGGGTGTTGCAATTTGAGGATGGTGTGAGACACTACCCTTTTGGATGTATAGCCAGTCGTCGAGTGGGTTTGTGGTTTGCCACTGATGGTTGCTGGTGATGCGTCAGGGACAATTTCAGTTCTGCGTGGGACGTGTGAATGACGAGTCAACCTCAGCCAAATAAGCCGCCGAGTTCAGTTCCGCAGCCTCCGGGTGGGTCGGATCCGGCGGTAAGTGGGGTGTTGCCGCCGGAGAATACTTCTTCGGGGCAGGCGGGTGCGACGCAGACGTCCGGCGTGACATCGACGCAGCTTTCGGGCGGTGATGGCCGGAGCCGTGACCGGTTTGAGACGTACGAACTTTCGATTGTGCTGAGCCATTACAACATCGGGACGATCGAGGCGATCCAGGAATT
>CAZIWA010000272.1:0-2935 GCA_964542875.1 uncultured Phycisphaeraceae bacterium
GAGGAGCCGACCTTGGCGGGCTTCATGTTGAGCTTGCTGTGCTGGATGGCGAGGTTGGGGCCGATGAGGGAAGAGATGCGGTCGAGGATGCGGGGGTCGATGGCGAGGTTTTTAAACGCCTCGTGAGCGTGGAGGGGGTTGTAGATGCGGCGGGCGACGGGTTTGCCGTCGAGGGGCTGGGGCTCCAGTTCGAGGATTTGTTCCATGCGGCCTTCGCGGGCCGCCTTGGCGGTGAGCTCATCGATGACGGTGTCGATTTTGGCGAGGTCGGATTTGGAGAAGACCTCGGGGACGACGGTGTAGCCTTCGAGGTGGTATTGATCGATCTGGGATTGCGGGAGAGGGTGGGGCATGGGGGCCTCTGGGCTGTGATTTAGCCGAATAGGAAGAATCGGAATCTTGAGCAAAGAAACGGTGTAAAAGGTACAAGGTACAGGGTACAAGGGACAAGGTAAATACGAGAATATGGATGGAGGGGTTATGAAGACGCGCGCGAGTCTGTTGGTGGGAGCCTTGGGGTTGGCATTGACGGTTTGTGGAGCGACGCTGGCCGGGGATGCGGAGCCTGACAGCGCGGTGGCGGTGAGGCAGCTTGAGGATGAGGTGCGAGGGGGGATCGCGCAACGGAAGCTGGAGCCGATTTTGAAGGCTTATCTGGATCTGCTGGGCAAGAAGCTGGACGACAGCGCGGGGGACAAGACGTGGTCGGATAAATCAGGAAATTGCCGGCTGAACTGGGTGGATCATCTGCTGAGGAATCCGCTGACGGCGACGAGCGAATCGGAAAAGTTCACCCGTGAGATGCATGAGGCGGTGCTGCGCGATGACCTGGGGGCGGTGCTGGACCAAGCGAGCGCGAAGCTGGATTTGAAGGCGGAGGAGGGTGAAGCGGGCACGGGCGGTGAATCGGGGGGTATTGAAGGCTATTACCGGCAGAGGCTGGCGCAGGCGGCGCGGATGTGCGAGAAGGCATTGGCGCCGCTGAGCGCGGAGCAGGCGGCGCGGCTGCAGAAGGATGCCTACGCCGTGACGACGGGGAATGCAAAGATCGGGGCGCGGCTGCCGGCGCAGAAGGAATCCCGGGAGGTGTTTGACCTGCTGGAGAGGATGGACCGGGCGCAGCATGTGAAGGCGGCGAAGGTGCTGGTGGGGCTGGCGCGGCCGGGGCTGGCGGGGCGGTTGGCCGCGGCAGGGCCCAAGGCGGCTGAGCCGGTGGCGATGCCTGGGGTGGCGGGAACGATCGACCGGGTGATTCAGACCCCGCAGGGGAAGGTGGTGATCGGGGGCGCGGGCAAAAATGCCTACAACCTGGATGAGATGGGCGATGTGGTGATGGTGATCGATGTGGGCGGGGATGATGTTTATGTGGAAGGGTCGCTTTCAGCGACGCGGCCGATGCTGGTGGTGGTGGACCTGGAGGGGAACGATATTTACCGCGGGGTGAAACCGGGGATACAAGGGGGCGCGGTGCTGGGCGTATCGGTGCTGATGGACGCCAAGGGGAACGATGTTTACGACGCCAAGGATGTGGCCCAGGGGGCATGCGTCGGGGGCGTGGGGGTGCTGATCGACAATGCGGGCGATGACACTTACAAAGGCATTAAGCGGGTTCAGGGGAGCGCGCTGGCGGGCGTGGGCCTGCTGGTGGACAGGGCGGGGAATGATGCGTTTCGCGGGGCGTTGTTTGCGCAGGGCGTGGGCGGGCCGCTGGGCATGGGGGTGCTGGATGATGTGGCGGGGGCGGACACTTACTACGGGGGCGGGCTGTTTTTAGACGGCTACGACGATTCGCCGGGGTATGACGGGTTTTCGCAGGGGTGCGGGTATGCGCCGCGCGGCATTGCCAATGGGGGGCTGGGCGTGCTGCTGGATGGGGGCGGGGACGACACTTACGAGAGCGATTATTTTTCGATGGCGTCGGGGTACTGGTTTGCGGCTGGTTTCAGCCGCGACTTTGGGGGGAACGACAAGCGCTTTGGGGCGACGCGGCTGGCGTACGACGGCGGGCCGCGGAAGGAATCGCGCTTCATGCGTTACGGCGTGTGCTTCGGCTGCCACTATGCGCTTGGCTTCATGTTCGATGATGCGGGTGACGATTTTTACGGCGGAACCATGGCGGGACACGGCTTTGCCTGGGACTTTAGCCAGGGCGTGCTGTGCGACTTCGGCGGGAATGACGTGTACGACGCCGATGGGGCCAACATGCAGGGCGTGGCTCAGCAGGCAGGGTTTGGGATGCTGCTGGATGTGAGCGGGAAGGATTCATATAAGGCTTCGGGAAGCTGCCAGGGATATGGAAATCCAAAGGTGGAATATCACAAGGAACTTAGTGAAGGGGGGAATTTTTCGTTTCTGGTGGACTGGTCCGGTGAAGATACGTACAGCAGCGGGGCCAAGAACGACACGATCACCGAGCAGGGGTCGGCGACAGGGTTTGTGATCGACCGGGCTCAGCGGCCGGCGAAATGAAGGCGGATGGGGCAAGCGGTTTTACGCCACGGGCAGTGAGAGGTGGTGAATCAATGACTTCAGACAAAAAAGAGCAGGATCAAGCGGAGCGCGACGGGCGCAGAGAGGTGTCGTTCTGGGGCGAAGTGAAGGATATTTACCGGCGGACGTGGACGCTGGTGCTGATTCTGGCGCTGGTGCTGGTCGGGTCGGCGGTGGTGTTTTATGTGGGGTCCAAGGATGGGTGGGGGATCGTGCCGGCATTCACCCAGGAAGGGGTGAGCGGGCCGGCGGAAGTGACGTTTGGGGATTGCCTGCACTTTAGCGCGGTGACGGTGACAACTCTGGGGTATGGGGACTTTCGTCCCGTGTCGTACGGCCGGCTGGTGGCGGCGATGGAGGCGATGGCAGGGCTGATATTGATCGGCGTGTTCGTGTCGCGGCTGGTGGGCAAACATCAGGAGCATCTGGCCAAGCGGCTGATGCA
>CAZIWA010000273.1:0-2912 GCA_964542875.1 uncultured Phycisphaeraceae bacterium
GGGCGCTGCATATCAACGTCAGCGCAAGGAAATCTCATGGCATTCGGACTCATCAAGTAGCGCGCCGTTTATTTTGAGCAAGCCGAACGTTTACTTTGATCCAGCAATTAACTGAGTCAAACATTGGGTTTAGACGTTATTTGGGGGTGCCTTAAAGCACCCCCAAATGGTTTTTAAAGATCGTTCAATCTTGCTAGATGCAAATATAACCGGAAATTCGTGGATACTTGCGGATTTTCATGAAACCATCGCCCCGCCTCCGTCGCCAGTTCGTCCCAACCCTAGCATCCGTAATCAATCGTTATCTGGCCGAGGTCTCTATCGCCAAGAAAGGCATTGCCGCCGAACAGTCGATTGCACGCACCTGGCTGGCCAGCAGGTTGGCCAGCCGCCCAATCAATCGTATCCGCAACACCGACCTTATCGAACTCCGGGACGCGTGGCTCGTCGATAAAGCGGCATCAACCGTAGTGAGACGGCTTGCATTCCTGTCCCACGTGTTTACCGTGCTGCGAAAAGACTGGGGCTGGACCGAGCTGGCAAACCCTGTGCAACTGGTACGCCGTCCAGCCGTCAATGATGCGCGGGATCGTCGCCTTTTCGACCAAATCAAGCTCAGGGGAATATCAGAGGATGATTGCCCTAAAGAAGAATTGGCATGGATTCTCCGGCAGACACGGTCTAAAGAACTGCCCATAATCGCGAATCTTGCGTCCCAGACGTGCATGCGGCGCAGTGAAGTGGCATTCATCCATCGCGAACACGTTGACCTGGTGCACGGCGTGGTCAAGCTGTTTGATACCAAGAATGGCACATCGAGGGAGGTTCCACTTACTCCGCAAATGAAAGAAGAACTACGTCAATACTTAGTGGGAAAGCCGCTCCGAGGTCGGATTTTCACCATGCAACCAGGCTCGATCACCAGGGCGTTCATACGGGCGCGCACTCGTGCGAAAGCAAAGTATGAAGAACTATGCAAGGACAACAACCGTAGAGCCAATCCGGCTTATTTTGAGGATTTGCGGTTTCACGACTTGCGCCATGAAGCTACGTCGATGCTGGCTCCAATCTTTGAGTTGCACGAGATGGCCAAGATTAGCGGGCACAAGGACACCAGGCAGCTTTTGCGGTACTACCACCCGAGGGGACGCGATCTAGCGGAGAAGATAGCCCGGAGCCCGGTAGGCCGTCGGCAATTGGCCGAACTACGAGCGCGTCGAGTGCTGTATCGAGCCGTCAGTCCACCAACCATTGGCCGGTTATCTCAATTGCCAAACTAGCGGCAATTGAGACGGGCACATGCACTCTAAATTAGCAGACCTGGATCAAGTGCTTGGCGATCCATTCCGCGACTTGCGGGACAACGGCGTTTCCGGCAGCATGAGTTTCTGCAAAGTTGGCCTCATCCAGTCCGCCGCAAAGCCCATGATGGTCAATCGTTCTCTGCCTATCAACCATCTGATCCCAGCCGTCAGCGGTAGCGATGAGCCCTGAACCACTGATATCGATCTGTCCTGCTGCGCTTCCTGATAGAAGGGTAGGATAAGCCCATCCATCGATTTCGACTGGGTACCCGCTCGGGCGCGGCGGGCCTTGAAAAGTCCCCACTGGTGCGGTGTCAGCCAACAGCTCATAGGGAGGATGCTGGCCAAGACCTGCGACCAAGAAAACTCGGCGGCGACGCGTGGGGACTCCGAAATATTGAGCATTAAGCACCCGCCAGAATCCCAGATACCCGCATTCGGCAAGGGTAGCGACGACTGTTTGGAAGTCTTCGCCATCTTTGCTATGGAGCAGCCCCGTGACGTTCTCAAGCACCAGCCATTTGGGCCGAAGCTCGTTAATGATTCGGACGACTTCAAAGAAGAGCCCTGTACGCTGCCCCTCGAGACCGCGCCTTTTTCCCATCGCGCTGACATCCTGGCAGGGGAAGCCGCCCGTGATGACATCAACACGTTCGAGGTTTGAGCTGCCACAGGTTCGGACATCGTCGAATTGGCGCGCCTGCGGGAAGCGGTCGGAGAGGACTGCGCGGCAGACCGGGTTGATTTCGACCTGCCACGCTGTTTTAAAGCCGGCACTCTCGAAGCCGATATCGAACCCGCCGATACCTGCGAACAAACTGCCGATTGTTGGTTTACTTGCTTGGCCATACATGAGCGTCCTTTGATTCAGACGCTCCGTGGCGTTCAGATTCGGAGCTCGTGGCTCTCAAGAGATTCAGTGTTTTACAACGTGGGCATTTGATCGTGATGACTTCAAATAGCCCTTTGCCGAGTAACTTGTTGCAATTGCCGCAGCGAATATCCTGCATGTTTTCTCCGTGATAACATTCGCCCGCCTCCTAGGGGTGGCAGGGTCTTGGGTGGAGCATGCAGAATCATTGCTTGCCGAACTGGCGGGGCTGGATGTTGGCGCATCCGAGCCGTCGCCCTGTCTATTGAACCGGGTGTCAGCCTTCTATCTGTGACGGCTGTTCCGGTTGCGATGGTTCAGGTGGTGTAGGTGGCACGTCAGTCAGCCAGTCTGGGACAGAACCGCCCCCGTCATAACTCACTTCGACGCCCTCAACATCGACTTTTTGTCCGAACTGATAGTGTTCCAGTACCGCTGGCTTATCAGCCGTCGCGGGTGTCTTGACATAGAACAGCACGTCTTCGCGATGGTCTTCTTCCACATCCCATGCAGTTCCCTCCACGTTGCGGCGTGCCTGCATGCCTGCAGGTGCCACTGGCGGGGCGTCTGTATAAGCCAAGTGGGGAATGTCAAAGACATCGGGAACAAGGCCCAACTCGTAGGCGAGTGACTGGTACAGGAAGAAACGATCTGGTCCAGCCTGGTAGACATCAATGGTTTTGCTCATCTTTAAAACTCCTTTTAAATAACGTTTGCACTGCAAATGCGAGAACGCT
>CAZIWA010000274.1:0-2815 GCA_964542875.1 uncultured Phycisphaeraceae bacterium
TCGGGCAACAGCCCGACCTCCCCAAAACCCCACAAAAACCACGCCACCAACACCACCCCCACCCCCCGGGGTGGCACACAGCACGGCCCGAAGCAGTGCTGTGTCCGGAGCCACGCGCCAACAACAAATCTTCATCCCTAAACTACTCCTCTGTCCCTTCGCACCTTCGTGATTAACCCACACCCATAAAAAAACAGGCGCGCCACCCGGGCGCGCCTGTCATATCTCAATTCAATTCGCGGCTTACCGATCCCGCAGCTTCATCAGAAGCCGGAGGATTTCGATGTACAGCCACACCAGCGAGGTCATCAGCGCGTACGCGCCGTACCACTCCATGTACTTGGGTGCACCTTCGGCTTCGGCCGAGTCGATCATCCCAAAGTCCAGGATCAGCGACAGGCCGGCGATGGCCACCACGATCACGCTGAACCCGATGCTGATCGCGCTCGAACCTTTGATGAACGGAATCCCGCCCATGCCAAACAGCACCATCACCAGGTTCACCAGGTAAATCAGGCAAATCGACCCGATCGCCACCGTCATGAACATCACGAACTTCTGCGTCGGGCGGATCACACCCGTCCGGTACAAGCCCAGCATCAGGGCAAACACCGCAAACGTCAGGATCACCGCGCCAGGCACGATGCCCGCGTATTTGTTGGGGGTATCAGCCGTCGCACCTGCGACCATCGCCCCGTTGATCACCGAAGAGATAAACCCAAGAAAAAGGCCTTCAGACAGCGCATACACCGGCGCGGCAATCGGCGCAGCCGATGGCTTGAAATAAATCACCAGTCCGCAGATCACCCCCACCACCAGCCCCAGAATCCCCACCAGGCCAGCCAGCGGCGCCATGCCGGCGCTCACCATGTACCACGTCGCCGTCGCCGTGCCCACCAGCAGCGCAAACAAGAGCATCGCCTTGTCATAAGCGCCCTTGGCGGTCATCACGCCCTGCCCGCCGTTGGCTGCGGCGTTCCCAAACGGGTTGTTGGTCAAAGTCGGATTGGAAGACTGAAACATGATTTAAATCCCCTTGAAGAAAGGTGAATGAGGTATCCGTAGCCTCTCATTTTACCCAAACCCATTCCCAAAATCACAACCCCCGGTGCCTCATTTTCTCAATTTTGGGCACACGCCTGTCACCAACTTCCTGCCCATCACCCCCTGAACAGACCCCAGCCCCTCTTCCTTACCCCTCGCCCCCGCCATGCCGCCCCTGCCGCTTGGCGTGGCTTCCCCCGCGCTTGCTCTGCGCCCGGACCAATTCATAATCCCCTTCTTCACGCAGAAAGTCCGGCAGTTCCCGCCCGATCCGGAAGTAATCCGCCCGTACCGGCGCAATCGCTTCGCTCCGGCTCAGCCCCTTCTCTTCCATTAAAAACGTCATCAGCAGTTCCGCCAGCCGGTGCAGCGCGATCCCATGCGTCTGCCCCAGCTTCGCATGCAGCCAATCGCAAAACGCCATAAACCCCTCAAACGCGGACCCCTCACCCCACAGCGCC
The DNA here is from genome assembly GCA_964542875.1 of uncultured Phycisphaeraceae bacterium. Classification (GTDB taxonomy): domain Bacteria; phylum Planctomycetota; class Phycisphaerae; order Phycisphaerales; family Phycisphaeraceae; genus CAZGOM01. Next base: position 1,506 of record CAZIWA010000274.1, read on the forward strand.
GCCACCGCATCCACAAAATTGCCGGAGTTCCCCACCAGGTCCCAGTACCGGGCAAACCGGCGCATCCGCTGCATCTCATTGAACGTGATCAGCTTGTTCTGCAGAATCTCATAAGGCGCCGCCGGGCTGTAAACCATCTGCCATGCCTCATCATGCCGCACGATCGGCGTTCCCCGCAGCCGTTTTAAAATCCCCACCTGAATCTCTTGCGGCCCCATCTTCACCAGCCGGTCAAACCCCCGCCCAAAGCTCTCCAGGTCTTCACCCGGCAGGCCCACGATCAGGTCCGCATGGATATGCACACCCGTCTGGGACCTTAAAAACCGGATGTTGTCTTCCAGCTTGTCATGGTCCTGTCTGCGGCTGATCAGCTCGCAAGTCAGATCATTAAACGACTGAATCCCGATCTCAAACTGCAGCGCCCCATGCGGAAACAGCTTGATCAACCCACGCAATTGCTCAGGCAGCCGGTCCGGAATCATTTCAAAATGCAGAAACAGCCCTTCCCGGTACCGGTCCAGGAAAAACTGCAGAATCGCCTTACCCACCTTCAAATTCAGATTAAACGTCCGGTCCACGAACTTGAAATGCTTCACCCCCCGGTCGAGCAGCTTCTGCATTTCCCTTAAAAATTGCTCCAGCACCGCCGCCCGCACCGGAATATCCAGCGATGAAAGGCAAAATTCGCACGTAAACGGACACCCGCGCGACGCCTCAACGTAAATGATCCGATGCGCGATATCCCGATCCGTGTACAAATCGTAAGGCAGCTTCAGCGTCTCAAAGTGAGGCAGATCCGCCGCAATCACCCGCATCAGCGGCCGCGTCCCCGAAAGCAGATTCCTGCACAACGCCGCAAACGCAAAATCCGCCTCCCCTGTGATCGTGTAATCGGCGATCCGCGTCACCTCCACCTTTTCCGTCTCATAGCTCACCTCCGGCCCGCCCAGCACCACCTTGATGTCAGGCCGTAACCGCTTCAAATCACTCACCAGCCGCGTCACCGGATCGATATTCCAGATGTAGACGCCAATCCCCAAAATCTTGGGATCATGCGCCAGAATCGACTCAAGAATGTCCACCGGCCGCTGATTGATGTCGTACTCCGCGATCGCCGTTCGGTCCTGCAGTTCCCCCATATTCGCCATGAGATAGCGCAACCCAAACGACGCGTGCAGGTACTTGGCATTCAAGGTTGTCAGCAGAATCTCAGCCATGGCAACCCACCATTGTAGACCAACTCACTTCGAATGGGCACAACACGCCCCACAACACCAACCAAACCTCTGCAGAGACTGATCCCCTTCCCG
>CAZIWA010000275.1:0-2786 GCA_964542875.1 uncultured Phycisphaeraceae bacterium
CCCCAGTCATCTCCCCAAAGGGAGAGGGAGTCGGAAAGGTTTTTGAGGCAGAGCGGAGGTTGATTTCAGCCGACTAAAACTTCCTGGCGGCGGGCTGGGGAGATGCGTTTTTCGGGGGTGAGGATGCCCTGGAAGTTGAGGGGGTCTGCGGAGGGAACGGAGACCGGGGGGCGTGCGCCCTGGCGGCGGAGATTGCGCAGGAGGTCGACGGCCTGGGGGAGGGCGAACTGCTCGCCGGTGAAGCCGGCGATGAAGCGGCCGCCTCGGACATCGCCGCGGAGCTCCATGCGGCGGTAGATGCGGATGAGTGCGGCCCAGTTCACGGGGACTTTTTCCCGGGTGAGCATTTTGTGGAAGACCACGCCGGTGCGGGCGAGGAGCTGTTTGGCGACAAGCTCCTGCGCTTCCTCGGTTGGGCTTGCGGCAGCAGTGCGGAAGGCGCTCCAGCGGCCGACGGGCTGCAGGGCGATGCGGCGGCGTGAAGGAGGGGTGATCATCTGGCGAAGCGCGGCGAAGGAATCACACGTGGCGATGCCATGGGAGACGACATCGGCAAGGCCCATCTCCATGTGGGCGGGGATGAGGGCGGCGGCTTTTTGCAGGTTTTGCGGGAACATGGCGCCGCTGGCCTGGAGGGCGGTCATGATGTCGCGCCCTGCGCCGCAGAGCTTTTCCATGCTGGGGGGATCGGTGAGCTTGAGCCAGGTGTCGAGCTCTTCGCGGGGGATGAAGGCGATGGGGGTGACGCGGATGGCGGTGGAGGCTCCGCCCCACATGCGGCCCCAGGCGAATTCGCCGTTCATGGTGACGGTGTCGAGCCATTCGCGTTTGTAGTCTTTCACGCGGCGGGAGAGAACTTCAGTTTCCCAGGCCCAGGCGGGGAGCTCAAAGCCGGCGAGCTGACGCAGCACCTGGCTTACGCCGTGCGGGCCTTCGAGCCGGTAATCTTCATCCACGTGCTGCCAACAAGCGAGGAACTGAAGGAAGGTGTTTGCATTGACGGGCTCGATGTCCTGGCGGAGGCGGTCGATGGTGTAGCGGTGGATGCGCGCCAAGAGGCGGCGTTCACACCAGGCGGTCTGACCCTGGAGTCGGGTTTGAATAATCGCGCCCTCGTGCTGGAGCTGGAGGAAGAGGGATTGCGGTTCTTCGCCGATGGTGACGCGGGGGTCGTTTTCAAGCACGGGGCCGAGTGCTTCGAGGCGGCCGAGGAGGATTTTCTTGTCTTCGGTGAGACCGTCGAGGGCGAACCAGCGGCCGTCTTTATGGGTGACGCGGCGCTGCTGGGAAAGGGCAACAAGCCAATCCAGCCAAGGCTCGGCTTCCGCATCGGTGACGAAGCCCATCCACAAGAGCGCATCGTGAACTTCTTCGAGGCTTTCGGGCTGGGGCCAGACTTCCTGGCGCACGCGCTCGACGGCGGCGGTGTCCAGCGCGCCGATGTTGTCCTGCAGGCGGGCATCAAGGCTGCGGCGGGTGAGGACCGCCTGGGTGCGGCGCTCTTCCAGCGGGGCATCGTCCAGGAAGGTGTAGACCTGGGAGTTCAAGATGCCGCGGGCGAAGGCGGAGGGCTCCGGGGTATCGATGGCGACGCGTTCGATGCGGCCTTCGCGGAGATCGGTGAGCACCTGGATGAGCCCGGCGATATCGGTGGCTTCGGTGAGGCAGTCTTCAATGGTCTGGCGGACCAGTGGATGCTCCATGGGAATCGGGAGGTTGCCGGGGGGCATGGTTTCCGGGCAGGCGACGGCGGCGGGGAAGGATTGGGCCAGCAGGTCACCTGCGCGCATGCGGAGGATTTGCGGGGCCACGGGCTTGCCGTTTTGAAAGCGCGCCAGGACGAGAGAGCGGACGGCATTCCAGCGCCAGCGGGACTCGAACATGGGTTGGTCAAGGATGGCCTGGGTGAGGAGTTCCTTGACGGTGTTGGGGTGGAGGTAGTTAAAGACATCCTCCAGCGGGAAGCTGTGCTGGAGGCCCAGGGAGATGACGATGGCTTCCTCATTGGCGGCGGCCTGGAGTTCAAAGCCGAAGCCGCGGCAGAAGCGCTTGCGCAGGGCGAGGCCCCAGGCGCGGTTGATTTTGCCGCCAAAGGGGGCGTGGAGGACCATCTGCATGCCGCCTGATTCGTCGAAGAAGCGTTCGAGGACGAGGCGTTTTTGGGTGGGGACTGCGCCCAGGACGCGGCGGCCTTCGGCGATGTATTCGGATATCTGGATGGCGGCTTCGGGGGCGAGGCCGATTTCATCCTGGAGGATTTTGGGGTCAAGGCAATCTTCGCGGAGGGTGGCGAGTTCCGCGGAGAGCTCCGCGGTGCGGGCGGGGCCTTCGCCAAGCCAGAAGGGGATGCTGGGGGGCTGGCCCTGGGCATCGGCGACACGCATGATGCCGCGTTCGACTTTGAGGACACGCCAGGAGGTATTGCCGAGCTGGAAGATATCGCCGACGTTGGATTCGATGGCGAAGTCTTCGTTGAGGGTACCGACGAAGGTGCCGCCTGGCTCCTGGAGGACGCGGTAGTCTGCGACATCGGGGATGGCTCCGCCGCCGGTGATGGCGGTGAGGCGGGCGCGCTTTCGGGCCATGATGCGGCCGGCGACGCCGTCGCGGTGGAGGAGGCCGTGGCGGCCGTTGATGTGAAGCTGGATGACGCTGTCGAACTCCTCACGGGTGAGGTTTCGGTAGGGCCATGCCTGCTTGAAGTTTTCAAACAAGGCTTGCTCGTTCCAGCCTTCTTCGCCGGCCTCCACGCATTCGGCGACGATCTGCTGGGCGAGGATGTCCAG
>CAZIWA010000276.1:0-2774 GCA_964542875.1 uncultured Phycisphaeraceae bacterium
CCCAACTCATTTATCTGCGTCGTCGCCGGGTTCGTAGGCGAGTTTTCGGAGGATGAGCTGGAGGATGAGGGTGCCGACGGCGACGAGGGTGAGGAGTGCGGAGGCGGCGAAGGCGGGGACTGTTTCGTAGTCCATGTATTCGCGTTCAATGTAGAGGGTCAGGGTGTTGGTCTGGCCGATGATTTTGCCGGAGACGACGGAGACGGCGCCGAAATCACCGACGGTTTTGCCTGCGCAGATGACGACGCCGTAAAGGATGGACCAGCGGATGGCGGGGAATGTGACGCGCCAGAAGGTTTGCCAGGGGGTGGCCCCGAGGCTGGCGGCGACTTGTTCCTGGGACGTGTCGAGGGTTTCGAGGGTGGGGAGGATTTCCTTGGCGACAAAGGGAAGGGAGACGAGAAGCGAGGCGATGATCAGGCCGGGCCAGGCGAAGATGATGGTCGCGCCGGTTTTTTCGATAAGAGGGGCCAGGAGCCCGACGGTGGGGCTGTAGACCATGACGACAAAGAGGCCCAGGATGATGGGAGAGACGGTGAGGGGGATGTCCAGAAAGAAATTAAGGACCCAGGATCGCCAGGATTTTTTGCGGGCCAGGAGCCACGCCGCGGCGATGCCGAAGAAGGTGTTGAGGGGGACGACGGTGACCAGGATGAGAAGCGTGAGCTTGACGGCGTGAAGCGCGTGCGGCGTGGAGATGGCGTTGAAAAATTCGGTGAAGCCTTTGGCGAAGGCCTGGTAGAAAATATTGATGAGCGGGAGGATGACCATGATGGCCATGTACCCCAGGCCGATGAGCATGAGGGTGTATTTACGCAGGGTGTGGCCCGTGCGGTAGAGAGGCGGCGGGGTGGGGCGGCCTTCAGCGGGCATGGCGGGTGCTCCAGCGCTGCCAGATGTAGGTGAGGATGAGGACGACGAAGCAGATCAAAAGCTGGACGGCGGCGATGGCGGTGGCGCCGGAAGCGTCGAAGGCCTCCAGACGGGCGTAGATGAAAACGGTGGCGACCTGGGACTCAAAGGGGATGTTGCCCGAGACCATGGTGGCGATGCCGTATTCGTTGATGGCACGGACGAAGGCCAGGCCAAAGCCGGCGACGATGGAGGGGATGACGGTGGGGAGAATGATCTTCCAGAAGGTCTGGGTGGCGGTGGCGCCGAGGGTGGCGGCGGCCTCTTCGCTTTCGCGCTCAAGCTCCAGGATGGAAGGCTGGACGGTGCGGACGACGAAGGGGAGGGAGACGAACATGTTGACAAAGACGAGACCGGCGAGGGTGCCAGTGATTCGGATGTCGGTGATGCCGAGCTTGGCGAGGGGGGCGCCCAGGGGGCCGGATTCGGAGAACCAGCCGCCGATGGTGCTGCTGGGGCCGTAGAGAGTGAGGAAGGAGATGCCGGCGACGACAGCGGGCATGGCCAGAGGGAGATCGACAAGGGTGTCGACGATGGAGCGGAAGGGAAAACGGTAGCGGACCAGAACCCAGGCAAGGATGAAGCCCATGATGGCGTTGATGAAGCTGGCGATGCTCGCCGAGAGGGTGGAGAGCTTGAAGGCTGAGATGGCTTCATCGCTGGAGACGACTTCCCAGGAGCGCGAGAGGGGGACCTTGGCAAGCTGGATGAGGGAGGCGATGAGGGGGATGCCGACAAAGAGGGCGAGATAAAGGAAAACGAAGGATTCCAGCTTCCAGCCGAACGCTTTTTTGTTCCTGCGGAGGGATGGCGGCGGGATGGCGGCTGGGGTGCTGGTGGTCATGTCGATGGTTGAAAACACGTGCCTGTCGGGAAGCAGATCCGTGACCCTGATGGGTTCATGAGCGGGGTTTACTTCTTCCTGCCTGCGGCAAGCGCCTTATCATACAAGGCTCCCTGGGCGAAGAGGGCTGGGGCGATGGCGGGCCAAGCCGCCTAAAAAAACACGGGTCTGCCGGTAAGCAGACCCGTGGAGCGTGAGGGGTTCAGAAGGGGGGATTACTTTTTCTTGCTTGCGGCGAGGGCCTGGTCATACAGGGCGCCTTCGGCGAAGAGGGCCTTGTCGATGACGGGCCAGCCGCCTGCCTGATCGATGGTGTAGGCTTTTTCGATCTTGGCGAGCTTGCCGGCCTGCTTTTCAGCGACGGCCTTGTCAGAGGCGCGATAGCCGAACTTGGCGAAGATTTCCTGAGCCTTGGGGGTGTAGAGGAACTGGACGAAGCCTTCGGCGACCTTGCGGGTGCCTTTCTTGTCGACATTCTTGTCGATGACGGTGACGGGGAAGTCGGTCTGGACGTTGGAGGCGGGGATGACGTATTCGAGTTTTTCGCCGCCGGTGATCTTGTCGATGAAGATGGCTTCGTTTTCAAAGGTGATCAGGACGTCGCCGACGCCGTTTTTGATGAAGCTGTCGGTGGCTTCGCGGCCGCCTGTGCTGAGGGTTTTGGTGTTGGCGACGATGTTGTGGACGTACTGGTCGGCGGCCTTCTGGTCCTTGGTGTTGAGCTCGGTGAGGTAACCGGCGAGGACACCCCAGCGGGCGTTGCCGGAGGTTTTGGGGTTAAGGGCGACGATGTTGATGCCAGGGGCGGCGATGTCGCTCCAGGTTTTGATTTTCTTGGGGTTGTTGGGGCGGACGATCAGGGCGATGGAAGATGTGACCGGGGAAGCGCCGTTGGGGAGGCGCTTGTTCCAGTCGGCGTGGACATAGCCCTTGTCGACCAGGGGGGTGACGAGGGATTGCAGATTGGTGACGAGGATGTCGGCTTCCTTGCCCTTTAAAATGTCATCGGTCTGCTTGG
>CAZIWA010000277.1:0-2744 GCA_964542875.1 uncultured Phycisphaeraceae bacterium
GGCCGTGCTGTGACACCCGGAGGGGGGTGGGGTTTGAGGGAATGTGTTGGTTTTCAGGGGGTTTTGTGGTCGAATTTGTGGATGATTTCGCGCCAGGATTTGGCCTGAAGCTGGATGAGGCGGGAGCGTTCGTGGTTTTCCAGGGCGTACTGGTGGCAGCGGAGGCCCATGGCGGCGGCGAGGGGTTTGTCGTCGGCGAGGGTTTCGATGGCTTTGATCCAGCCTGGGGTGTCGCGGGCGATGAGGCCGCGGGCCTGGGCGGGGGGGAGTTCTTCGCCGGCGACGACGAGGTTTTCGCCGACTGCGCTGCCGACCCAGGGCATGGCGCTGGCCATGTAGCAGAGGACTTTATAGGGGCATTTGCCCTGGGCCCAGGGGGTGGAGGGCATGGGGCAGAGGCCGATGTCGCACTCGGCGAGGCCGATGTTTTCGTTTTCACGGGACCAGGGGACGAAGTCGACTTTCATGTTTTTGAGGGAGAAGCCGCCATGGCCGACGACGCGGAGAGTGATGTCTTTGCGGCGGGCGCCGAGGGCTTCGAGGGGCTCGATGAGATAGTCGAGGTAGGGCATGGTGATGCGGCTGCCGAACCAGTAGAGGATGGTGTCGGCGCGGGGGGCGGGGCGGGCCGGGGGGAGCGGGGGGACGATGACGGGCATGGAGATGATGCGCACGTCGGCGCAGTGGGGCGTGGCGGCCTGGGCGAGGAAACGGCTGCCGCAAAAGACGCCGGAGCTGAGACGGATCATGCCCTTAAAGCGGCTGCCGCGGACCCAACTGGTGTTTTGGGCGGGGTTGCTGGAGAGGTAGATGGGGTCGTCATAGTCGAAGACGACGGGGCGGCCGGCGCGGCGCAGAAGCCACTGGAAGGGCTTTTGGAGAAGGTGGCGCTGCCACCAGATGCCGTCGTAGGCGGAGAGCTTGGACATGAGCGAGATGATGGCCAGGGGAGAGCGGGGAAGGACATGGACGGTGACATCGACACCCGCCTGGGCGAGGCCGGGGATGTTGTTGGCGATGCGCTCGACGAAGCTGCCGGCGTCGGGCTTGCGCGTGACGGCGGCGATTTTGATCCGGTTGTTTTGGGTGTCTGAGGTGGTCATGGGTGGTTGGCGAGAGAGCCCGAAGGCGGGATGGGAGCGGAGGTAAGCGGGAGGGTGGGTGGGTGGTTTTTCGGTCAGGTTTTTTTGATCTGGGCGATGAAGGCGGCGGGGTCTTTGAGGGCGAGAAGGTTTTGGGTTTTCTCGTAGACCTTGCCTGGGGGCTCGGGGGTGAGGGATCGGGTGTCCAAGTCGAAAGCGTAAAGGTTGAAGCCCGCGGCTTCAAGTGCGTCGCGGACCTGGGCGGTGCTGGAGTTCATGCCTTTGGCGTTGCGGTCGCTGAATTCGGCGACGATGGTTTTGACGTTGGGGAGGCGCAGGGTGTGGTGGCCGCCTGCGATGACTTCCAATTCGGCGCCTTCGACATCGATCTTGATAAGGTCGATGGAGGTGATGCCGTGGTTTGCACAGTAGTCGTCCAGGGTGATGCCGGGGACGGTTTCCGTGCCGGCGATCTGGGCATCAGAGCGCAGGGAGGGCTTGCCCAGGGAGCTGAAGGCCTCCTTGCCGGGGGTGCAGAGCGTCATGGTCATGGGCTGGCTGCTGCGGCAGACGGCGTAGTGGTTGGGCTTGACCCAGACCATGGCGTTGAGCCGGACGTTGGCGTCAAGCTCGGTGAACATCCGGCTGGTGGCCTCAAAGGCGTGCACGTGGCCCATGGGGCCCACGCGCTGGCCGGCGACCAGGGAGAACTGGCCGAAGTTCGCGCCGATGTCGAAGTACGTCATGCCGGGCTTGAGGAAGGCGTAGAGAAGGCCGGCGTGCTCGCGGTCGCTGTAGCCGTCGAGGAGCACGGTTTTGCCGAGCCGGTCGATGGGGCGGATCTGGAGTTTAAGATCGCCATCAAAGGGGATGACGGCGGTGGCCAGGGGGGCCATTCGCCTGCGAAGGGACCAATACCACTTTCTTGTCAGCCTGTTAAGGCCCGTGGAAGGGCTGGCAAGGGTGGACATGGTCAGAAGCTTTCGGTGGTGAAGTCGAAAGTGATGACGCAGGGGGCGCGGGCAAGGGAAGCGAAGGCCTCTGGGGCGAGGACCGCTTACATGTGCCGGTCGCGCTGCTGGCGCTGCTGACGGTCTTTTTCTTCCTTGGTCTTGGCGCTGGTGGCAGGCTTGCCGCGGAACTTACCAGGGCTCTTGGCGGGGCCTTTGCCTTTGGGCTTTGGCTTGACGATCTCCACTTTCTGCTTGGTGGGAGAGTCTTCGGGGGCGTTGTCCTTGCCCTTGATGATGAGCTTGATGGGGACTTCCGGGAAGGGGAGGAGGTCGCGGAAGCGGTTGAGGAGGAAGCGCTGATAGTTGTTGTCGAAGAGGTATTCGGCGTTGACGAACACGCCGATGGTGGGCGGGTGAACGGCGAGCTGGGTGGCGTAGTAGATCTTGGGGCGGCGGCCGACGCCGGAGATGGGGGTGCGTTCGGCGAGAAGCTCGTCCATGACCTTGTTCATCTGCGAAGTGGGGACGCGGATGCCGGACTGGGCGTGAAGGGTGAGGGCGGTCTGGATGACGTCCTTGATGCCTTCGCCGTCTTTTGCGGAGATGAAGGCGACGGGGGCGAAGCTGAAGCCTTTCATTTCCTCTTCGAGGTATTTGATGAAGGCTTCCTGGGTGGCTTTCTTTTCGGCAAGGTCCCACTTGTTGATGA
>CAZIWA010000278.1:0-2589 GCA_964542875.1 uncultured Phycisphaeraceae bacterium
AGTTGCCGGAGGGGCCGGGGTTCATGTGGGCCTGGAGGATGCCGTTGGCGACGAGGCGGCGTGCGAAGTCGACGTTGTAGCCGAAGATGCGCCAGTGTTCGAGGCCGGCCATGCCGCAGGTGAGGTCTTCGGCGGAGTAGATGATGACGCCTTGTTTGTCGGAGTCGGTGAGTTTGACGATCTGGAGGCGTGGGGTGAAGACGGGGCCCATGCCGCCTTGGCGGGTGTCGCCGACGAGGGTAAAGAAGCGGTATTTGACGCGCTTGTTGTCGTAGCCGCCTTGGAGGCCCGAGCCGGTGATGATGGGATGATCCGAGGAGACCTGGGCCATGGTGGCCTGGGGCGTGATCTTGGTGAGGAATTCGCGGGCCTTATCAAGGGCCTGGGTGGAGCCGCCTGCGGCGTCGAGCCAGAGGACGCCGCCTGATTCGACCCATTTTTTGATGGCTGCGGCTTCATCGGAGGAGAGGTTGCCGTCGCCGACGGTGGTGAGGAAGGCGATTTTCTGGTCTTTGAGGTCTTTGGCGGCGACGTCCTTGAACTGGAGGTCGATTTTCCAGGTGTTGGCGAACATGGCCTTCATCTGGCGCAGGGCGTTGGGCTCGGGATCGTAGTTGCCCGAGTGCTTGATGCGGGCGACGGAGATGGCCTGGCCGGTGGCGCCGGGTTTTTCAAAGAGGAAGTTGTTCTGGAGGCGGCCGCGCTTGGTGTTTTTGCCGGTGGCGTAGAGGTAGATGTTGGAGAGGAGAGGGAAGCCTGCGCCGCGGCTGGCGTCGTTGGCCTGGAGGCCTTTACCGATGTCGGCGTTCATGACGATCATCATGGGCCGGATGGAGTTGGAGATCATCTGGAAGGTGGCGCCGGTGGGGACCTTGTTGTGGAGGTCGTAGATGGGGTGGGCGTCTTTGCCCTGGTTGTCTACTTTTTCCAGTTCCTTGGTGGGGAAGATCTTCTTGGCGAGTTCCTTGAAGGTCTTCATGGCTTCGCCCTTGGTGTCCTCGGGGTTACAGACGAGGATGCCGCCGGCTTCCATGTAGGTGCGCAGGTTGTTGATTTCCTGGTCCGTGAAGGTGTGGTACTGGTCGGTGGCGAGGTACATGACGGGGGCTTCGATGAGCTCGTGGACCGGCTGGGCGGGCTCGGCGATCTGCCAGGTGGTTTTGACTTCGTAGATGTCCGATGCGTAATCGACGAAGTTCCAGATGTCGTGGGGGCGGTTGTTCCAGTTGCCGTCGACGGCGCCCTTTTTGAAGCGGACCTTGCTGATGGCCATGGGGTCGTTGGCGCGGCAGAGGTAGAGGAGGGCGAAGCCGGTGGAGAGCTGGGGCCCCTTGTCGCCCAGGAAGTAGCCGGTGGGCTGCTGCTTGGAGAGGAGCATGGCGGTGATGTCGCGGAACCAGTCTGTGCCGTTGAAGCGGCGGTAGCCGGTGGCGGTGCCTACGCGCTGGATGGTCCAGTAGTAGTAGAAAGTGTCTGTGGACTCTTCCTTGTCGTTGGGATTGAAGTTCTTATCGAGCCAGGAGATGCCTTTTTTGAGGTTTTCGGAGACGTTGTTGGGGCTGGGCTCAAGGAGGGTGGAGCCTTTGAGGTAGCGTTCGGTGTAGGAGAGGGCGGCGACGCCGCCAGCGGTCATGGGGCCGGAGACGCGGGAGTAGAAGGTGTTGGACGCGCGCACGCCGATGCCGCGGGCGGCGGCTTGCGGGTCGTTTTGCTGTCCGAAGGAGAAGACGCCCCAACCGCCTGTGTTTTTGTCCTGGGCCTGACGCCAGTAGGTGTCGATTTTGGTCCAGATGTCGCGGGAGACGGCGAATTTGCCGGTGGACTCGATGGCGGCGAGGGCGAAGACGCCGTATTGGCCGTCGGCGTTATCGCCGTAGCCGGTGGGGTTGCCGCCGGCGTAGGTTTCGTTGAAGTTGCCTTTGTCGGTGAGTGCGCCGGTGAGCCACACGGCGTCGCGCTTGATCCAGCCTTCCCAGCGGTCGTGGGGGAGCTCGTTCAACATGGTGGCGCGCATGGCGCGGTCGTAGGTGTTTGCGGAGTCGCTGGAGAGGACCCAGTTGAGCACGCGGTAGATCTGGGGGCTCTGGTAGCTTTCGCCTGCGCGGAGCATGGCCCAGATGGAGAGGGCGTGGTTGCCGGTTTCGTTGATGACGGCCTGGTTGTAGGTGTAGTTGACGATGTGTTCGGCGGGAAAAGTCCAGTTGGGTTGGATCTTATAGAGGGCGCGGACGGCCTGGTCGATGGCGTCTTCAATCTTTGAGTATTCAAGATCATCGCCGGAGGGGGGAGGGGGGACCGGCGCGGCGGGGGCCTGGGCCATGACCGGGGAAGCGACGGCAAAGCCGGTGGCGGCGATGAGGCCCAGAAGGAGTGATTTGAGTTTACGGTTCATTTTGCAGGAGCCGGTTTTGTTCTTGAAGGGATTGAACTTACGCATTGTCCGGGGAGCCTCCAAAGTCATGCGCCGCTGACGGTCAAAGGGACCGCAGGCGGGGGAGAGCATGGTTTACCGTAGTCTAACCAAGGAAAGGGGGGTTGTGTGGGATTATGGGAGGGTTGGAGAGGTAATTATGAGTTATGAATTACGAA
>CAZIWA010000279.1:0-2472 GCA_964542875.1 uncultured Phycisphaeraceae bacterium
TGGATTATTGTTTTTTTCTCACCGAATCTCCACTTTGTCTCATGGATGTGAATGTTTGTATTGTCGTGTTGTCTAATCCGCGTATAGTAATTTTTAGAACATGGGGGCTCATTTCGCGGCACCCATGGGTTCTCAATCACATTTCGCGTACGTCAGGGCCGTCCCTATGAACAACCGTATCTTGATTGTTGACGACAATCCGGACATCCATGCGGATTTCCGAAAGATCCTTACGCCTGATGAATCGTCCTCACGGATGAGCCTTGCAGACGAGGCGTTTTTCGGAGCCCCGGTGGCGGACAAGGTGGCGTCCGGGGGGTATGAACTCACATGCGCCTATCAGGGGGAAGAAGCGATAGACATTGTGCGGCAAGCGGCGGCGGACCGGCTGCCTTTTGCTTTGGCATTTGTGGATGTGCGTATGCCGCCTGGCATCGACGGCGTGCAGACTATCAAGGAGTTGTGGAAGATCGACCCGGATCTTGAAGTGGTCATCAGCACGGCGTACTCGGATTATTCATGGGAGCAACTGCGCGCCACCCTTGAGCAGGCGGACTGGCTTTTGATCCTTAAAAAGCCTTTCGACAACATTGAAGTGCTGCAACTGACCAAAGCGCTGACGCGCAAGTGGAAGCTGGAGCGGGAATCACAGTTGCAGCTTGCCTCGCTGCGGCGGAGCAAAGCCATGCTGGAGGCGCAACGGGAAACCTCCATCGACGGCATTCTGGTGATCGATGAAACCCACAAGGTGCTGGCCTATAACGGGCAGTTCATCAAGCTCTGGGGGATTTCGGAAACCGTTACGGCGACCAATGACGACAATCTGCTTCTCTCCAGTGTTGCGGCGAACCTGCAGAACCCGCTGCAGTTTTACGAACGCATCAGATATCTCTATGAACACCCCGAGCAATCCAGCCGGGATGAGGTGAGGCTGTTGGATGGGAGGATCATCGATCGGTATTCCACGCCGATCGTGGGTGAGCAAGGGCAGGATTTTGGGCGAATCTGGTACTTCCGGGATATCACGCGGGAGCGCGAGTTTGAAAACCAATTGCGCTTCGCGCGGGATGCCGCGGACCAGGCGAATCGGTCAAAGTCGACGTTCCTGGCGAACATGTCGCATGAGATCCGGACGCCGATGACGGCGATTCTGGGGTATGCCGACATTCTTGCACAGAAGCGACGGACGCTTTCGCAGGCGGAGCAGGATGAGTACATCGCCACCATCAAGCGCAACGGAGAGCATCTGCTTTCGATCATCAACGACATCCTGGATATTTCCAAGATCGAGTCCGGCAAGATGAGCGTGGAGTGCGTGGAGGTTCATCCCATCGAGGTTCTGCAGGATGTGCTTGGGCTGATGGAGGTGAATGCGGCTTCCAAGAAGATCCATCTTCAATCGGTGTATGAAACGGCGATCCCGCCTCGGGTAATGTCGGACCCTTTGCGGATGAAGCAGATCCTGCTCAATGTGATTTCCAACGCGATTAAATTTACGCCTCAGGGCGCGGTGACCGTCCGGGTTTCCATGAGCCAGCCGGAGACGGGCCCGGCGGTTTTGAACTTTTGCGTGGAAGATACGGGAATCGGCATGACCAGTGAGCAGACCTCACGCCTGTTTGGCGCGTTTGAGCAGGCTGATGCGTCCACAACGAGGCGTTTTGGCGGGACGGGGCTGGGCCTGCGCATCTCCAAACGTCTTGCGCAACTGCTTCAGGGCGATATCACGGTGACGAGCATTTTGGGGAAGGGAAGCGCCTTCACCATTTCCATTCCAACGGGTTCCCTGGTGGGGGTGGAATTGCTTGGGCCGCATCTGGCGGCGCAGCTTGCGCGTGAATCTCACCTTGCGCCTCAGTTGGCAGAGGTGGGGACGCCTCTGGGGGGCATGCGGATTTTGCTGGCTGAAGACGGGGAAGACAATCAGCGGCTGATACGCTTCCACCTGACCGACGCCGGGGCGAATGTCGAAGTTGTTGAAAATGGTCAGCTTTTAGTTCAAGCGCTTACGGTGGACCACACGCTTGTGGGGCCGCTGAAGTCTCCGGCGGCGTATGACTTGATACTTACCGACATGCAGATGCCAGTGATGGACGGCTACAACGCCGTGCGGCTTTTGCGCTCCAAAGGGAGCAAGCTGCCCATTATTGCGCTTACGGCCCGGGCGATGTCCGGGGAATCAGATGAATGCCTGATGGTGGGCTGCAATGGCTATGCGACGAAGCCGATCGACCAAGCAGGTTTGATTTCCGTATGTGTGAAATGGGGCAAGCGTGCTCCGGCTTCACGCAGCGCCGAGGCGGAAGCCCCGTCGATGATTCCGCCGCTGCGGTCGAGCTATGCCGGTCATGCAAAGATGGCGGGCTTGATACAGGATTTTGTCAACGAGCTTCCGCGGAAGATTTTATTGCTGCGTCAATTCATGGTGGCGAATCAACTGGGAGAGCTGCAGACCATTGCGCATCAATTATC
>CAZIWA010000280.1:0-2416 GCA_964542875.1 uncultured Phycisphaeraceae bacterium
GGGCGGCGGATTCACTGCTGGTGGAGACGGGGGATTTTTCGTTGACGGTTACACGTCCAGAGGAAGCACCCGACTGCGATTGGACCGGCAGCGGCACCACAGGCGGGGACTGTCCGGCGAGCGATTATCAGGTGCGCCTGCACCGCGACGGGTGCGTTTGGATCGCACTGCTGGAGGTGCAGCACTACGCCTTGGTTTCGGGCGAATGCGTTTTGACAGGTGTTGAGGAAGCGACATATATCCGACACGGCGGGGACCACCTGGGCGCCTATGCGCGATCAGAGGGGACCGCAGGCGGACCGACATTGGAGGTGTCATGAGTCATCCGTGCAAGTACTGGGGGGAAGACGGCTGCGGGCACGTGGAACTGCCTCACGGGAAGCGGCCTTCAGGGGGAATCTGCCGGAAGGTGTGCCGGAGGTATGAAGGGCCTGACAGGGGGCTTGGCGATACGGTGGCGCGATTCACGAAGCTGACGGGAATCGACAAAGTGGTGGAGCATGTGGCGCGCGCGGCCGGGAAGGAGTGCGGCTGCGGCGCACGACGGGCGCGGCTGAACGGAGTCGTGCCGTTTAAGAAAGCAGACACCGCCGCCGCGGATAAACCGTGATGCGAACCGATTGGAACCTTTGAATAATCGGCAGAAGAACACCCTCACCCCAGCCCTCTACCTGATGGGGCTTTGCGCATACAGTCGAAAAGAAGAACTTGGGGGTGGTTTGGCGGTTGCTGGGGAATTGAATTCGGCCGTAAAACGAGATGTCGGATTACGACAAGGACGTCTCATCCGGCCTACCTCAGAGTTGATGGGCGCAGGTCCCAATTCTGAGGCCCGATGCTCTTTGTCTGAAAACACGATGGGAGTGAGGAAGAAGATGCACCCGTGAGGAAGAGGTTTGTCTGTGACTTCACAGAATCAATGGGTATCCAGCCCGCGATGGTGGGCCTCGAAGATTCGGCGCCACCCTACGAAGAAAGTTTTCGGACAGAGCCTAAAGATGAGGGGAGCAGAGGGTGAGTGGTTGTGTTTGGGGTGTGCGAGGGCATGCGTGGGCGGCCCTTACCCCAGCTCTTTCCCAAAGGGAGAGGGAGGAAGAACGGATGTTGTATCGCTACTAAAGAACAAGGGGAGAAATGATGAGTCCATCGGCAAAGAGCGAACTGAAGAGCCCGACATTTTTGCTTGCAGCAGCGGGCCTGCTGCTGAGTGTGGCAGGGGGTGTGTACACGCTGGGGGTGCAGTCGCAACGCATTGATGCGGGGGCGGCGAAAGATTCGGAGCAGGATGCACGGACGGAGAAACTGTCAGACAAAATGGATGCGGGATTTAATCGGCTGTCCGACAAGATCGATGGGCTGAGGGCTGAGATCAGGGGGAAGTAAACGGTGCTAGTTTCGCCTTGCGTGGAGGCGTGGTTTTTGATGGCAAGGGGGGCGTATGTCGAATTCAGCAGACGAAGGGATGGCAGGAAAAAAGCCGAGGCGGGGACGCCGAGCAAAGACGAAGCCGGAAGCGAGTGATATTCAAGAAGGGGCGATGGTGGACTGGGAGGAGATCCAGCAGGCCAGGGAGCCCAATGTCGGGGACGATGCGTATCGCGATGGCGTGAAGCAGGCCTGGAAACGACGGGCTGCGGAGACAACGCAGGGGTGATGGATCGTCAAAGTCCGTTGAACAATGGCCGTGCCGTGTGGCACGGCCATTGTCAATTTTATGATTAAGGTTGATCGGAAAGGCCGTATTTGACGAAAGCGCGCGCGTCCGGGGTGTTGCGTAATCAGGAGGGCAATCGAGGTTTGTTTAAAGACGAGCGGCGAGGAATTGACCGGTGTGGGATTTTTTAACCTTGGCGACTTGTTCGGGGGTTCCGGTGGCGATGATCTGGCCGCCGGAGTGGCCGCCTTCGGGGCCGAGGTCGATGACGTGGTCGGCGGTTTTGATGACGTCGAGGTGGTGTTCGATGACCAGGACGCTGTGACCGGCTTCGACGAGCCGTTTGAGGCATTCCAAGAGGCGGGCGACATCGGCGAGGTGGAGGCCGGTGGTGGGTTCATCGAGGATGTAGAAGACGTGTTCGCCGCGGCGGAGTTTGCTGAGTTCCTGGGCGAGCTTGATGCGCTGGGCTTCGCCGCCTGAGAGGGTGGTGGCGGATTGACCGAGGGTAAGGTAACCGAGGCCGAGTTCGTCCATGACGCGGATTTTTTTGCTGATGGAGGGGACATCGGCGAAGAAGTCGACGCCGAGCTCGACGGGCATGTTGAGCACGTCGGAGATGGTTTTGCCTTTGTAGGTGACTTCGAGGGTCTGGGCGTTGTAGCGTGCGCCTTTGCAGCTTTCGCAGCGGACTTCGACATCGGGCATGAAGTAGAGGGCGGTGGTGATGACGCCGTCGCCGGAGCACTCGGCGCAGCGGCC
>CAZIWA010000281.1:0-2372 GCA_964542875.1 uncultured Phycisphaeraceae bacterium
TTTCAAGATTTACGGGATGGTTTGCTCGCGTCGGAGGGAGAGTTTGCATGGGTGGGTGTTGATGTGGAGGGGATCAAGTCGAGATCAAGCGGGATGTCGGATTATGACGAGGACGTCTAATCCGACCTACTTCAGCGTTTATGGCAGTTGGAGGTCACATATTGCAACTGTTGGGTCACACGCGGGCGGTGGGGGGAGGGGTAGACTTTGGGGTTATGAAAAAGTCGATCCTGATAACGGACATGACGTGTGCGCTGCCGACGAGCGGGTGGACGGATGCCGAGAGCGATGTGCACCGGCCGGTGGGGCGGCCTGCGGCGGGCGGGTGGCGGGTGATGGATTACCGGTCGACGCATTACAACGGGAGGTATCTGCATGGGGCCGATGAATCCTGCTGCGAGCTGGAGATTCCCCTTGGGCTGACGGGATGGCATGCGGTGAGCCTGGGCCTGGCGGAGCGGCAGTGGTTCATGAACGCCATGCAGGTGAAGCTGACGGGCGATGCGCATTGGCAGACGGTTTTCGCGATGCCCGAGCCGATGCATGAGGAGCCTTGGGTGTTTGCCGATCTGACGGGCAAGAGCCTGCATGTGCGGTATCCGGAGGAGATATGGCGGCTGCCCAGGAGCAGCGACACGGAGACGGTGCACGCGCAGTTGTACTCGGTGCGGGCGACGCCGCTTGAACCGGAAGATGTGGAACTGCTCAAGAACGCGCAGAAGAAGCCAGCGGTGTTTTTCAACGATGGGTTCGGGATTTTTTACCAGGAACGGCTCAAGGGCGCGGACTGCCTGGTGGATGCGTTTAAGCCGTTTGAGAACTCAGACTTCACGCAGGTGGCGTTTTGCCCGGGCGGGGCGGATATCACGAATTATCCCACGCGTGTCGGGACGGTGATGCACCAGAACGGGTGGTGTTTTACGCGCGAGGGTGACAAACATGTGAAAGAGAACGTGAAGCGGATGATTGATGGGGGTGTGGATGCGATGAAGCTGGCGGTGGAGACGGCGCACGGGCAGGGGCAGGGGTTTTTGATGTATCTGCGGCCTCAGGGGTGGATGGGGGATCCGGAGTTCGGGCATGCGCTGGCGTCGGAGTTTTACCGGGCGCACCCGGAACTGAGGTGCATTGAGGCGGATGGGAAGCCGATCTCCAAACTGAGTTATGCGTCGGCGGCGGTGAGGAAGCAGTTGGCGGGGATCATTCAGGAAGGGCTGGACCGCGGCGCCGATGGCGCGTTGCTGGTGCTGGTGCGCGGGTACCCGGTGGTGAGGTATGAAGAGCGTGTGCTTGAGGCTTTCGCCGCGCGGCATGGGGGAGAGGATGCGCGGCTGCTGCCGGAGACCGACGCGCGGCTGCAGGCGGTGTGGAGCGATTTCGCCACGGCATGGGTGCGGGAGTTGCGGGCGGTTTTGGACGCCGCTGGGCCGTCGTGCAAAGGGGCGAGAAGGGAACTGGCGGTGATGCCGGGGCCGGATCAGGAGTGGAACATGACGTTCGGGTTTGATGTCGCGCGGTGGGCCAGGGAGGGACTGATCGACACGGTGATGCCGTACCCCAAGGGGACGGAGACGACGACGGGGGCGGTCAACGTGGCGCAGTACAAGAAGGCGCTTGAGGGGACGGGCGTGAAACTTCTGCCGAGCCTGGGGAGCTGGGGGGATTTGAGGAAGAGCCTGGCGTTTGTGCGGGCCAAGGCGCACCGGTTTTATTCCGAGGGCGCCGATGGGGTGAGCCGGTGGGATACGCCTGCGCACCTGGCGCGGGTGGGGCTCAATTGCCCGGTGACCAATCGGCTGTGGGTGGAGAAGTATCTGGGTCCGCAGGATATTTCGCTGCTGGAGGTGCAGGGGGTGAGCCTGGAGGCGTACGGGCCGCTGCTGGGGTTTTAGTGCATCAGCATATGATTGGGTGGGGAAACGAGTGTGGAGTATTTGGCGTATTTCGCATTCGAAGGCGGCCTTCACCCCAATCCGGTTCAATTAAGGATGAAAGGCCAAAAGAGGGCAGAGGGAGTGGAGTCGTTACGGGTTGATTGGCCTGGACGCAGGCACGTGCAAGAGCATTTTTTCATATGTTTACCAGGGCCTGCGCGCTCAGAAGCGCTGCGACCCTGGCTGTCATAGGGCCGTACTTTCAGCACTCCGGATGAGGATGCAAAGGCTTAACTGAACCGTATTGGCCCTCGCCCCGGCCCCAAAGGGAGAGGGGGTAAGAAGGGATGCGGACCAAGAATAGGAGTGGTGAAAGCGGGGCCGGGGAGCACCGGTTTGATGGTGGTGCCGTTTGGGTGGTTCAAGCGTTAAGGGTCTTGTGGGCGGCGTGGTGGGCCTCGCGGACTCGGCCGCACCCTACGCAGAGCGGATGGGTTG
>CAZIWA010000282.1:0-2350 GCA_964542875.1 uncultured Phycisphaeraceae bacterium
GTCAAGGAAATCTGCTGCCACTCCCTCTGGGTCTCCGACTACACCGTCGACCGCTTCAAGAGCAAGGTCGATGAAGGCATGCACGGCGCGCTCAACGTCGGCAGCATCTGCAACGTCCGCGTGCATGAAATCGACGCCACCTGGGGCGGGCCCGAAGCCGTCAAATATTTCTGCGATAAAGCACACGAACACGGCATACAGGTCCAGCTCTGGTTCGCCACCCACCTGGGCCGCCGCGCCCCCATCTTCAAGGAACGCCCGGACTTCATGCTCATGGCCCGTGACGGCCTCCCCAACGGCGGCGGTTTTGGCCACCAGACCATCATCACCGTCGACCTCAACAACCCCGAAGCCTTCAAATTCATCCTCGACAAGCTCGTCACCCTCCACAACAAAACCGGCTTCGATGGCTTCTTCCACGACTCCTACGGCAACATGACTTTCCTCCCCATCGGCTTCAACACCGCACACCGCCGTGGTCAGCAGGAAGCTTACGGCCGCCTCGTGCATGAGCTTCAAAAAGCCGGCATGAAAACCTTCACCGCCGAAGGCATCGGCGCGCTCGCCGTCCCTCACTTTGGCATGGGCCTGCTGGGCCAGCACGCCAAACGCGGTAACTACCAATACGCCTTGGAATGGTGGCTCGAAGATGCCGACATGGCCTTCCGCCTCAGCTACGGCATCGGCACCAGCGTATGGACCGGTGAGATGGCCGAGTACGCCGAACCCTTCAGCTTCGCCTGCCTCGCCTTCGGCGGCCGCTTCGGATTCACCCAATACGAAAAGGGCTGGGAAAGCTGGTCCGGCTGGGTCATGGATCACAACAAGATCGCTGGCCAGATCGACCTCCGCGGCGCCCGCCGCGAAATCCTCGAAGACCAGGTCGGCGTCCTCTGGCACCTCAAGGACGGCACCCAGCGTTTCTTCGCCATCAAGCCCGCCTCCATCAAGATCCCCGCTGGCAAAACCGTCAGCCAGATCACCCCCGACGGCCTCGTCCCTGTCGATACCAAATCCGGCACGCTCAACGCTGCCCTCCGCACGGTCTACTCAATCTCGTAACATCAACTGCGACTTTTGAATCAATTAAGCCACGCCCTCCTCTCTGGAGGGCCAAAGGTCCGTACTATCACAGCCAGGGTCGGAGCGCTTCTTAGCGCGCAGGCCCTGGTAAATGCGCATAGATGATGCTCTTGCACGCGTTCACGTCTATGCCCATCAACCTGTAACGACTCAATTCCCTCGGTTTTAGCGCCAACCCTTCACTAACTCAACAATATTGGGGCGAGAGTATTCTTTCCCGATTATTCCAAGGTCTCAATTTATAAATAACCAATCGCGTTACGATTCTGCGTCAAACGGAGCAACCCATGCCTTTCAAAATCGGTGTTATCGGATGCGGGCGTCACGCCACGCGCGTTCACGGCCCCGCCCATGTGCGCTATGCCGCTCAAACGCCTGACACGGAGCTCTCCTTCGCGTGCGATATCGCGCTTGATAAAGCCCAGGCCTACGCACAGGCATTCGGCTTTAAGGACGCCGGCACCGATTTTGACGCCCTCATCGCAGCCCACAAGCCAGATGCCCTGGTTCTCATCGCCCCGGTCGATGCCACCTGTGAAATGGGGCAAAAACTCCTCAAGCACGGCATACCGCTGCTGATGGAAAAACCCCCCGGCAAAGACCCCGCGGAGCTTGCCAGGCTCATCAAGGCTGCAGGCAACACCCCCGTCGCCGTTGCGTTTAACCGCAGGCATTCCCCCGTCATCCAGAAAACCCGCGAAGTGGCCCAGCCCGCCATCGACGCCGGCACCATCCAATCCGTCACCTATGAATTTGTCCGCTCCGGCCGGGATGATGCCGACTTCTCCACCACCGCCATCCACGGCATCGATGCCGCGGAATACCTCGCCGGCAGCACCTTTGAATCCGCCCAGCTCGCCTACCAGTTTGGCCTGGGTGAGGAAGAGCCGCCCACTGTTCTCTGGGTCTGGGGCCGCCTCGCCTCCGGTGCATTGGCCTCCGTGGTTTGCACCCCCCTGGCCGGCTTCACCACCGAGCGCATGAGCGTGCAGGCGCACAACCTTTCCATCTTCACCGAATACCCCGTACTGGACCGCCCCGACATCAAAGGCTACGTCCGCGAGCACGTCAAAGACACCGTGCTGCGCCAATGGTCCGAGGAGGAAATCGCCGGCCCGGACATCGAAGTCCGCACCGGCTTCTACGGCGAAAACCAAGCCTTCTTCGACGCCGTCCGCACCGGCAAACCCATCGGCCCCGGCCTCGCCGAGTGCATCGGCTCCGTCGGCATCGCCGACGCCATCCGCCAACGCAAAACCACTTGGCG
>CAZIWA010000283.1:0-2336 GCA_964542875.1 uncultured Phycisphaeraceae bacterium
GGGGGCTTGTGATTTTTGGGGTGGGGTGGCCGTCAGTAAACAAAAAGCCCAGCGCCGGGGTGGCGCTGGGCTTGAATGGTGTCACAGGAATGGGCGGCGGGTTATTGGGGGGTGTCGGAGGGGACGCCGGTTTTGGCTTCTTCGGCCTTTTTGAGTTCGTCTTCCATACCGGAGCCGGAGAGCTTTAGGCCGACGACGCCGCCGACGATCATGAAGACGCAGAAGAGTTTCATGGCGCTTCGGGGTTCGCCCATGATGTACATGCCGACGATGGCGGTGCCTGCGGCGCCGATGCCGGTCCAGATGGCGTAGCTGACGGAGATGGGAATCTTGGTGAGGGCCAGGGAAAGCAGCCCGAAGCTGACGACCATGCCGGAGAAGGTAATGACGGTGGGCCACAGCTTGGTGAAGCCTTCGGTGTACTTCATGCTGATGGCCCAGCCGATCTCGATGATGCCGGCGATGATGAGGAATGTCCAGGCCATGGAGACGGAAAATTCAAACTTGGGCACGGTGTGCTCCGGTCTT
Organism: uncultured Phycisphaeraceae bacterium; assembly: GCA_964542875.1. GTDB lineage: Bacteria > Planctomycetota > Phycisphaerae > Phycisphaerales > Phycisphaeraceae > CAZGOM01. The sequence goes on from CAZIWA010000283.1 coordinate 529, forward strand.
GGTCCGGCACAGAAAAGGCCGGGGAATGCAGGGTCGTTGAAGTGCGCCCGACCTTTGAAGGGCGATGGAAGCCATTCATTATAAACCGGCGAATTACCCAGACGAGCGAAAGGTGCTGGTGATTTTGCAAGTTTTGCGACACGAAAACTGGCGCGGGATCAGCCCGAAGGGATCATGATGAGCATCACTTTGTGCTTCTGGCAATGCTGTCTGAAGTCCTCCATCGCTTTGTCGTCGGAGAGGAGAGGTTCCCCGCCCATGCGCCTGCAGCCGGGGGACCAGGTGATGGAAGAGCCTTCAGGCAGAACGGCGATGTACTCTTTGAGGGCTTTGACGGTTTTGTAAAGCTGGCGGTGGCCCAGGATGAAAATGAATTCGTGGTTGCGGCTTTCGCCGGTTCGATCCCAGAGTATTTCGAGGCTCAGGGTGAGATGGAGGGGTTCAAAGCCTGGCTTGATGGGGGTCTGCGGGCGCTGGGGAATGTCGGTTTTGTTAGCCTTGGCGTCGAGGATCGCCGTTGAAAGTTTGGCTTCCTGGCTGACTTGGGGGATTGGGTCTTTGGCAAGCGCGGCGAGCGCCTGGCGGGCTTCTGGGGTGGGTACGGCGGCGAGCAGAATGGCCACCTCGCGCTTGACCGCCGAGTCGCGGGATGTGGTTTGCTCAAGCAGAGCGTTGATCGCCTGGGGGTGCTTGATGCGCGCCAGCGCGCGGCAGGCTTCAACGGTGATGCGGGAAGCCATCTGGTTTTCGCCGTCGAAGTTGAAGGGGGGTGCAAGCTGGCTGGTGTGCGTCTGGCATGCCTCCTTGATGGCGGCAAAGGCTTCATCGGTGCTAAACCGGGAAAGCTGGTCGATCGCGTGGATTTTGAGTTCTGGATCGCCAGTGTTTAAGAGCGCCTGATACCAGAGGATGGCCCGGTCATCATCGATCAGCGAAAGCTCATTTTGGTATTGCTTGCCGGCGCTGCCGGGCAGGAAGATTTGCGGACCCAGGGTTTGGATTTGTTGGCCGGCTTCCGCAGGGCTTAGCTTCACCGGAGCAGTGGGGATGCGTGTTTTAGGGATGCGCCAGGTGGGGGCGTTGGAGTCGGCGGAGGGGGACTGGTTGCTGGCGATGATGACGCCTTCGATGAAAACGGCGTCATCCTCTGGGGCCAAAAGCCAGGTGCCGGCCCGGGTGGCGAGCATGCAGCCACGACCGGAGTCGCCGGGTTTTTCATACGCATTGATCCAGGTGGCGCTTTTGGCCTTTGGGGCGATGGGACCCACGAAACCCGGGGAGACCTGGGCCAGCCCTTGCGGCTGGGATTCCGGGGCGATGGGGTAGCCATTGCTTCCGGTGACGGTGAGCCGGACCCAGAGGCTGGATTGGGTGAATTTGATGGGTGCGCCGGTGACGTTTTCGAACTCAATGACGGGGTAAAGGAATAGCACGCCACGCGCCTTGTAGCCGGGAGTGAGGATCAGTCTGGCCACCATGCCATCGGTCGACTCGGAAGCGGGGGCGGTTGATGCCATGGGGGCGTCGGCAGCGTGAGTGAAAGTGAAGGCGCAGAGAGAGAGGAGTGCGACAAGGGCAAGGTGGACGGGTTTTATCTGGCTGCTGGACGGCATGACGGTCTCCGGAAAGAGAGGACGCACACATAGTAAGACGCTGCCAGAAGGCAGTTGTTTGGGGGAGCCGAGGAAAATAATGTGCGGGTTGGAGGCCGCGCGCGGAGGGGATGCGACGATGTGTTTTTGACGGGGGTGTCAGCGGTCGACCTGGCCCATGACGACGTCGATGGAGCCGATGATGGCGGGCATGTC
>CAZIWA010000284.1:0-2267 GCA_964542875.1 uncultured Phycisphaeraceae bacterium
TCGAAGAATCCACCTCCGACTTCAAATGGCCCGACTGGCCCATCGGCTTCATCGATTTCCCCAGCCTCTGCCAGATGATGAAAGACGTTCAGACAGACCGCGCTGCCGTCGTAAACGGTTTCATCCCGCTCATGTTTAAAAATCCCCCGTCATCGCAAGATATGGCATGGATGTTCAAGGAAGTCACCCGAGCGCCGGAAACCATTGCCTCCTGCGTTCTCTTTGATCAAACCATGCAGGACTACCGCCCCGTGCTTCCCAAAGTCACCGTTCCCACGCTCCTGCTCTTTGGCCGTGATGAAAAACTCATCCCCGTCGCCGCAGGAGAATACCTTCAAAAACACATCAAAGGCTCCCGGCTGGTTGTCTTTGAAAACTCCAGCCACTGCCCCTTCCTGGAGGAGCCCGACCTCTTCAACAAAACCATCGCAGACTTCGTCACGGCCCACTAAAGCCCGGCCCGCCTCTGGCACTGAAACGCTGGCGTCCCGCCCATTCTTTCCCTACGCCTTTTCCAACCCCGTAGTCATCCGGCACAGGCCGGACCACAGCAGAAAAAACACGCAACCGGCAACAAAATCCACATCGCCGGAATTCTAACCCCAACTCGCACCTCCCTCTGAAACATCTACCATCTACCATCTACCATCTACCATCTGATATCTCACATCTCCGCGTAAGCATGTCTTCCCGTGTGATCCTTATCCCTTCAGCGCCAGCCGGCAAAACAATTCCACGCCCATCGCCATCGCGTCATCATTGAAGTCAAACGCCGGGTTATGCAGCGCCGGTATCTTCGCCACGCCTTCAGGCCGCATCCCAAGAAGGAAAAAACACGCCGGGATGACCTGGCTATAGAACGAAAAATCCTCGCTGCCTGTCACCGGATGAATCATCGGCACAATCTTGTCCGCAGCCATCATCTCCCCTGCGATCGCGTTAAATGATTCCACGGCTCCCGCATCGTTAAACGTCACCGGGTACCCCGGATTAATCACCACTCTGCACTGACAGCCCATCGCCTTGGCCGTCTGCTCCGCAACCTCTTGCAGGCGTTCCCGCACCAGGGCACGCACCTCTTGGTTAAACGTCCGCACCGTCCCGGACATCACCGCTTGCTCAGGAATGATGTTGTTCGCGCTGCCGGCGTGAAACTGTCCCACGGAAAGCACCACCGACTCCATCGGGCTCACATTGCGCGACACAATCGTCTGCAAAGCGACAACAATAGCCGCGCCTGTCGTAATCGGGTCCCGCGTGAAATGCGGAAAAGCCGCATGCCCGCCGCGCCCGATCACCGTGATCTCAAACGCATCGCTGGAAGCAAGCAAAGCCCCCGGCCGCGTCGAAACCACGCCAAGCGGCAATTCCGGCCACCCATGCAACCCAAAAATCCGCTCCACCGGCGCACCCGTATGCAAGCCCGACAGACACCCGTCATCGATCATCTTCTTCGCTCCTGCGCCCCCCTCTTCCGCGGGCTGAAACACAAACGTCACAGGTCGCGGCAGGAGTCCCCGCTGCGAAATCTTCGAAAGCACCCGCGCCGCGCCGATCAAAATCGCCGTATGCCCATCATGCCCGCAGGCATGCATGACGCCCGGGTACCGGGAAGCATACGCTGCCCCGGTTTCTTCCATGATCGGCAGCGCATCCATATCCGCCCGCAACGCCACCGCTTTGCTCGCCAACCCCGGCAGATGTCCTAAAACCCCGGTCCCGCCACCCAATCCCGTCTTCACCTCAACCCCAGCCCCCGCCAATTGTTCGGCGACCACCCGCCCAGTGCGCACTTCCTCATACCGCACCTCCGGATGCGCATGCAGATCCCGCCGAAGCGCCACCAACTCCGGCATCTCCCGCGCAATCATCCCGCGCAGTTGTGCCAACTCCACCCGCATCCCTACGCCTTGGTTTTCTGTGGTCATAAGGGCTCATTCTACAGCGCCAAATGCATATGCCCTGCCCTTCTGCACGATTACCTGGAAACTCCCATGTAGGTCGGATTATCGCGACGCCGTCAAGGTGTCGCCTAGTATTCCAAATGGCAATGTTGGTTTCTGCATGTGGGCATCAACCACTCACATGAGAACGCCTGACAAACAGGTGCAGTTGATACGTATGATTGGCTGAAATATTGGCGGAAAACAAAAAAGCCTCCAAACGCATCGTGTGTGTTGGAGGCTTTTTTCCAAAGCGGGCGAAGGGATTCGAACCCTCAACATTCAGCTTGGAAGGCTGACACTCTACCGTTGAGTTACGCCCGC
>CAZIWA010000285.1:0-2261 GCA_964542875.1 uncultured Phycisphaeraceae bacterium
AAGAATAAGAAACAATCAATCGATCCTTACACCGGGGGCTGCGCTCGAAGACTCGCTGACTCCCGGCTACGTGCGACCGCCCCGCTGGGGCGCAGAAGATGCCGGTCGCGCTCGCATCCAAATGCACGCAACCCTGTAATGTTGCTAAAGAGTCGATTTTTCGATCGTAAAACGGATGTCGGATTGCGACGAAGACGTCTAATCCGATTTACATGAGAGCAAGACGCGTTGTGGTGAATCAATCCGGCGGCAGTGAGCGGGGGAGCTTGGGGGGCTCGGGGTTGGATTGCTTGTAGGCTTCCCAGACGGCGCTGGTTTGCGCCTGATCCATGGGGGTGAGGTCGTCGATGGGCTGGGAGATGACGGGGAGTACGCGGTCGGATTCGCCCAGGCGAAAGGCCAAGTCCAGGGAGGATGCGGGGGGGAGGGGATCGGCGGCGAGGAGGGAATCAACACCGAGGCAGGCCATGCCGTATTCGGCGGCTTTCTCGGTGGCGCGGTAGCGTGCGAGCTGGTGGCCCAGCCGGTAAGGAAAGGCCAGTACGCGCGCGGAGGTGTGGCTGGCGAGCCATTCGATCTGGTTTACATCGTTGTGGTGGAGCCCGATCTGCTTGATCTTTTTGAGTTCACGCAGGAGCTGCATCTGGCGGGGGAGTCCGCCTGCCTTGAGGTCGGCGGGGTCGTTGACGTTGAGGATCAAAAGGTCGGCGCAGGGGCGATTGAGCGCGGCGAGGCGGTCGAGCACCATGGGGGTGAAGGTACGGGAGAATTGGGGCTCGGCGATGGAAAGGGCAATGGGCCAAGCGGGGGGAAGGACGGCGGCGAGAGAGGCGTAATAGGCCATGTCCGTGGAAAAGCGGACGCAGATGAGTGAAGGCTTTTCCGGAAGGGGTTTGGTTTGCGGGGAGAGGAAGATCTGAGCTTCCCAGCAAAGCGGCCCGGCGACGATGTCGGTTTGGAACCAGGGTTTGGAGGCCCAGGATGAAGCATAATCATTCATGAGGGGATTTTACATGATTGCATCAATCAACGATTGGGCGACTCAAGCAAGGGTGTCCGGCGAAGGCGAAGCGGAGGGGTTTGTCGCGCCAATCCTGGGCGTAGTCGATGCCGATGCGGGGGGCGGCCTTGATGGGGTATTGGTTGAGCGGGAGGCGTAAGGCGTCCGGGGTTTTCTCAAGCCAGACGACGTTGGAGGTCAGGAGGTCGACGCCGTCGAGGGTGCGGTCGATGCCCAGGGCCTGGCAGGCTTTGGCGGGGCCGGAGGCGAGTTGATTGTCGTTGGTGATGCGTGGGCGGGCCTGGCGCATGAGGGGGAGGCCCTGGACCGGCGCGAGGGCGCGGATGAGGACGGCCTGGCCGGAATTCAGGGGACCGGAGACGACATTCATGCAGTGGTGCATGCCGTAGGTGAAGTAGACGTAGAGGGTGCCGGGGGCTTTCCACATGGAGGCGACGCGGGCGGTTTTTCGTCCGCCGAAGGTGTGTGCGGCGCGGTCTTCTGGGCCGAGATAGGCTTCGGTTTCGACAATGATTCCGGCGCGAAGGCCATCGGGGGTGGCGCGAACGAGCGTGACGCCCAGGAGGGCCTGGGCGAGGTCTGGTGAGGGGTGGTTGTAGAAGGAGAGGGGGAGCATGGGTTCAGAAGGGTCTGGGGTCTAGGGTCTGGTCAGAGGGAGGGGCCAGGATTTTTCCAAATGACAACCCCGGGGCATGAGCCCCGGGGCCAGTGTATTTGAGATTTGCGGCAGATTACTTGGCTTTGCCGACGACGCTGATCTTCTTGGCTTCGTCAACGACGAGGGAGTAGCCAGCGGGGTTGGCCTTGATGTCATCAATCTGGGTCTTGGTGACGGTGCTGCTGTCGGTGAGGGTGAATTCCTTCTCGGTGGAAGAGATTTCGACCGTTTCAACGAGGATGGCATCGCCTTCGGGGGTGGAGACGTAGCCGACGGTGGAGTCACCGACGCGGGCGACGGACAGGCCGATGATGACCGGGGTGCTGTCCACGACAGTTTCTTCAGAGCCGGTACCGCCAGTGTGCTTGCAGCCGGTGGTCATGAGACCGAGGCCGGCGACGGTGGCGATCAAAGCTACGGAGCAAACGCGACGAAGAAGAACGCTCATGGGTGACTCCTGCGAGACTGTGTTAATGATGCTTCTGACCTTGGCGCCCATCATAACGATGGGTGAATCCGATGGGCAAGCCGTGTAGAAAGAAGTTAACAAAACTTTTCGGGGAAAGTTTCGGGGAAAGTGGG
>CAZIWA010000286.1:0-2257 GCA_964542875.1 uncultured Phycisphaeraceae bacterium
GAATCGGCTACAATATTCCCCCTATGTCGTCAGGCACCAAAGTCGTCACCCGGTTCGCTCCCAGCCCCACAGGCTACCTCCACATCGGCGGCGCACGCACCGCCCTGTTCAACTGGGCCTTCGCCCGCAGGCATGCCGGCGTCTTCATCCTCCGCATGGAGGACACCGACGCCGCGCGCTCCACCGCCCAGTCCACCCGGCAGATCATCGAAGACCTCATGTGGCTCGGCATCGACTGGGACTACGGCCCCAACCCCGACGCCGCCGACGTCTACGACATCAAAAGCCAAAAAGGCCCCAACCCGCCTTACTTCCAGAGCCAGCGTGTCGCCCTTTACGCCCAGTACCTCGACCAGCTCTACAAAGCCGGCCGGGCTTACCGTTGCTTCATGACCCAGGAACAGCTCGCCGCCGGCAAAAAAGCCGCCGCCGAAGCCAAGCGCCCTTATAAATACGACCCCACCGAAGCACTCAGCCGTTCCGAAGCCGAGCAGAAATCTCTCATTGACCAGGGTAAGCCCTTCGTCTGGCGCTTTAAGATGCCCGGCACCGACATCACCGTCGCGGACATGATCCTCGGCGATGTCACCATCAAAGCCGCGGAGCTTGAAGACTTCGTCATCATGAAGTCCGAAGCCGCAGGCGGCCTCCCCACCTTCCACTTCGCAAACGTCGTCGACGACGCCACCATGGGCGTCACCCACGTTCTGCGCGCCCAGGAACACCTGATGAACACGCCCAAGCATGTGGCGATGTTCGATGCCCTTGGCATCCCCCGTCCCAACTACGGCCACATGCCCCTCATCTTCAATCCCGACAGCACCAAGATGAGCAAGCGCGACAAGGCCAAGGCCGCACGTGCCGCCGCCCAGGCCTGGAACAAAGCCAACGCCGGCGACGCCGTCAAGCTCCGCAACTTCATCCACGAAAAAGGCATCGCCGCGCCCACCCTGGAAAACGTCACCGCTTTCTTGGACAAAAAGAGCGACGACAACGCCATCGCCCAGCCCATCGGCGACGCCCTCGGCGTCACCCTCCCCGAAATCGACGTTCACGACTTTAAAAAGTCCGGCTACCTCCAAAGCGTGATCCTGAATTACATCTCGCTCCTTGGCTGGTCCGCCGGCAACGACATCGAACGCTTCGACCTCAAATTCTTCGTCGAAAACTTCGGCCTGGATCGCATCGGCAAAACCAACGCCCGCTTTGACCGGGCCAAGCTCCTGGCCTTCAACTCTGAAGCCATCGTCAAGCTCACCCCTGACGAATTCTTCGCCCGCTGGAAGGCCCACCTGGAGACATTCCACCCGGCTTACACCCAGAAGTTCGACGACGCCAAGCTCAAAGTCCTCGCCGAGGCTTACCGCCCCCGCAGCCGTACCCTGGAAGAAGCCGCCCTCAACGGCAAGTTCTTCATCCTTGAAGACGACAAAATCGAATACGACATGAAGGCGGCCAAAAAGGTCCTCCTCGCCAACGACAACGCCGGCGTGCGCACCCTCGTGCAGCTCATCGAAGTGCTCGAAGCCGTCACCCCCTTTGAGCCCAAGCCCATCCACGACGCGCTGGAAAAGTTCGCCGCTGACACAGGCAAAGGCCTGGGCGATGTCGCGCAGCCCATCCGTGTCGCCGTCTCCGGTTCCACGGTCAGCCCGCCGATCAACGACACCCTGGCCCTCCTTGGCAAAGCCTCCACGCTGGCCCGCATCAGCCGCTGTATCTCCATGGCCGGCTCATGGTCATCATCCGCCGTGTCATCACCCCCGGCATAACCGTCGCCCCCGACCAAGCGCAAATCAAAGCGCACAACAATCCAAAAGGGCGGCGGACAAAAAATCCGTCGCCCTTAATCGTTTATAAAACACCACACTCCCGACACCCGCTCTTTCTTCCCTCACCACACCCCTTCCCATTCCCATAAGGACCTCCCCATGACCGACCCAGTCAAATTCAAGATCCTCGCCGCCGACAAGCTCGCTGATGAAGGCCTCACCTACCTCAAATCCCAGGCCGATGTGGAACTGGTCAACAAGCCCGGCCTCACCGAGGAAGAGCTCGCCAAGATCGTCGGCGACCACGACGCCATGATCGTCCGTTCCGGCGTCACCGTCACCGCGGCCGTCCTGGCCAACCCCGGCAGGCTCAAGATCATCGCCCGGGCCGGCGTGGGCGTCGACAACATCGACATTGTCACCGCCACCCAGAAAGGCATCCTCGTCGTCAACTCCGCCGAGGCCAGCACCATCACCACCGCCGA
>CAZIWA010000287.1:0-2255 GCA_964542875.1 uncultured Phycisphaeraceae bacterium
TTCTTCATCTCGCAGGCTCCACAAACTCCACCCGCCGAAAATTCCAGATATTCGGATTCACGTTCTTTAATTTCTTCTCGTCATACACCTGGATATTGATCGACTGGTAAATCGGCATGATCGGCGCGTCGCGCAGAAACATCGCTTCCGCCTCTTCCAGTTTCTTCATCCGCGCCGCCGGGTCCAGCGTCACCGCCGCTTCCGCCAGCAGCTTGTCGTACTCCGGGTTCTTGTACCCGCAGTCGTTGCTTTCGCCGTCGGACTTGTGCTTGTTCAAAAACGTCGTCGGGTCCGGGTAATCGCCGATCCATGTCGCGCGCGCGATCGCGAATTCATGCCCGCGCAGCCGCTTGCCGAACTGCTTCACGTCCAGCGCTTCCAGGGAGACATCAATCCCCAGGTTGTCCATCCACATGCGCCGGATGGCCTGGGCGATCAGGTCATGCCCCTGCCCGGAATTGAACAAAATCGTCAGTCCCTTGAGCGATTCCGGCGTGGTGTATCCAGCCTCCGCCAGCAGCTTCTTGGCCCGCGGCACGTCAAACCCATACCCCGCCTCGCCAGGCGGCACATACCCGATCACCGCCCCAGGCGGGATAAACGTACGCGCCACCGGCTGACGCATCCGCGTCACCTGCTCCACGATCGCTTTCCGGTCCACCGCCAGCGAAAGCGCCTGCCTCAGCTTCACGTTCACCAACGGATTCGGCTCGCCCGAAGGCAGCTTTGGCCCGCAGTTGAAGTTGTAGAAATACGTCCCCGCCCACGGTTCCTTATGCACATCCGTCCGGCCTGACGACACCAGGTCGCTCGCCACCGCGCCGATGCTCGGCAGCTCCGGCAGCCAATCCAGGTCCCCGTGCCGGTACATCAGCAGCGCCGCAGGTGTTTCGATGATCCGCTCATGCACCCCGTTGTTGCCCATGTTCTTCCGGTTCCAGTAATGCGGATTCGCCGGCAGCCGCGACCCCACCTTGAACTTGTACCACTCCAGGTAATAAGGCCCGTTGGTCACCATCTTTTCCGGGTCGTTAAAGTAGTCCGCATTCACCCGCATGATCCCCGAGCTCAGCACCAGCTCGCTGTTGGCCTCCATGCTCTTGGTATGGTTTGGCGCAAACGGCGTAAACGAAACCAGCTCATTGAAATACGCCACCGGCCGGTCCAGCGTCACCTGCAGCGTCTTGCTGTCCAGCGCCACAATGCCCACGTTCTTTTCAAAGTCCGCCAGCGACTCGTTGTACAGCGCACTTGCCTTGGCCTGTGTCTTTTCATCCTCCGGCAGCTTGGCGTACTCCTTCAGCGCCTTGGCGCGCCGGTCGAAAAACGCCCGCGTCCCTTTGATGTCATAAAAAAGTTCGGCGTATTCCCCCGCACTGTCGGGCAGCAGGATGCGCCTCCACGCGTAAATGAAGTCCCCCGCCACCACATCGTCGCCGTTGCTCCACTTGGCGTCTTTCCGGATCTTGTAGGTGTAGACAAGCTTGTCATCAGACACCGTCCAGGCATCCGCCGTCCCCGACCCTGTCTTAAGTGACGGCAGCTCAATCTTTAACAGCGTTTCAAACAGGCAGTCCGCCAGCCGGATGTCATGCAGCCAGGTGATCTGCTGCGGATCGCGCGACCTGTGCTCGATATTGATCGACCACCGGATCACACCTTCCCCCGGCCCCGCCCACCCCGCCACGCTGTTGAAGCTTTTGTGCGCCAGGAACAGGCCCACCAGCACCAGCACCACAAGCATCAAGGCCCACGTCCACAGGCTCTTCATGGCATATCCTTATTCAGGCCAGAACTCAAAGCGCCTCCGTGCGTCCAATCTCCGGCCTTTTCAAAAGTATACTTGCACGCCGGATTAAACGTCCCGCCCCTGTTAAACGACTCTGCCCTCGATCCCTTCACCTCCTGCCTCCAAAGGTCAACAGCCATGTGGTCACCCCAAACCTGGTACGAAGAAGCCAAACGCTACGCCTCCGCCAACGCCCCTCAGGTCCGCCAGCGCGCAGCCTTCACCCTTGACCTCTACCGGCCCCACTTCCCCCACGAAACCGACGCGCAGATCTTAAAGCGCCTCAGCGACTACGCAGACGCCCGGCTTGATGCCGTCCCCAGCTTCACCAAATACCCCGAGCTCCGCGGCGTCCGTGAACTCATCCTCGCCCAGGCCCGCGGCACCCGCGAGGGCGCCGGCATGAACGACCTGGAATACATCGGCTGGCGCGACTCCAACGCCTACTTCCACCGCTTCATCGCCT
>CAZIWA010000288.1:0-2209 GCA_964542875.1 uncultured Phycisphaeraceae bacterium
TAGGGGGAGCGGATCATGGCGATGTAATCGCCGCAGGGGGAGGTGTAGGGTTGTTCGCAGTAGATGTTGTTATTGACGATGACACTCGACGTGAGGCGGGTGATGCCGACGCCGGAGATGGGGTCGGGGTGTTGGTCGCAGGCTTCGCCGATCCAGTGGGTCCACATGGGGCGCCTTTCTGAGAGATGTGAGATATCAGATGGTAGATGTTAGATGTTTCAGAGGGAAGTGCGAGTTGGGGTTAGAATTCCGGCGATGTGGATTTTGTTGCCGGTTGTGTGTTTTTTTCTGCTGTGGTCCGGCCTGTGCCGGATGACGGGGCGCGGGCTTACGGGGTCTGCGCTGGTGGCGGTGACGCTGATGGGGGTGTACGCGTCGGTGTCGCTGGAGGCGCTGAGCCTAGGGAAATGGATTACGCCCTGGGCGGTGGTGGGGGTGTGGTGCTTGGGGCTGGCGGCGTGTGGGGCGGTGTTTGCGCGGAGCCTGAAAGTGGAGCGGGCAGGGATCGGGTTGCGGGTGCGCGGATGGGTGCGGGACCGGATGGACGGGGACCCGGTGACGCTGGTGCTGGCGGGAGTGGGGGCGGTGTTTGTGGGGCTGGTGGGCGTGGTGGCGGTGGTGGCTCCGCCTAATGTGTGGGATGGGTTGACGTATCACTTGCCGCGGGTGATGCACTGGCTGCAGAACCAGACGCTGGCGCATTACCCTTCGCATATTCTGCGGCAACTGTGGATGAACCCGTTTGCGGAAGAAGCGGTGCTGCACGCGTACGCGCTGGGCGGCGGCGACCGGTTTGTGAACTGCGTGCAGTGGCTGGGGTATGTGTTTGGCGCGCTGGCGGCGATGCGGTCTGCCGGACTGATGGGCGCGCGTGCACGCGGGCAGGTGATGGCGGGCGTGTTTGTGCTTTCGATCCCCATTGTGGCGCTGCAGGCGTCGGGCCCGCAGACGGATGTGGTGACTGGCGCCTGGCTGCTGATCGCGGCGTGCTTCACCCTGGAGATGGTGAAGGGGGGACAGGCGGGCCGGGGCCGGCTGACGTGCGATGCGGCCCTGGTGGGGGCGGCGCTGGGCCTGGCGTGTTTGACGAAGGGGACGAGCTATCTGCTGGGGGTGGGGATTGCGGTGGCCTTGGCGGCGTGGGTGGTGCGAGGAATGCTGGGGAGTGGAAGTGCGATGGCGGGCGATGGCGGCCCCCACCCCACCCCTCTCCCTGAGGGACAGGGGGCAGGAAAGATTCGGGCCGTGGCGGCAGCGGTGATTGTGGTGGTGTTTTTTGCGATCAATGGGGCGTTTATCGGACGGAACGTGGGGTTGTTCGGCAAGCCGTTTGGGCCGGGGGTGGATGACCAGCGCAATGCGCGGATTTCGCCGATGGTGACGTTTTCGAATGTGGTGAGGACGCTGGCGCTGCAGATGGCACCGCCTGGGGAGGGGGGGACGGTTGCGCTGGGGCGCGCGGTGATCGGGCTGCACGGGGCACTTGGGCTGGATGTGAATGATCCTGGGACGAGCTTCGACCGCCGCCCGTTCCAGCTTTACCCGATGCGGTTTCATGAAGACACTGCGCCCAACCCGGCGCATCTGCTATTGGGCGCGGCGTGCGCGCTTTTGGTGGTGAGCGTGCGGGGGAACCGGGAGAATCGGCCGTTGCTGTATTGGACGCTGGGGGTGGTGCTGGGGCTGCTGGCGTTCTTTACGATCATCCGGTGGCAGCCGTGGTCCAGCCGGCTGCTGGCACCGTCGTTCATGCTGATGGCGCCTGTGGTGGGCTTGGTGCTGAGCCGGGCGCGGCTGGCGACGCCGGGGCTGGTGTTGCTGGGCGTTTGCGTGGTGTCGGGCGGGATCGCGGTGACGCTGAGCGAGACCCACCCGGTGTGGCGGACGGATGCGCAGAGCGTGTTTCAAGGAACCCGGATGGATCACTACGTGGTGCGGCTGCCCGAGCGCGCCGGGATGGTGCCGATGGCGCTGTCGGAGATTCAGGGCAAGCCAGGATTGGGGACGCTGGGGTGGGTGTCGCAGGAAGAGGATTTTGAATATCTGGCGTGGCTGGCGCTGGATGTGTTTGGGCAAAAAGGGGTGCGGGTGGAACACGTGAACGTGGAGAATGCGTCGAAGGATGCGCCGGTGAAGAATGAGATGAAGCCGGGGGTGATGGTGCTGGATGTGAGGGGATTTCCGCGGTAAAGGGGAGAGGCCTGCGGCC
>CAZIWA010000289.1:0-2185 GCA_964542875.1 uncultured Phycisphaeraceae bacterium
GTTGGAGAGGGGGAGAGGAGGTGCCAGACGCAACCGGCGAGGTAGAGGGCCCATTTGTCGTGTGGGCCGACGAGGTCGCGCAGGGTGGCGGGGTCGGGGTTTTGCAGGGCGGTGACGGAGAGATTGAGCGTGCGGCCGGTCTGGCGGCTGTGGCAGACCACGCTGTCGTCCGTCCTGGCCTGGACGATGACACCCGCGGCGTTGGCCAGGGGCATTTCGCAGACGAGGGAGCCGGTGTAGTCGGCGATTCCGCCCATGACGTCGAGCCGGCCGGGGGCGCGGGCGACGTAGAGCGGGCCGGATGAGGACGTGAAAAGGCCTGTGGACTTTGCGTTGTCGATGAGCCTGCCGATAGGTGCAGAACTCAACCATTGGGCTGCGTGGGTCATGCCGGTCTCACCCTCCAAGGTAAAGGCATGTGTGCAAGCAACGGTTCGCCGTTGGGTCAGGATGTCGGAGGGGGGAGTTTAATGGAAGAAAGGCAAAAGGTAAAAGGTACAAGGAAAAAGTGAAGAGCCAAAGAGAGCCCTGCGGGCTTTTCGGGTTCCGGGGTTCGGGTCTGGGGTCTGGCCAGAAGGAGGGGGAAATGGCTTGGGATCGCGAGTTTCGCGTTCTGAGCCGAGAGAAAGGGAAATAGAAGAGGCCCGGCTTTTGGGGCCGGGCCTCTGGAAATTACTGGGCAGCAGGGGGGGTGGGTACCAGGGCAGTGTTAAGGGGTGTACTTCCCGTGGGATTCCAAGTAGCCGGCGGAAGTGACGCCGTGGAAGGTTTTGTGGGCGAGCTTGATTTGCGGGCCGTAGTTTTGCGCGAGGCTTTCTTCCGGTGTGGTGCGGGCGAATTCCGAGTGGCCATCGAGGAAGACCTGGTTAAACCCCTGGGCATCGTGCTGTGCGGTGTAGATGATGCCGGAAGGCTCGATGCGGGTGTATTGGGACTGGGCGGGCACGCTCATCCAGTAAATCGAATCGCCGTAAGAGCCGTTGTCGACGAACATGCCGGTGTTGGCGTGGTTTCGGAGCTCTTCGAGACGCCAACTGGTGGTGGGATTTCCGGCAACGCGATACCGAAGCGTCCAAGGCATGGCGTAGAGAAAGTACGGGTATCCGTAGGTCCAGGTTCCTTTTACTTTGCTGGTGCAGCACATGAGGCGGGCGTCGTCGCCGCGATACGTGCCATCGCCATTGGGTTTGCCGAGCAACACCCAAGGGCGAACGAAGGAATACCAAGTGCCGTAGTAGTAGCCCCATGCAGGAAGGGTGCCATCGGGATTCACGGTGGCCAGAGGCGGGATGAAGCCTTTCATGTCGTCGAGGTAGTTGAGCATGGTGACCGCTGAACCACGGCTGATGGACGAGCACTTGAGGTTTTCAGCGAGCCTGCGCGATTGGCTTAAAGACGGGAGCATCATGGAAAAGAGAACGCCGACGATGGCGATGACCACGAGGAGTTCAACCAGAGAGAATGCTCGTTGATGGCGGTGTGAAGTCATGTTTTTAATACTCCAGAGAGATGGCAAGACCCGCAAATGAATAAAGCAAACTTAAGTGAATGTTAAGGCGTAAGATGCGCGTTGTCGATAGGAATTTCGATGTTACAGGCAATGAATTTATTTGGCAATATTCATGCGGAATATGAGGAGTATTGTTGTAAATAGCGCGGGTAAAAAAGTAGGGTCGTGATTGCTTGTTTTATGGAGGAAAGCATTTGAAAAAAGTATTGAAAATTAAGTTTGTGAGAGATGCTTCCGGTGATGCCGATGAAAAGTCTTTACGTGCCCATCGAGGGGCACGCAACGATCAGATTACATGAGCGGCTTATCACCCGGGGCAAGCGCGAGTACGCGCCAACCCCGGGCCACCTTATTTATCGCTTTCAGCGAATGGACCAAGGCGCTGGCTGCATTTTTGTGGCGGTGCAAGATCGTTTGTCGTGTCTGTCAAAACCTGGGGAGCAATCAGGGGTGAGCTTGGGCCTTTAAACAAACAGGGCACCCTTGCGGGCGCCCTGTTTTGTTATTTGCTGCGGTTTGAACCGGTTTGGATTTAGTACCGGTAGTGGTTGGCCTTGTAGGGGCCGTCGACGCTGACGCCGATGTAATCGGCCTGGCGCTTGGAGAGCTTGGTGAGCTTGACGCCGAGCTGGTCGAGGTGGAGGCGGGCGACCTTTTCGTCCAGGTGCTTGGGCA
>CAZIWA010000290.1:0-2179 GCA_964542875.1 uncultured Phycisphaeraceae bacterium
ACTACGTGAAGAACATGATCACCGGCGCCGCCCAGATGGACGGCGCGATCCTGGTTGTGTCGGCCGCTGACGGCCCGATGCCCCAGACCCGCGAACACGTTCTCCTGGCTCGCCAGGTCAACGTTCCCGCGATCGTTGTGTTCCTCAACAAGGTTGACCTTGTTGACGATCCTGAAATGCTCGAACTGGTCGAGATGGAAATCCGCGACCTGCTCAACAAGTACAAGTTCCCCGGCGACAGCACCCCGATCGTCCGTGGCTCGGCCGTCAAGGCCCTGAACGCTCCCAAGGATCCGGAAGCGACCAAGTGCATCGGCGAACTCATGAACGCGATCGACACCTTCGTGCCGGAACCCGTTCGTGAAACCGACAAGCCCTTCCTGATGAGCATCGAAGACGTGTTCTCGATCAAGGGCCGTGGTACCGTCGGTACCGGTCTGATCGAACGCGGCATGGTCAAAGTCGGCGACAACGTTGAAATCGTCGGTCTTCGCAAGGACAACAAGCTCACGACCGTCACGGGCGTGGAAATGTTCCAGAAGACGATGGACCAGGGCCAGGCCGGCGACAACGTCGGTTGCCTCCTGCGCGGTGTGGAAAAGGACGATATCGAACGCGGCCAAGTGCTCTGCAAGCCCGGTTCGATCAAGCCCCACACCAAGTTCAACGCCGAAGTCTACGTTCTGACGAAGGACGAAGGCGGCCGGCACACCCCGTTCTTCAACGGTTACAAGCCCCAGTTCTTCTTCCGCACCTCTGACATCACCGGCGGCATCAAGCTGCTGGGTGGCGCGGAAATGTGCATGCCCGGCGACAACATCCAGATGGAAATCGATCTGGGTGAAAAGCCCGTCGCTATGGAAGAAGGCGTTCGTTTCGCGGTTCGTGAAGGCGGTCGCACCGTCGGCGCGGGCGTCGTGACGAAGATCCTTGCCTGATTTGTCTGAACATTCGCAGGGCCTCGGCTAACCCCGTGGCCCTGTTTTTCTGAAAGTTAGTGATTTAGATTCTCTTGGCACCTAGGGGTGCATGTAAAGGACGATTCGCCATGGCAAAGAAAAACGAAGCAGTTGAATACGTGTGGCTCCAGTGCACCGAAACGGGTGACCTGAACTACCGGACCCCCGTGAACGTCAAGGGCGGCGTGCCTGAGAAGCTCAAGGCTGGGTTCAAGAAGTACAGCCCCCGTCTGCGCAAGCACACGCTGCACAAGATCAAGCGCAAGTAAATTGCGTCAGAGCCCGGGGCCAAACCGGGCGCTGGCAGTGATCGGCAGGGCGCTTATAATGGCGCCGTCCACGCGGGTGTAGCTCAATTGGCAGAGCAGCCGTCTCCAAAGCGGCAGGTTGTGGGTTCGATTCCCCCCGCCCGCGCTTGACTGAACAACTCTGGCGAAAGAAAAGGCCGCAGGCGGGACACCGCTTGTGGCCTTGTACAAAGGGGATTTTGCAGTGGCCTTGAAGATTTACAAGCCGAATCAGGCTGGCATGACACGGTGGCTCTCCGCGCTTGGCGTGGCGATGCTTCTCCTTTCGGGCGCGGCATGGCTGTGGAACGTGCTTGACGCGAAGGTATCGCCCTCGCTGGCTTACAAGTACTACCTGCTGGTGGGCGTTGTGGTCGGCCTGGTGCTGGTGCTGAGCTTTATGCTGTTTCAACTGTTTAACAAGCCTTCGATCGTCGACTTTCTCATTGAGACCGAAGGCGAGATGAAGAAGGTGAACTGGCCGCCTCGCAGCGACACGGTGAAGTTAACTTGGATCGTGATCGTGGGAACGTTCATGATGGCGGCGATCCTGTTTGTGATCGACATCGTGTTTGCATGGATGCAGCAGACGTTCCTGATGAATTGATTTCCGGTCCGCGCGGGCTCAAGCCTCTGGGGCGGAGCCGGTGTTTCAAAGCTAGATGAAGGAGCTTTCCAAATGTCCGAAGAAAAAAATCAACAAACGGCAGGCGGCGAAGAGCCCCTGGTGAATGAAGGAATGAATTGGTTCGTGCTTCGCGTGGCTTCCAACAAGGAAGACTCGGTCCGGAACACGCTTTTGCGCAAGATCAAGATCGAGGGGCTCACCCACCTGGTGAACCGGATCCTGGTGCCGACCGAAAAGCAGAAGACGATCAAGGGCGGGAAGCAGAAGATCACCCTCAAGAAGCTCTACCCGGGCTACGTGTTTGT
>CAZIWA010000291.1:0-2144 GCA_964542875.1 uncultured Phycisphaeraceae bacterium
GTTTTTGCATGTTTACCAGGGCCTACGCGCTCAGAAGCGCTGCGACCCTGGCTGTAATAGGGCCGTGCCTTCAGCACTTGGGATGAGGATGCAAAGGTTTAATTGAACCGTATTGGCCCGTATGCCGGTCCTCTCCCAGAAAGAGAAGAACGGTGGACGGGGGATTGCGTAGAATGAGGTGCTTTGACGGCTTTTTATGCGCGAATGGTTGCGGTCCATCTTTGATTCGGGGCAGTTGGAAGCCATTGGCCATGTGGTCAATGAGCGGGGGCGTTGCATTGTTCAAGGGAGCCAGGGGTCCAGCAGCACGCTGCTGGCGGGGCTGCTTTCGATCAAGCTGAACCGGCCCGTGTTGCTGGTGGTGGCGCACCTGGATGATGCCGATGATGCGCTGGACAACCTGGAGTTGTTTGAATCCGGCGAACTGAGGGTGAAGGCGCAGCGGTTTGGCGCGATGGAAGTGCTGCCGGGCGAGACGAACGTGAGCCTGGAACTGCTGGCTGAGCGGCTGGAAGTGATTGAGAGTTTGGCGTGGAATCAATGGCCTGCGGCAGGCGAGCGGGGAAGCGACAGCGATAGAGCCGGTGTGCTGGTAGCGCCGGTGCAGGCGCTGATGCAGTCCGTGCCGGAGCCGGGGGAAATCGGGCGGCTGAGCCTGACGCTAAAACCCGGGCAGAATTTCGGGCCGGCGAAGCTGGTGGAATGGCTGACCAACGCGGGGTACCAGCGGGTGGATGGGATTGAAAACCCCGGAGACTATGCGGTGCGCGGGGGCATCGTGGATATCTACCTTCCCGCAGGTTTGCAGTCGGATGGGACGGAGGCGGGCGGGTCCGGCGGGGTACGGGTGGATTACTTCGGCGATGATGTGGACTCGCTGAAACGGATCGATACCTCGACGCTGGGGTCCGGGGCGAGCCTGGCGAAAGTGCAGATCGTGGGGGCCAGCGCGCAGACGCTGCTGAGCGATGACCGGACGACGAGCCTGCTGGCGCTGTTGCCGAAAGACACGGTGGTGGTGATGGCGGAGCTGCTGGAATTGGCGGAGCAGGCGCGGGGGTATTTTGAGAGGTTGATGAATCCGCGGGGGGTGTTTCCGCCGAACGTGATGTTTAAGGAGCTTTCGGCGCGGCCGCATGTGGAGGTGCATCAGTACAGCGCCAACAGCGGGCCGGGCGATGCGCCGGTGATCCATTTTCCGGTGGAGACGCTGATGACCTTCGACAAAGAAGGCGCGGTGGCGGTGGATGAACTGGTGCACCTGGCGTTTGACGATGCGGATACGAAAGTGGTGGTGATTTGCCCGAAGGATTCAGACAAGCAGCGGATCGGAGAATTGCTTACAGAGCATTTTGCGAAGCATCCGGAGCAAGGGGCGTGCAAGGGGCGGATCAGCGCTGAGGTGGGGTATCTGCATCGGGGGTTTGTGTGGATTGAGAAGGAAGAGAGTCCCGAGCCCAGCGACGCGCGTTCCGGGTCGCAAGAGCAATTGCCCAAGGTGCTGCCGCAGGGCACTGCGCCGGAAACCAGACATGCTCACGCGGATGAGAGCATGGCACGCGGAACGAGCGGGGAGCCCGGCAGCGATGAAGCGCCCGAACTGGGGAAGGCACGGAAGATCAAGCCGAGCACGAAGCGGCTGCTGAACCACTATGGGCGCAAAGAGCCCAAGCCGGCGCCGGTGCGGCACAAGCAATTGAAGGTGGATCATGGGCGGTATCCGGCGACGGTGCTGGTGCCGCATCAGGAGTTGTTTCACAGGTATCACACACGCAGGCGGATTCGCCGGCTGGCGACGGCGGCGGTGGGGACCAAGGCGAGCGATGCTTTTCTGGAACTGAGTCCGGGTGACTATGTGGTGCATGTGGACCATGGGATCGCACGGTTTTCAGGCCTGAAGACGCTTAAGCGGGGGGAGCAGTCCAGCGAGCACATGACGCTGGAGTTTGCGGAGAAGGCGGTGCTGCATGTGCCGGTGACGGAAATCGACCGGGTGCAGAAGTATGTGGGGGGGCACCATGGGCACCCGCCTCTGTCGACGCTGGGGGGCAAGCGGTGGGCCAAACAGAAGGCGGAGGCCGCGGACGCAGCCAAGGAACTGGCGCAGCAGATGCTGCGGGTGCAGGCGATGCGGGCGAGCACGC
>CAZIWA010000292.1:0-2141 GCA_964542875.1 uncultured Phycisphaeraceae bacterium
CCGCTGACGAACAAGGCATGTACCAGCTCACCAAGCACGTCATCAACCAGGGCCGCAAGAAAATCGGCTACATCGACCACGCCATCGGCGCCACCTCCGTCATCGACCGCTACGCCGGCTTCCGCAAGGCGCTTAGCGAATCCAACCTCCCCGAAGTCGACCGCCTCGTCATCGACGCCCCCCGTGGCGTCACCGGCGATATTGAGCTGGCCTACCGCCTCGTGAAGGAAAAGCTCGCCAAGCGCGCCGATCAGTTCGACGCCATCGTCGCCTGCAACACCTACTACGCCATCGGCGCTTTCCACGCGCTTAAGGAAATGGGCTTAAGCGTTCCCAAGAACATCGCCCTTGCCGGCTTTGACGACCTCCCCGAGGCCGCAGCCCTCGAAGTCCCTCTCACCGTCTTCAAAGCCCCCGTTGAAGAAATGAGCCGCGCCGCCGCCACATACATTGCAGACCGGATCGAGCAGCCCAGCCGCCCCATCATCCGCAAGCACCTCCCCGGCCAGGTCATCGCCCGCGCCAGCTGCGGCGAAACCACCACCGGCTCCGGCCGCATCGGCCTCTACAAAGGCAAAGCCGTCAGCATCTGATCCCTCGCTTCGGAAACCACCCTCCGCGGGGACAGGCCCCCTTTCTTCAGGAACCTGTCCCCTCTCGTTGCGCCAATAAAAATCCCTCCACACCCCTCATCGCCAACCACCTCGGGTGGCACAGCACGGCCCGAAGCAGTGCTGTGGCCGGGGCCACGCGCCACCCAAACCCCCTCTCCCTCCTCACCCCAAAAAACACGTTGGCCACAAGCCCCAGCGACGACTCCGGGCATCAGCCCGACCTCCCGCTCACCCCACAAAAAGCCACATCCAAACCCCTCCGCGCCTCTCCCCAACTCATAATTCATAATTCGTAATTCATAATTCCCAATCCTCTTCCCGCTTGACATCCGGCGTATTCCAAGGCCAAATGTAATAACAAAAGTTATCCCATCTACGGAACTCCGCCCATGAACCCTGTCGCCGCCCCCACCAACGCCAAGTCCAACAACGTCATCAAGCTCGCCGGCAATATCGAAATCGACCTCACCTCCACCAAAGCCGGCAAATTCAAAGGCCTCGGCCAAGTCCGCATCGACGGCGTCCCCATCCGCACCAGCAAACGCGCATGGCGTCCCTTCTTCGCCACCCCCCAGGGCCTCAGCTACACCGAATTTGAACTCGTCAGCGCCACCCCCACCGCCACCGGCGGCGTCACCCTCGAAATGATCGCCACCGGTCATCCCACCCAGATCGCCGAAGAAACCGACGAATACCTCTGCGACATCGTCGACCTCTCCCTCCCCGACGAACCCGTTCAGGACACCCTCTTCCTGGACTTTGAACCCAGTAAGCAAACCATCGGCGGCAAAACCCTCGCCGGCTTCAAATACCGCTACCGCTTCGCACTCGGCGAAGGACGCAAAATCTACCGCCTCTTCGACGAAGCCACCTGGGAAGTCGGCGGCGCGCTCGACGGCAACACCCTTATCTTTCAGGGCCAGTGCAACCCCCCCGCGCCCAAGCTCACCAAAGAAGGCTACTTCACCACCGCCTGCAACTATTACGGCGCTGAAATGGGCGTCATCATGGGCCCGCCAAAACGTGTCAGCTTCCAGCGCCTCCCCCGCGTCGGCACCCTTCAGGCCTTTGACTTTCTCTCCCACGCTCAGGGCATCCTCGTCGGCCTCTACGAGCCCATGCTCGAAGTCCTCTCCATCCTCCAGACTACCCAGGGCGAAGACTACCTCCACATCGTCGATGAACACCGCTTCGACATGACCGACAAAGGCCAAACCGTGTGGAAGCACATGCTCTTCCTCCACAGCGGGCTCAAAAAACACGCCGAACGCAACCTCTGGTCCGACATCCTCGACCGCGAACATGACAAAATCCGTGAGCACTACAAAGTCGAGCAATCCCCCATCCTCCCCCGCGTCTGGATTCCCCAGATCTCCAAGGAAGTCGCCGAGATCGACGGCATCAAGTTCCCCCGTGAACACGCCCTCTATGAAATGGCCAACCGCTGGATTCCCCGCTGGGCCGCCATGGGTGTCAAGGAAATCTGCTGCCACTCCCTCTGGGTCTCCGACTACACCGTCGACCGCT
>CAZIWA010000293.1:0-2137 GCA_964542875.1 uncultured Phycisphaeraceae bacterium
CCCTCAGGGAGAGGGCAGGGGTGAGGGTCGCCGCCGGACACCCTCACGCCAAGACTTCAAACCTCCGCAACAACACTCCTTGAGTCATCCGTTTCTTTTCTGACCAGACCCTAGACCCCAGACCCTAGACCCGTCTTCCCACATAAATCGGCGTCACCAGCGCGCCCGCCGCGTTCTTGGCGATCCCCACCGGCGTCAGGTCCTTAAACCCTGCCGCCTTCACGCATTCGCGCCACACCTTGTCCGCATAGCACGCCAGTGTGTGCGCATCCTCATACACCTTGAGTTCTCCGCTCTTCCGGCTGAACAGATAAAACTTCAACTCGTACAAATCATCCTTGGGATTCGGGTCCCACGCCCGCGCCACATACGTAAACTCCGGCGGATCGCTCTTGCTCAACGCATGCGACACATCCCGATTCACAAACGTCTCTTTCACATAACACGGCATGAACACCGCCACCCCATCCGTGCGCAGATGCTCCCGTGCCGTCACCATCGCCTTCACCAGGTCCGCCGGTGTCGTCATGTAGTGAATCGCATCGTGGATCAGCACCGCGTCAAACGTCTTGCCCACGCGCATATCGCGCATGTCGCCCAGGTGGTGGGGAATCCCGGGATTCACCGATTCCGAATGCTTCAGCATTCCCGCTGAAAGGTCCGCCGCCTCCGCCGCGAAATACGGCGTCAGATGCGAAAGCACATGTCCATTGCCCACGCCGATGTCCAGCAATGTCGGCTTCCCCGTCTTGGGCGCTGTCGCCGCAAGCCCGGTCATCACCGCCTGCCGAATCCTTCGCGCCTCATCCGTATAGTCTTCCAACCGGGAGACCAGCGGATACAAATCAACCAGTTCGTCATAAAGCTTGTGCGACATTGTCCCAGGATTCTATCTGATCCCCCACCCTTTGAGCCAATCCCAGCGTCAATCATTGCACCTCTAGCACGCCGTACCCCGGCACAGACCCGCCCACCACAGTTTCAGCCACGGCCCCACGCACCAGGTACTGCGCACGCACGCGATACAGCCCCGCTCGCAACGGCGCCTGAAACTCCGGGCGGCATCTCATGGATTGTTCTTTGACCAGCCCATTACCCTTGGGGATCTCCCACACCAGACCCTCCACATCCGTCTTTGCCCCATCGGTCACCACACCCCATCGGCCATCAAAAGGCGCAAAGCTCAGTTGGATGTTCGCGCCGGTGCCCATGATGTCCTTGCCGGATTCATTCGTAACCCGCACATCGACAACGGCCTTGCTTCCGGGCGAAGATGACGGAAATCCTTGATCAAACGCCAACACCACCTGTCCGGAACCCCTCCGGCTCTTGTAGGCTCCCTGCTCTTTCCCCAAGTCATGGCCTGAATACCCCTCATTCCTCGTTAGCAGCGCCCGATCCCCCTCCGGAGTCGGATAAGTCCGGTAACGCCAAGCCGAAGGCCAGAACGGTTTGAGAGTGATTCTCTCCTGTCCACGTTCGTTGAAAATGAAAAAGCACTCGCCCCAATTGGTGTCAAACACCACCCGGGCTCCCTGCCCATCCCCCAAAGAGGTATGAAGCCCCGCCACAGTCGACCGGGTTAGCGCCAGCGGCGTTCGCCCGACATAATGCCCCCCCACATACACCTCATCAAACCAAGCTCCGCTCTGGATCCGCGCCACCACTTCGTCTTCCGCCGGTTGCGGCCACCACTGATACGCAGATACGCCCACCACCACGGCCGCAATAACAGCCAACACGGCATGGCGCGGCTTTAAGCCCCAGCCCTTGAATTTGTTCGCCAGCATCTCGCCAACGCCGTGACACTTCTCCGCAGTCTTTCGCCAATCCATCATTCACCTCGGAAAATCACCTCGGAAAAACCATCCGCCACGCAATCACTCTATTCCCACGCCGCCAAAACAACAAGCCCCGCATCACGCGGGGCTTGTCACTTGATTACTTGCCTTGATCATCCAACCTCAACCGCTCGCGCGGCTCAGGTATTCATTCGACTCCGTCGAGATGCGCACGATCTCACCGATCGCGATAAACGGCGGAACCTTCACCTTCAGCCCGGTTTCACATTCCGCATCCTTGAGCTGGTTGGTCGCCGTCGCACCCTTGATGCCCGGCGCCGTGTCGGTGATCTTCA
>CAZIWA010000294.1:0-2124 GCA_964542875.1 uncultured Phycisphaeraceae bacterium
GTTCGAGGCCGCATAACGCTTCACCCACACTGTCCACAAAAAGTGGGGAACTCCAGTTTTCAAGAGTGTTTTAATCCAATAAAAACGTTTCTACTCGGGCTTGCGACGCAAGTGAACAGCAGATCTTGTGTGACCGCCGATGGCTTATTGCAGGTTGGATTTAAGAGCTGGAGCCGGGGGCTTGTATGGGGCAGCAGGCATGGGGGAGAAAAAGCGAGCATCAGGGGGTTTCTGAGGGGGCTCTAGGGGAAATGGCAGATCGTGGTGTCTCGCAGTAAACGCATGCAATTAAATGCTTGCTTCGATTGATTGCAAGTAATTATTTTAACTTGGCTTATGTCTTAGTTGACAGGAGTGGACAGCAGCCGACAGGGGGGCATAAAAACCGGTCTGTTTCGTGGATAAGGTGTCGTGGCGTTGTCCTTTGAAACCGACCGCTGGCGCGGTGGAAAAAATATCGTACAACCATTAAAGCATGGTCAGAGAAGCGTTTAGGGAAACCAGCGGAAGAATGGCACCACAAATTGACAAAAGAGGGATTGAACCTACTAGATGTTGTGGTATTATCCGCAAGTCGCCTTTGTCAGCGATTCATGAAGGCCCTCGACGGCCTGACGCAATGGGGATGCAAATGGCTGGCGATGAGCGACTTAGGTTTGTACATGTGGGATCGGAAGCTGAGAAGCCCTTGTGCGGGGCGAGGAAGCCCGTCCCACCTGGAAAACCACCCAAGCAGATGCAAGGTTTGTTTGGGTATTGTCAGGTATAATAACCCACGCACTAGACAACCCCTTTGACCCAGCAGTCAAGGCACCGGCAACGCCAAGGATGGCATTGCATTTTCAGTCAGGAAGTTGTTTTCGTTTCTTTTTCAGGTGATGGGTTGGGCCAAGCGAGGCCACAGGAGCTGCAGGGCAATGGGCGTACTTTCCGACAAACAGATCCGCGAGCAAGTCCGGATCGAACCTTTTGAAAACAATGTCAAGCGTGAAGGAAAGATCTCCTACGGCGTGTCCAGCTACGGATATGACGTACGAGTCGGAACCTTGTTCAAGATTTTCACGAACGTCTCGCCCACGGGTGGGCAGGCCATCGTGGACCCCAAGAAGTTCACGGATGAATCATTCATCACCATCGACACCAAGGTGACCGGTAAGGACCACGTGATCATTCCGCCTAACAGCTTTGCGCTATGTGAGACGGTGGAGTTGATCGAAGTGCCCCGGGATGTGCTGGTGATCTGCGTCGGCAAGAGCACTTATGCGCGCTGCGGGATCATCGTGAACGTGACCCCGCTGGAACCCGAATGGCGCGGCAAGGTGACGATCGAAATCAGCAATACGACCCCGCTTCCGGCCAAGATTTACGCCAACGAAGGCATTGCGCAGATGATCTTCCTCAGGGGTGATCAAGTGTGCGAAGTGTCGTACGCGGACAAGAAGGGCAAGTATCAGAACCAAACGGGTCTGGTGCTGCCGAAAGTCGACTAAACGAATCAATTTAACGGTCCGGTTAACGGTTTGGGCTTGTGCAAAGCCCAAATCAGTCTGGCAAGAGAGATGTGCGCCGCTGGTATGGATGCCGGCGGAAAGGGTGGAAACGGGTTTAAGGTTAAAGGCAGTTGAACTATGAAAATTACTCGCAGGTTTACCAAGGCTGGCCAAGACGTCTACTCGCAGGTGGAGTGGACACAGCGTTCGAGCAAGATCTCCAACATGGACGGCTCGACGGTGTTTGAAATGAAGGACGCTCAGGTCCCTTCGACATGGTCTCAATTGGCCACGGACATCATGGTCAGCAAGTATTTCCGCAAGGCCGGCGTACCCCAGGTGGACGCTGCGGGCAACCCGATTCTTGATGAAGCCGGCAAGCCCGTGATGGGCCCGGAAAAGTCCGCAGGTCAGGTGATCCACCGCCTGGCCGGGTGCTGGCGCCAGTGGGGCGAGACGCACGGCTACTTCGACAGCGCGGAAGACGCACAGGCGTTCTACGACGAAATCGCCTACATGATGCTCACCCAGATGTGCGCACCCAACAGCCCGCAGTGGTTTAACACCGGGCTCAACTATGCCTACGGCATCTCCGGCCCGGCGCAGGGGCACTGGATCACCGACGCCAAGACCG
>CAZIWA010000295.1:0-2033 GCA_964542875.1 uncultured Phycisphaeraceae bacterium
GATTACCACCAGAAGTAGGGGCGGTCGGAGAACCAGGTGGTGTTGTTGCCGCCTCGGTTGAAGGTGGCGTAGGAGACGACGGAGCCGGTGAACTGGTGGGAGACGGTGTGGCCGTCGACATAGACGGCGTTGAGGGTGTTGAGGTTGTTGTGGCGGAAGTCGGTGCTGAAGGTGGAGTAATCGACGCGGGTGGCGCCGCCTCGGGCGTCGACGAAATTGAGGACTTCGGAGGGTGTGTGGGTGAGTTGGGTATCGCGGCGGCGGGTGATGTATTGGTTGGTGGAGACGGCGTCGAGGTGGAGCGCGGTGTTGAGGGAGTAGTCGGAGACGCCGCCTGAGGTCATGTTCATGATGCCTTGCTCGTAGGGGCCGGTGAAGGGGGTGGCGATCTGGACGAGCGGACATTTGAAGGGGTGGGCCTGGCGGTATTTGCGGTGGCTGTTGCCGTAGCCTTGCCAGAGGTAGTTGTCCGGCGAGGTGCCGGTGTAGGCGGCAAGTGCGGGGACGTAAGTGGAGATGGGGACGAACCAGCGGGACCAGTCGTTGCGGTAAGCCTCATCGGCGACGGCGATTTGCCGGAGGTTGGCGGCGCATTTCATGGTGAGGGTGAGGTTGCGGCTTTTCTGGAGGGTGGGCAGGAGGACCGCCAGAAGCATCGCGGTGATGGCGACGACGACGAGGAGTTCGACGAGTGTGAATGCCTTGGGCTTGTGGTGAAGCATGGGGCCGCCTGGAATTTTGAGGAGAGGTGATGAAAGGGAGGACTTAGAGAGGATAACCGAGGGTTGCGTGATACAACAATAGAAAGTGGGGGCTGGGAGCAGGAGATGGGCGGTTGGGGCTTGGAATCAGTGGAGGTTTGATTGAAAAAAGCGGAGCCAGTTGGCGTGCCGGAAGTTTGAGAGGTCGGTTGGCGACCAGCCGCGGGAGGCGAGTTCGTTGGTGATTTTGGGGTAGTCGGAGGGGGATTGAATGCCTTGGGGGAGGTCATTGCCGGAGAAGCCGCCGTCAAGATCGGAGCCGAGGGCAACGTGGGTGCGGGAGCCGGTGACGGAGGCCAGGTGGTCGATGTGGTCGCAGGTGCGGGCGATGGTGGCGCGGGCGTCGGGGGTGGTGGTGAGGAAGCGGGTGTAGAGGGGGAGGCCGATGACGCCGTTTCTGCGGGCGACTTCTTTGGCGAGGGAGTCGGAGATGTGGCGCATGCGTCCGGGGTCGCCCTGGAGCGTGCGGCTGGCGGAGTGAGAGGCGATGACGGGTTTGGAGGAGAGGGAGAGAAGATCGTCGGCGGACTTGTCGGAGAGGTGGGAGAGGTCGTGGATGATGCCCAGGGAGTCGAAGGCTTTGACGAGGTCCCGCCCGGCGGGGGTGAGGCCGGTGTCGCCGGTGGGCATGCCATCGCCGGAGGCGTAAGCGGTGCCGCGAACCCAGGTGAGGGAGCAGACGCGCAGACCCTGATCAAACCACCATTGGGCTTCGTTGGGCGTGCGGATGCCGTCTGCGCCTTCCATGAGGATCAGGAGCTTGATGGGGCCGGTGTCGGAAGCGGCGTGGAGGTCGGCAGGCTTGCGGATGATCTGGATGATGCCGTCCGCTTCCCACTGCTGGTAGAGCCTGAGCTGAGTGACGCTGCGGTCATAAGCGCGCTGGGTGTCTGCGGAATCCTGGTATCCGTAGGGGGATTCGGGCATGCCGGGGTTGATGAAGATGGTGCCCAGGGCGTAGCGGATGTTGCCCTGCGTCATGCTGTGGAAGGTGAGGGCAACGGGGAGGTCGCCGCCTGTGGCCTGCTCGATGGGGACGCGGAGGTCGCGGCCTTGAAGGGCAAGGTAGGGGAGATCCAGGTGGGCGTCGAACCAGGGGATCGGGTTTCGGGTTTCGGGTTTCGGGGATCGGGTTTCAGAGGTTGGCATGATTTGCTCGTTTGGCAGTGTGGCTTTGTCTTTTATTCTTCCCCGAACCCCGAACCCCGAACCCCGATCCCAACTCATTTATCTGCGTCGTCGCCGGGTTCGTAGGCGAGTTTTCGGAGGATG
>CAZIWA010000296.1:0-2033 GCA_964542875.1 uncultured Phycisphaeraceae bacterium
GAGGGTGTCTGTGATCGTGTTGGGACCGGGTGTATGGTTTGGCGCTGGGACAGGGGGATTTTGAGGAATTACCCGATTAAATTATTGTTATTTTATAGACAAATAGATTTTTAGTTGTATAATGATGGCGTCGGGGTTGAGGTGTGGGTGGGCTGGGGGTTTGGGGGGCACAACGGATAAACACATTGCGGTGGGAAGCAAAGTGTTGGGTATTTGGTGCATTTTCGCATTTGAAGGTGGCCCTCACCCCGGCCCTCTCCCAAAGGGAGAGGGAGGAAGAAGTGTTTTGGCGCTGTGGTGTTAGTACAAACAAAGGGGGATGGTGATGGCTGGTTCAGTCGGGTTGGTGCAATTCAACCAAGGGGATGATGTTACGTCGGCGGAGTTCCGGGAGGGGCTTAATGCGATTGCGCAGCAAGCCGCGGATGGGACGGCGTGGGCGTTTGGGTTTGGGCTCATCGGGTCGTTTTCGCCTGGGACGGGTTTTACGCTGGCGTTTGATGAGGCTCTTTTACCGACGATGCGCAAGGAGCATTTCATTGCCAAGATCACCGCGGCGGCGACGGATGACGGGGGGTATGAGTGGGTGGAAATGGAGACGACCGGCGAGAACGAGCTGGGGGAGAAAGCCGATGGCCGGACGGGCGTGGCGGCAGATGGCGAGGCGGACCCGCCTGTGGGGTCTACGCTGGCGTACGACTACAACGGCAACAAGAACCTGAAGGTTGACCGGATCGTGACGATGTGGGAGGTGGAAGACACCAGCGGGGCGAAGCGGTATTGGATCGAGGCAGGGGGCGGGGCGGATTTCATCGTGGCCAAGATCACGGTGGCGGCCGATGATGTGTATTCCTGGGAAGAGGTGAATCAGTTTGGCATCACGATTGTTGGCGGGCGCACCGGCGATGGCAATCTTCGTGAGATCAACTTTCGGAGCAATATCGCCCCCGGCCACTTTGTGTTGATCTGGCCTGATCCTGCGGTTGATGGCGGGTATCTGTTTGATCGGGGTGAAGGTATCGGCGGCCCGGGCATGAGCGAGTTGGGGAACGCTGGCGGCACTACTACGGGTGGTGTCTTGTCCTGGGATCGGACGCGGGGGGAGTCCGGAGACCGGGTGGGCGTTGCGATCAGCGTGGTGACCGATGTGTGGTGGAATGACACTAACGGCAAGCTGATGATGGCCAAGCGTGGCATGGGTTTTGACTCCGGTGGCCGGCTGCTCTACATCACCACATCTGGCCCCTACATAGAAGTGACGGCTGCGGAAGACTGCCCGCCTCCTGACGTCGAGGAGGAGGAATAATGGTTTACACGCTCAAAAAGACGGCAAGCGGCAAGCTTCGGATGAACAATGACAACCGAGTGCTGACGCGCGGGTGCTGCTGCAAATGCCGGCCTCGGCTTGACCTTGAGGCGATCAGCAGCACGTGCATTCCACAGCCCAATTCCGGATGTTGCTACAAGCGCGGCGATACGGTGACAGTCACTTTTGGGGCGATCACCTCATCGGGGACGGGGTCGTATGCAGTCTCGGCCAATCAACTGGCGCAGGACCTGGGCGGTGCGTCGCTGACACTGACCTTTTCCAGCAGCAGCATCGCTTCTACCGGCGACTTCGGTTTTGAGTTCTTTTCGATCCCGGTTCCTCCCGACGTGCCGGACGGGTGGGTGTACGGCTACTACGTGTACATCCGAATGGTGAGCACAACGGGGACCACATCCGGCATGTCGTGGCCTGTGTACGCGCAAGCTTTCAAGGTGCTGGAGACTGCGTATTACGCGGGAGGCAACTGCTTCCCCGACGAGGAAAACCGGCTGGACATTCTGCAACCCGGGAGCGTGCCCCTGGGAAGTTGTTGCGGCAGCCCGACCGCCATGCCTATGAACCCGCTTGTGGTCGGGATGTTTACGGAGTTTGAGGACATTACGGGCATCGTGGCGTCAACCGATTGCGGGAACCCGTGCGACTGCCCCGGGGCGGCGGATTCACTGCTGGTGGAGACGGGGGATTTTTCGTTGACGGTTACACG
>CAZIWA010000297.1:0-1893 GCA_964542875.1 uncultured Phycisphaeraceae bacterium
CCTTCGCGGGCGAGGCCGACGGCGAGGTTGACGGCGACGGTGGATTTGCCGACGCCGCCTTTGCCGGCGCCGACGGCGATGATGTTTTTCACGCGGGGAAGGGGGTTGTCCTTCTGGGCGGATTGCTGGGGGGTGGCGCGAACCTGGGCGGTGAATTCGACGTCGACCTTGGTGACATCGGGGAGACCGGAGACGGCTTCGACGACATCGGCTTTGATTTTGTCTTTGAGGGGACAGGCGGGGGTGGTGAGCTCGACGGTGACGGTGACGAGGCCATCGCAGAGGGCGATGTTTTTCACCATGTTGAGGGTGACGAGGTCTTTGTGGAGTTCGGGGTCGTTGACTTTGCGGAGCTGTGCGAGGACTTGTTCTTTAGTGGGGCCGGGCATGGTGTTTCCTGTCTGGTTTCGCGGCTGCAGCCTGGGCGGGGTTGCCTGGGCGGTGGCAAGCGGGATATTTTAGGGCATTGGGGTGGGAGAGGCGAATGGGGGCGTTGGGGGCGGGAAATTTATAATTTGTAATTCACGATTTATAAGTTGAAGAAGCGGGAAATCCTGGCGTTTTCAGGCTGGGACGGGGGAGGAGACAGGCTAAGATTGCAATAGCGTGGGGGTGTGTACGTTGGTACAAACATGAGAGCCCACTTGGGCTGATGCACTCCAAATAGAACTTAAGGCAGGTGATTTATGAAGCGTGGAACTTTGATGCAAGTGAGTGTTTTTGCTGTGGTTATCGCCAGTGCGTCGGCCTTTATGCCGGCTTTCGCCGAGGAGCCGACGACCAAGCCGGCGAGCACGGATTCGGGCATGGCCGGGCCCAAGCCTGAGGGCAGCGCGCCCAAGGGCAAAGACTTTGGCGGCGGGAATAAAAAGCAGGGCGAGATGGGCCCGCTTCAGAAGATTTTGAAGAACCTGGACCTGACGTCCGACCAGGAAACGAAGATCAAGGACCTGGTGAAGGCACACGAAGACAAAGTGGTGCAGTTCCAGGCGGAAAACCGGGTGAAGATGGACGACCTGCGATCGGCCGTGGAAAAGGCCAAGGCGACGGGCGACAAATCTCAAGTGGATACCTTGACGGAACAGAAGAAGGCGCTGGAAAAGAACCGGCCGAAACTCGAGACGCTGTTTTCGCAGATCTCCGATGTGCTGACGCCTGAGCAGCGCGAAAAGTTCAAGACGCAAGTGCAGGAGCACAAGAACAGCCTTGAAGGGAAGAAAGACGGCCCCAAAGACAAAGAGATGAGCAAAGAAATGCGCCAGGAGAAGAAGGATGAGCGCAAGGAGAAGAAGGAACTCAAGCAGGGCGGCAAGAAGGGTAAAGACCAGTTGAACATGTGAGTTGAACGTTGATTAAAAAGGTATGTCCAGGCCGACTCGGGAGTGATCCCGAGTCGGTTTTTTTTAGTGGAAGAGGCGGACTTACAAAGGTTGGGCAGATTTTGAAGAGGGGAGGAAGGGTGTTGTCGGAGGGAGGGGATTTTTTACACGATTAACAAGATGTTTCAGGATTTACATGCTTGGTTTTTGGTGGTTGAAGGCGAGTGGGTTGGGCGAAGATGTGGAGGGGAGAAGAGGCGGGCTATTGCCAAAGATTGATCGGATTTTGAAGAGATTTACGGAGATGGGGGAGGGGTGTTGCTGGGGTTTGGGGCGGAGGTTTACCAACCGGCTTTTACGAGCCAGATGAGGCCGAGCATGATGCCGATGAAGAGGACGATGGCGACGATGTACCAGCCGCCTGCGATGACTTCGAGTTTGGCGTCAGGCGGGTGCGTGGCGGCCCAATAGACGTAGTAGGCGGAGAAGGCGACGACGAAGATGGTGAGGGTGATGATCCAGCACATGCAGAAAGGTATAAGGGAAAAGGTACAAGGAACAAGTTTTCGGACAA
>CAZIWA010000298.1:0-1852 GCA_964542875.1 uncultured Phycisphaeraceae bacterium
AGGACTTCGTGCATGCCGGGGATGCAGCCGTGGAAGGAGTGGGCGGGGTCGAACATGGCGGCGTTCATGTCGGTGACCTGGCGGTTCAGGAGCATGAGGTCGTAGGGGATGACGCCCGAGGCGCCGGCGGCGGAGGAGGTGTTGGCCCACTGGCATTTTTCGAGGAGTTCGACGGCGCGCTTGGTCCAGCAGGCCCAGTGGCCCAGGAGGCCGCCGATGATGCGCTGGGTGATGGGCTTGCCGTTGACTTCGAAGACCCATTCGCCGAGCAGATCGCAGACGATGTTGTCGTCGTTGCCGGTGTAGAGGGCGATGCCGTTGTCGGAACCGCCTTCCTTGCCGGGGAGCTTGAGGGCGCGGCCGGCTTCAGCGACGGCGCGGACGACGTCGATGGTCTGGTAGCGGTTGAAGGGGGCCATCTTGATGGCGACGACGTTTTCGATTTCGGCAAAGCGGCGCCAGAAGGAGGCGGGGAGGATGCGGCCGCCGACGGAGGGCTGGAGGTAGAAGCCGACGATGGGGATGTGCTTGGAGACTTCCTTGCAGTGGGCGATGAGTTCGTCATCGGAGGCCTTGGCCATTGCGCCCAGAGAGAGGAGGCCCATGTCGTAGCCGAGCTCGATGGCTTGCTGGGCTTCCTTGACGGCCTGCTCGGTCTTGCCGACGACGCCGGAGACCTTGACGAGGGTTTTGCCGGAGGATTGTTCGAGCTTTTTGAGCTCATCGATGACGATGGAGAGGATGGGGCGCAGCAGGTTGTGCTGGGGGAGGCGGATTTCAAACTGGGTGGAGTGGACGGCGCAGGCGAGGCCGCCTGAGCCGGCGGCGATGTAGTAGCGGGTGAGCGCGCGCATGTAGCGCTCGCTGAGCTTGCCGTCGTTGTCCAGCGGGAGAGGCTGTGCGGGAATGCAAAGGCCCTTGCGGAGCTGGGCGAGGATTTCGGGCTTGGGCATGGGGAGGGTGGGCATGGTGGGTTCCTTGAAAATCAGGCCTTATAGGATATCGGGTTTAGGGGTGGGTGTGGCGGGGAGAAGAGTTTTTTGACCGGGATTAAGAGGATTGAGGATGATTAAGAGGATTGGTGGAGGGGTTGTAATGCGCATCTGACGCCGCGTTTGAGGTGGGTGCTGGTGGTGGTTTTAGAGGATGTCTGCGCTGGTGATGCGGGTCTGGATGCGTGGGGCGAGGTGATCGAAGAACCAGAGGAGGTGGTCTCTGGATTTGGCTTCCGTGGAGCCGTCGATGATGAGGAAAAGGGTGAAGAGGTCCCAGTCCTGGATGGTGGCGATAAGTTTTTGCGCGCGGGCCTGATTGAAAGAGCCCTTGGAGTTGAATTGGCGGTAAAGGGCAAAGGATTCGTCATGGAACTGAGCCATGGCGAGCAGGTCTTTGTCATCGCAGAAACGGGCGAGAAATGCCCGGCCCAGCGAAGCGTGGCTGTCGGGGTGCTCGATGGGGACACCGGGGTTGCACTTGGCTTTGAAGGTGTCGTGGGTGTGGATGAGCAGGAGGAGTTTTTCCTCCTCGCCAGGTTTTAGCTTTGGCTTCAAGGCTTGCAGGTTGCCGAGGAGCTCATCGATGTGGGCTTTGATGGTTCCTTCGGTGTGGCCGTCGCGGGGCTTGCCCCATTGGATGTTGGCCAGGTAGTCGGGGTCCTGCAGGATCTGGGTGAGAGCGGTGGTGTAGGTATGGGCGGTCATGATTTGTTCTTTATTTATGAATGTGAAAAGGCGCGTCCCAGGGGGACGATTTTTGGATTCAGGGCGGGGTTGTTAAACGACAACGCGCCCGGGTGGACGGGGGTTTTATTCTTGATTTGGGCTGCCCGGAAGCAGGGGGAAAGTGGGAATCG
>CAZIWA010000299.1:0-1848 GCA_964542875.1 uncultured Phycisphaeraceae bacterium
GCGCTGATGGTGCTGGAGCAGAAGTGGCCGATGGATGCGTCGGTGGTGGATATTCCCTTTGAGCCCAGGAAGATGGCGCCGGTGTCGGGGGTGTATCTGGCGCTGATGTATCGGATGCTGGATGAGAAAATTGCGAAGAATTTATAAATTGAAATTTGCGATTTTAAAGTGAAGAGTCAGTCTGAAGAGGAGTTGGTGCGTGATGCGTTAGACGGCGGGGATGAGGGCGGAGGGGATGGATTGGGGGGGTTGGACGGCGACGCGGTTGCGGCCGGCATTTTTGGCGGAGTAGAGGGCTTGGTCGGCGCGGGAGATGATGTCGTCGAGGGAATTGTCCTGAAGTGAGATCTGGGCGATGCCGACGCTGATGGTGGCGGCGACGGGGTGGCCTTCGTGTTCGAAGGTGAGGGTGGAGACCTGGGCGCGGAGGCGTTCAAGCAGGACTTGTGCGCCTTCGGCGGTGGTGTCGGGGAGGAGCGCGCAGAATTCTTCGCCGCCCCAGCGGCAGAAGAGGTCTGTGCAGCGCATGCTGCCGGCGAGCTTTGCGGAGACGGACTTGAGGACGGCGTCGCCGCCGAGGTGTCCATGGGTGTCGTTGATTTTTTTGAAGTGGTCGAGGTCGATGAGGACGATGCTCATGGGTGAGCCGCTGCGGCGGCTGCGTTTGAACTCGAGTTCGGCGCGTTCGGCGAAGGCGCGGCGGTTGGGGACGCCGGTGAGGGCGTCGGTGGCGGCCTGGCGGCGGAGCTGCGCCTGCAGGCGGGTGGTGGTCATGACCAGGAAGCCGATGTTCAGGGCGATGAGGAAAGTGGCGAACTGGAGGAAGGAGATGGAGAAGATGAAGTAGGAGGGCTGGGTGGCGCTGCCATCAATAAGGATTTTGATGGAGACGGCGGCGCGGGCAAGGAAGAAGAGGCCCTCAAAGAAAAACAAAAGGGTGACGCAGGCGACGGCGGGGTCTTTGAGCTTGGCGGGAAGACGGTAGAGCTCGTAGGCGGTGAGGAGCGAGATGATGGCCATCATGGGGGACTGGAAGATCACGCGGGCGTAGATGGCGGTGCTGGGGGCGTTGTTGGGGCGAATGATCAACAGCGTGACGGCGGCGGCGAGGATGTAGAGGCCGATAAAAACCAGGGCGGAGCGGGCGAAAGGCGCTTTGGAGGCAAAGACGCGTACGCCGGCCCAGTTGGTCATGAAAGAGGCGCACGAGAGGGTGGTGGCGATGAGTGCGATAAATTTCTCATCGGGAAGTTCGGTGACGATGGGGTAGAGGAGGAAGATGGCCAGGGTGAAAAGGTTGCTGACGAACCAGTAGCCCATGGCGGCGATTTCGCGGTTGGTCCACCAAACGATGAGCTGCGCGCCCGCAAGGATGGCGGTGATGATGCAGGAAACGATCAAGAGCGTGGGGTAGTCGAGGGTCATTGCACTGGCAGAGAAGGGATGAAGGAACTGATCTGAGAGGAACTTGGCAATAAGGATACCCGGTTGGATGGGGGGAGGCGAAGAAATATGCAGATGGTTTTTTGAGGGTGTGGGGCTGTGGCTTGTGAGTTCAGCGGGATGCGCCGGCTGTGAAACCGGGGCGCTGGTTTGAGTTGTGATTGACGTGTTGAGATATGACGCTGGTAAGTGCGACCCTTCCAGGGGCGAAGGCGGAAAAGAAAGAATAAAAATGGGACTTTGGCGTTAATACAGAAAAGAGATTCTTCAGCACCCATCGAGGGTGCTGAAGAACAAGAAACAATCAAATGAGCTTGACCAGGGGCTGCGCTCGAAGCTCGAAGACTCGCTGACCCCCGGCTACAACCGGTCGCCCCGCTGGGGCGCAGAAAATGCCGGTCGCAC
>CAZIWA010000300.1:0-1758 GCA_964542875.1 uncultured Phycisphaeraceae bacterium
CGAAAACCCGATACCCCGGGTGCATGTGCCGACAAATACCCCAAATGCTTTTACCTGGGTCGGAGGGAGTTTCAGAGGGTGGGGGGGGTGGGGGCGGGTGGGGGGAATATGACAAGACGGGCCTTTTTGGGGCCCGTCTTGAGGGGAGTTGGGTTGAGTTGAGGCGGATGGGTGGGGTTACTTGCGTTTGCGGATTTTGAATTTGGGTTTGGCGGCTTCGAGTTTCGGGGGACCGGATTTGACCATGGCCTGCATTTGAGCGGGGCTCATGCCCGCCATGGATTTGAGACGGCTGAGCATGCCCTGGGAGGCGATTTGCTTGCTGGCCTGGCTGACGAGGGTGAAGCCTTTGACGAGGCGGCTGACGTCTTCCTGATGGGTGCCGGAGCCTTTGGAGATGCGGCGGCGGCGGCCGTTGTCGAGGATGGCGGGCTGTTTGCGTTCCTTGGTGGTCATCGACTTGATGATGGCTTCGGTGCGATCGATCTGGCGTTCGTCGATGTCCATGCCCTGGAGCTGGGTGCCGATGCCGGGGAGGAGGCCCAGGAGGTTTTTCATGGGGCCCATGGCGCGGATTTTGCGGAGCTGGGAGAGGAAGTCGTCGAGGGTGAGCGTGCCCTCGGCCATTTTGTTGGTGATTTCCTGGGCTTCGGCTTCGGAGACCTGGGCCTGGGCTTTTTCGACGAGGGAGACGACGTCGCCCATGCCGAGGATGCGGGAGGCGATGCGGTCTGCGTGGAATTCTTCGATGGCGTCGAGTTTTTCGCCGACGCCGATGTATTTGATGGGTTTGCCGGTGATGGTTTTGACGGAGAGGGCGGCGCCGCCTCGGGTGTCGGAGTCGAACTTGGTGAGGATGATGCCGTCGAGTTCGAGTTGTTGATTGAAGGCTTTGGCGGAGTTGACGGCGTCCTGGCCGGTCATGGCGTCGATGACGAGGTAGATCTGATGGGGGTTGAGGGCGGTGTTGACCTGCTTCAACTCATCCATGAGGGTGTCATTGATGTGGAGGCGGCCTGCGGTGTCGAGGATGAGGACGTCAGCGCCTTTGGATTTGGCGGCGGCGAGTGCGTTTTTGCAGACTTTGGGGGCGACGCCGACGGCTTTGCCGTATTCGGCGATTTTGTCGGGTTCGGAGTAGAAGTAGATCTGTCCGCCGCCACCCATTTGGGAGACTTGTTCGGAGAGGACCTGGAGCTGCGTGACGGCTGCGGGGCGCTGGAGGTCAGCGGCGCAGAGCATGACGTTTTTGCCTTGCTGTTTGAGCTTGGCGGCGAGCTTGCCACAGGTGGTGGTTTTGCCGGAGCCCTGGAGGCCGCACATCATGATGATGGTGGGGCCAGGGGTGACGAACATGATGCCGGCCTGATCGTCTTTGTTGCCCATGAGGTCAACGAGTTGATCGTAGACCAGCTTGATCATCTGCTGGCCGGGTTTGACGCTTTTGAGGACGTCGGCGCCGAGTGATTTTTCGAGGGTTGCGGCGCAGAATTTCTCCACGACGTCGTAGTGGACGTCTGCTTCAAGGAGGGCGGCGCGCACATCCTGCATCGCTTCCTTGACGTTGGATTCGGAGATATTGGCCTGGCCGGAGAGTTTCCGGAACGCGTCTGTGAATTTGTCTGAGAGTGTTGAGAACATGGTCTGGGGAGTTTACCAGAAGAGTGTGTGTTGGGGAGAGGGGAGGGGGTTCCAGGTTTTGGGTTCGGGGTGCGGGTGAAGAGTTCGGAGAGGCCTGCGGCCTTTTCGGGTTTCGGG
>CAZIWA010000301.1:0-1722 GCA_964542875.1 uncultured Phycisphaeraceae bacterium
AGCTTGCCGGTGTGTCGTTTGCTTATCAGAGCGGGCGGCCGGTGGTGCGTGATGTGAATGCAGAGTTGAGGGGCGGAAGGCTGACGGCGCTGATTGGGCCCAATGCGGCGGGGAAGTCGACTCTGATGCGGCTGATGCTGGGGCTGATCGCGCCATCGGAGGGGAGCGTGAAAATCGAAGGAACACCGGTGTCCGGGTTGAGCCATGTCGCCCGGGCACGCAAGGTGGCTTATGTGCCGCAACGGTCCGGGGTGGTGTTTGCGTTCACCGTGCGTGAGGTGGTGGCCATGGGCGGGTTTTCCCGTCCGGCTTCAAGCGAACATGTGGAGGATGCGCTGGCAGCGTGTGGGATCAGCGATCTGGCAGACCGGCTGGTGAGCCAGCTCTCAGGCGGACAGCAACAGATGGTGATGTTCGCCCGGGCCATGGTGCAGATGGCGCGCGATGGGAGGGTGCTGCTGCTGGATGAACCCGGGAGCGCGATGGACCTGAAACACGCGCAACACATCATGCAGGAGCAGGCCCGGCTGGCGAAGTCCGGCGTGGCGGTGCTGGTGGTGCTGCATGATCTGAATCTGGCCGCGGCATATGCGGATGATGTGTGGCTGATGGATCAAGGGCGACTGGTGAAGGCCGGGCCATGGCAGGACGTAATGCGCGCGGATGTGCTGGAGCCGGTGTATGGGGTGCGGGTGAAGAATCTGGTTGGAGAAGCGGGAGAGCGGCCGGTGTTTCAGATTCGGCCGGGGGGATGAAGGAAGAAGGAGCCGGGGTTGAGGTTTGGGGTTTAGGGTCCGGTCAGAGTCGAGTGGGCGTTGCGTTGTGCGGGTTTTGCGGGCGGGGGGAAATATCTGAGCTAAGATGTGGGCATGGGTTATCCGATTACATTGGCAGCGATCCAGCCTGGCTACATCATCATCGCGTTTGTGATTTTCGTCATCGGGCGGTGGGTGATCAATCAGATCCGGGAAGCCAATGCGCGCGCGCAGCAGCAGGCGGGGATGGGGTCCGACGACTCGCTGTCTGCAAATACGAAGCAAGAACCAGAAAATATATTTCATTCCTATAAAGAAAAACTGACCAAAGCTCTTGAGGCGAATTTTGACCAGGAATCGCCGGACCAGGAGATGGAGCAGGCGCAGACTCCGCCGAAGGAAAGTGTTTCTGCAAGAGAGCAGTTTGCCCAACGGGCGGAAAGACTACGGGAGAAGCGCGCGGCACTTGGGCAGCAGGGCGAGAGAGCGGCGCAGCAGCGGCCCGGCCAGATGAGTGCGCCAACCCAGGCGTCCGGCAGGATGCAGGAACCCAGGCCGCTGCCGACGCAGACGGCGAAGAATCTACCCACCAATTTGCCTAATCAGCGCCCGGCGCAGGCCAATCAGCCGGCGGTGCCCAAAGCACAGCCAAAGAAGCCGACGCAACCCCGCCCAAAGCCCCAGCCAGCGGTTTCGGCATTGCCGCAGAGCTATGAGCGCGAGCATGACGAACAGCAGGAACTTCAACGCGCGCGCGTTGCACAGGCGAAATCCCCACAGGGGACGCCCGCGTCTGCGCGTGGACCGGCGCAAGCGCCTAATATCACGCGCACGGTGACGGCGATGGACCTTCGGCGCGCCGTGATGATGCGTGAAATACTGGACCCACCTGTTTCGCTTCGGGAGTAGTTATGGCCAATGTGCTTGTTGTCGGACCCCACCCGGATGACCAGGAACTGGGGATGGG
>CAZIWA010000302.1:0-1640 GCA_964542875.1 uncultured Phycisphaeraceae bacterium
CCCGTCACCCGGTCACCCGGGCGCGTGGGAAATCGACAAATGCTTTTACCCTGGGCTGGGGGTGGGGTTGGGGAATAAAGTCGAGAAAAATGACCTGGGCGTCGTTTGGCGGCTGCTGGAGAATTGATTTTCGGCTGTGAAACGTGGGGTGGATTACGACGAGGACGTCTCATCCGACTTACCCTCAGAGTTCATAGGCAAAGCCGGGGGAAGGAGGGAGCCGAGGGGGATTTTCAGGATTTTCCGATGGCTTTAGTCTTTCCATTGGAATGTCCAGGCGGTGTCGCCGCCCATGCCTCCGCCGTAGAAGCGGTCTTTACGCAGGGATTCTTCGAGGATGGCTTCCTGGGAGCCGTCGACGTAGGTGACGTTGACGGCGATGGGAGGGGTTTGGTTCGGATCGCCGATGAATGGGCCGGGGCCGGAGATGCCTGTGGCGCTTTGATGGTTGGTCATGTAAGGCACGCCGGCGACGGGGTAGTAGCGGTTGACATCGGCCATGACCACGGCGCGGTTGTTGTATTGGTCGCGGGTATCGTCGGTGCGGCGTGGAGAGCGCGGGACGATGCCGGTGCCGGGGACGGGGTCACCCTGGTAGTTGAGTGCGCTGTAGTAGCGGTAGGGGTAGTAGGTGTAGTCCATCCAGTAGTTCCAGGTGGAGGAGGAGGGGCCGCCGCCCCAGTTCTGGCTGGAGCCGGAGTCTGCGCATTTGTGGAGGCCTGGGGCGAGGTAGCTTTCCATGGAGCTTTGCCAGACGCTGGTGTACTGATTGGGATAGCCGCCATCCTGCGGGTACCAGATCATGTAAAACCGGGTGCCCATGATGGGGTAGGCCTGGCGGTTGTCATTGGTGTAGATGTTTAAGACCAAGGACCATTGGCGGAGCGTGCTTGCGCAGGTGACGAGCCGGGCGGATTTGCGGGCCCTGGCAAGCGAGGGGATGAGGATGGCGACAAGGGCCGAGACGATGGCGATGACGACCAGCAGTTCCACAAGGGTAAAGCCCGCGCGTTGGGTTTTCATTGAAGCCTCCGGGGTGAATTTCAGCAAGGATTGAAATGAGTATGAAGCCTAGGATACAGGTAATACAACCGGTTGCAATATGGATTTTTAAGGAAATTCGGCCGGCGTAAGATGAAAGCGAAGGAGGGATTCCGGGGCAGGTTCAGAAACCAGCCGCGAGCACCCACACTTTTAAGTGCGCCGGGGTGGTCGAGGGAGGTGCGTTGTTACCGGTTGGATGGCGTGGAAGCGGGCACGTGTACGAGTTTTTAATGGTTTAAGCACAGGGTCGGCATGAGTACATGCGTACCCTGGCCTGCCTTTTATCGCTTTCAGCGAATAGACAGGACGCAGGTGATTTGCGGGGTTGATTTTCGGCCGTGAAATGGGATGTCGGATTACGACGAGGACGTCTCATCCGACCCACCAGAGCGTTACAGGTCGACTTGAACGCGGCAGATCTGGGGGCGGCCGTCGATGGTGTCGTTGTAGAAGAGCCATTTGGCGTCGTTGGAGAAGGCGCAGTTGACGTGTGAGCCGCGGGTGGGAACCCACGGTGTGTGGATGGTGCCCAAGGGCTTGAGGTCGAGTTTGGTGGTTTTCCACGAGAAGAGGCCGGCGCAGATGAAGTTGTTCCA
>CAZIWA010000303.1:0-1574 GCA_964542875.1 uncultured Phycisphaeraceae bacterium
CCAAAAAATGTCATGCCCCCTCCAGGCCCCCTCACCCTGTCTCAACTTATCCCTTGTACCTTGTACCTTATCCCTTTCTTACCGATAGCTGCTCGGCGCCTTCCCCGTCACCCGCTTAAACACCCGCGAAAGCTGAAACTCATCCGCAAACCCCACGCTCCGTGCGATCTGCTTCATCGGCAGCTTCGTCGTCAGGATCAGGTTCCTCGCCTGGTCCACCCGCAGCCGGCTCAGGTACTTCATCGGCGTCGTCCCCGTCGCCCGGGTGAACACCCGCACAAAGTGCGTCCGCGAGATATGCGCCACCCGCGCCAGGTCTTCCAGCCGCACGCACCCGGCCAGGTTCTCCTGCATGTGCTGCCGCACCCGCTCCACCGCTTGAATTTCCTCATGCGTCTCGCGCACGGTGAACTCCGCGATGATGCCCATCATCAGCCCCTGCATCGTCGTCAGGTCAGGCTCGGCCTGGCTTGAAAGCTCCAGCATCCATCGCGCCAGCGTTTGAATCCGGTCCCGCTTGTCATGCGCCACCAGCGGCCACGCTTGGCAATCAATCTCATCCCCGTGCCAACCGATGAAAATCGTCTCCAGCGGCCCCGCGCCCACCGAATACTCCTCATGCGCCACGCCCTTGGGGTAGAACATCACATGCCCCTGCTCGCCGTGGTGTCGCTCCCCTTTGATGCGCACCTGGATCGCCCCCGTCAGCACAATGATGAACTCGTGGTAATCCGGGTGGCTGTGCCGCCGCGTCGGCCACGTCTTGGCATCCGGCCGCACGTGCCCCACCCGGTACACCATCGGCAGCCCGGGCGATTCTTTCCCCGCGCCTCGTTTAGCGTTCTCATCCCAGCGCGCGCTGGAGTGCCTGGCTCGTGGTGCAGCCACCGCCATCGGCCCGATCGCCGGCTCGCACGGGTTTTCAAAACCCGTTCCGCCATCTTCCGACGCGGTACTTTTTGCCAAGAGTCTGCGAACCTTTGCCATGTTGCACACCATCATACACCGGCGAAACTATGTGCCGGTCATTCGGGAAGCATTTTCCCGAGGTTCCAATCTACGAAACTTTCTGACAAACCCCTGGAGTCCTCTGACATGCCTATCAAGATCGCATTCATCGGCGCCGGCAGCGTCGGCTTCACCCGCGGCCTCTTCCGCGACATCGTCGCCGTCCCCCAGCTCGCAGACACCCAGTTCGCATTCCATGACCTTTCCGAGCAGAACCTCGACATGGTCAAGCAGCTCTGCGAAAAAGACATCAAGTTCAACAAGCTCCCCGCCACCATCAAAAAAGAAATGAACCGCCGCAAAGCCCTCGAAGGCGCTGACTACGTCATCAACTGCACCCGCATCGGCGGCCTCGAAGCCTTCGCCTACGACATCGACATCCCCCTCAAGTACGGCGTCGACCAATGCGTCGGCGACACCCTCTGCGCCGGCGGCATCATGTACGGCCAGCGCAACATCCACCAGATCCTCGCCTTCTGTAAAGACATGCGCGAAGTCGCCAACAAAGACATGCTCTTCCTCAACTACTCCAACCCCATGGCCATGAACACCTGGGCCGCCATCAA
>CAZIWA010000304.1:0-1568 GCA_964542875.1 uncultured Phycisphaeraceae bacterium
TATTCCTTCCAGAAGGCCGGTGACGCCTGCGGGGCGGTGTCGCGCAACTGCGGTGTCGCGCTGGACGCGCAGGCCGTATGGATGGGCAAGACCGGCTTCTGGATTTACAACGGCTTCGTCCAGCCCCTGCCGTGCGACGTGTGGGATGCGGTCTATTCCAACCTTAATCTACTTCAGATCAGCAAGGTCACTTGCGATATCAACGCACAGTTTGGCGAGGTGACGTGGCGCTACCCCAGCGCGGGCAGTTCGGAAATCGACCGGGAAGTTATCTGGAATTTCCGCGAAAACCACTGGACCGTGGGCTACATCCCGCGCCTCTGCGGCGTGGATGCGGGCGTGATGAGCTATCCGGTTCGCGTCGATGTGGACGGCAAAATCTGGGAGCATGAAGTCGGCTCGCTCTATCCCGGCGCCGATATGCCGTGGCTTGAAAGTGGGCCTGTCGAAATCGGCATGGGCGATAATGTCCTGATCGGAAACATGCTGTACCCGGACGACAAGACTGTTGGGGATGTGACGGTCACATTCAAAACCACATTCTATCCGGATGAAGCCGAGGGGAGCGCCGGGCCCTACACCCTGAGCAAGAAGACGGATTTGCGCTTCACCTGCCGTCAGTTCCGGGTCCGGTTTGACGCCGCGCGGAACACGTCCTGGCGCATCGGCGTGCCGCGTATCGACCTGTTGCAGGGCGGCAGACGATGAGCCTCAATCTTCCTCGGCCCAGCCAGACGTATGAGCCGGTCAACGAGGCGCAGACCCGCAACACCCTGGCCCAGGCCGACGCCCAGAACGTCAAAAAGACGGACGATATCGTGATCGACCCGGGCCGCAACAAGCTGATCCTGATCGACACAGACGGCGCCCGGTGGTCCATCACCGTGGGCACGGACGGCACAATCACGGCGACGGCGCTATGAAGCTGGTCGCCATTTCCGACATCACCGGCCCGGCGGAAACCGCAGGCATCACCTTTGAACACGAAGACGGGGCGGCTGTCGCATGGTTCACCATTCCCAAGATCGGCACGACGCCATCCATCACTGTGGACGTGCGTGCGGATGGATCGAATTTGAAGTTCTTCCCGGAGCGTTCGGCGGGTCAGCGACAGATTTTGAAGCGGCTTGGCATTCAGCTTTGACCCCACAGGAAGAGTGGACCCGCTGCCGCCCCATGATCGAAGCGGCGCTGGCACAGTCACTCGGCCTTGAGACGATAGAGGACGTGGAAGCCTTTATCGCGGACGGCTCATATCAAGCGTGGTTCGGCCGCAATAGCTGCATCATCACCGAGGTGGGGTTCTACCCGCGCGGCAAGGTGCTGAACGTGGTCCACGGCGGCGGCGATCTGAAAGAGCTTCTGGACGAAATGGAACCGGCCCTTTGCGATTGGGCACGCCAGATCGGGTGCCGCGCCATCATGGGCGTGGGCCGTAAGGGTTGGGAACGGGCGTGCCGGGCCAAAGGCTATCGCCATGCCTGGACCGCAATGTTCAAACCGCTGGAGAATTAGATGTCGGGCAGCAAGAAAAGCACCAGCCAGAATACCAGCACCAACACGATCAA
>CAZIWA010000305.1:0-1560 GCA_964542875.1 uncultured Phycisphaeraceae bacterium
GGGCGGGGGGCGGGTACAATGTTTTGCGCTGATTGGCGCCAACGGATTGGCGCTCAGGACAGGCAAGGCCGCTTGGTCAAAAACTTTCATGTTTGAAGGTGTTCGTAAAGCGTTTCCGAGCATGTATGTGCGCAGGCTGCTCTTGCTTGCGCTTTGTTCATTGGCGATGGCGTGCCTGCTGCTGTTTCAGCTTGGGAACCTGACGCTGGTGCATGGGGAAGAGAGCCGGGCGCGGGCGCAGTCGGCGATGATCGACCGGTACCTGATCCAGACGATCCGGGGCCCGATCTATGACCGCAAGGGGCGGTTGCTGGCGGTGGACCGGCCCAGCTCGGATTTATCGGTGCCGTACAGCCTGATTACGGGCTCGTGGAGCTATTCACGCGCGTACCTGGATGCGCGGCGGGCGAACATGGAACGCTGGCGGGAGCTGAGCCCGGAGGAGCGCGAGGCGTATGTGGCCTCGGTGCGGCCGACGTATGACGCGCAG
Organism: uncultured Phycisphaeraceae bacterium; assembly: GCA_964542875.1. GTDB lineage: Bacteria > Planctomycetota > Phycisphaerae > Phycisphaerales > Phycisphaeraceae > CAZGOM01. Next base: position 491 of record CAZIWA010000305.1, read on the forward strand.
TTGGAGCGGTTCTGGAAGACGGTCGCCGATGTGGGGAAGGTGTCGATGGATGACATCGACCGGATCAAGTACGACACACAGGGGCGGGTGATGTCGACGGCGACGTATGTGTGGATGCGGCAAAAAAAGAAACGCGAAGCGGAGATCAACGAAGCCGTGGACCTGGCCGATGTGGCCAAGGAGATCGAAGAGCAGCGGTCCAATCATGTGATGCTGCGGGGGCTGAGCCCGCAGGCGGTGTTGACGTTTCAGCGGTTGATCGCCGATGGGAAGGCGCGCAGCCGGATGCGCGATGGGAAGAACAAGCCGATCTACAACGATCTGGCGGCGTGGGTGAATGTGGAGGTGACGCAGTCTTCAAGCCGGGAATACCCGATGGAGACGATGCAGGTGAGCGTGGACCGGACGTATCTGCCTTCGCCGCTGCGCAGCGAGACGCCGTTGAACATGACGGTGGAGGGGGTGGGATCGCATATTATCGGGTCGCTGCGCAAGGTGTATGCGGATGAGGTAAAGGAGCGGCCGTTCATACGTAATTTCGGAACGCCGGAACAGATGGTGGACCTGGGGGGGTACACCGGGGAAGACCTGGTGGGGGAGATGGGGATCGAAAGATCCATGGAAGACCAGTTGCGGGGGATGCGCGGGAACGTGGTGGAGAACCTGGAAACGGGCGAGGTGGAGCGGCGCGAGCCGGTCGCCGGGGAAGACATCCGATTGACGGTGGATATCGCGCTGCAGGCGCGGGTGCAGGCGATCATGGAACCGGGGAATGCTTCGGACCTGGCGAACACGACCACGGGGCTGATGCGGCTGCAGCCGTTTCACGCCAAGGACCCGGAGGCCAATGAGCTCCGCCCGCAGTTTGGCGAGGCGCTCAACGGGAGCGTGGTGGTGCTGGATATCGCGTCGGGAGACGTGCTGGCCGCGGTGAGCATGCCTTCGATGAAGCGCCGGGTGGTGAAGGAATCCCGGGAAGCGGTGTTTGGGGACCAGCTCAACCAGACGTGGATCAACCGGCCTGTGCAGATGCAGTACATGCCGGGATCGACGATGAAGCCGCTGGTGTA